>CP134492.1:3476699-3792762 GCA_031761875.1 Bacillaceae bacterium IKA-2 | reverse complement strand
TCTTTTTCAGCTAACATATCTAATTGTATTCCGGTAAGAATTGCGTTTTGAACTTCGCGCTTAGAAAGAACTCGCTCAACATTTTCTCTGCAATCCTCAATATTTAAATCTGTATGATAGTCGACCTGTAGAAAATAAACAAGATCTGTAATATCGTCAATTGTGACGCCACGCTTTACTAACCATTCCCTTGCCGTTTTTTCAACAATATCTGTTTCTTTTTTTATGGTAATCACCAGGTTCCTTTCTTCTTTTAGCTTATCGATTTTTTGCGATAATGATGAAGTCGTCAATTATGCTTTTTCATTGTTTGATTTAATCAAGTCCTTTATTCTATGTTTAGTCATAAGATTCAATTTCATGAAAATAATTTTTGCTAATTTAGTCATAGAAAAGTGTTTAAAGCAGTAAATATACTTTAAGTGGAAAGTCGATGTGGTTTTATCTTAGACCATGTTAATTTTGCAGGATCACATGAAAGTAGAGGCCCGATCCTACAAGGAGTGGTTTGGTTGTTTGAGCGAAATGTTTATGATGAATATAGGTTATATAGTGAGCAAAAATTTATGCTTGGTGAATTTGCGGGGTTTACAGTACAAAACAAACATTATTTTTTCGTTCCAATTGAAGAAATTGAAAATGATGAAGTACTAGAAATGATTAAGATGGGCAATCACTTACAGGCGCAAGGTGATCATGAGATTGCAACATTTATTCCTACGGTTAATAAAACTTTGACAGGCTTTGTTGACGGAAAAAATGGCGTCTTGTTTCAGTTACCTGCTTATTACTCTAGAAGTAAAAAGGAAAAAACACTCGGATTTGAATTAGCTCGTCTTCATAATAGTGGAAAATCTTATCTGACAAGAAAAAAAGAGTTTGCAAATTGGACCAATTTCTGGATAAATCGGTCAGCACAATTAGATATGCTTTATGAAAACTTAGCAAAGCAAACGAGGAAATCAAGCTTTGATCAGAGTTTTATGACTGCATTTCCGTATTTTCAAGGTAGAACCGAAAATGCAATTCAATATATTGTTGATGCCAATATAGATTATAAAGACGATATTCAAAATCAAGTGAAGACAATTTGTCATTATCAATTTTCCGCTGGAACATGGTTAACAATTGACAATACAACGAAGGCGACAGTTAAGAACCCAATTGAGTTTGTTTATGATTATCCAAGTAGGGATTTAGCAGAGCGGATCAGAGAAATAGTCGGTGAAACTGACGATCCTTTCGAGAAATCCAGACAATTTTTAAATGATTACCAAATTGTCGAAGAAATTTCGCTATTATCATGGTGCCATATATATGGAAGGCTTTTATTTCCAATTGACTATTTCCAAATTGTTGAAGGCTATTATCGGAGTCGAAATGCAGATGAGCGTGAAGTCTATGTGGACCGTTTTTTTGAGCTGTTGAGTAGCGAAAAAAAAATGGAAACGTTTCTGAGACAATTTCACAAACGGGTAATCTCAACTTACTGGCAAGAAATTGTACCAAAAGTAGACTGGTTAAGTAACCGAGCTGATCGAATAACTCTTAGCGAAAACGGCGATTTTCTATTTAAAAAGTAGTGAGCAGTATTCATGTTCACTGCTTTTTTGTTATACTTTAGAGACACCTTACTTTGTTAAAGGGATAAAGGATAAAAAGGGGTCGATACAATTGAAAAAGCCATATGTGTTTGTAACTAGAAAAATACCTGAAGAAGCCTTAATAGCTCTTGCTGAAATAGCAGAAGTATCGATGTGGCCACATGAAGAAATTCCTGTCCCACGAAAAAAATTACTTGAAGAAGCTAGTCATGCAGACGCTTTATACACAATGCTATCAGATAAAATTGATGAAGAGTTATTAAGTCAATCCCCGAACTTAAAAGTGGTTGCTAATTTAGCGGTTGGTTATGATAACATCGATATCGAAGCGGCGACGAGAAAAGGAGTTGCTATCTGTAATACCCCTGACGTGCTCTCTGACACAACTGCGGATTTAACTTTTGCACTATTATTGGCGACAGCCAGGAGAGTTGTTGAGAGTTGTGAATATATTAAAGCTGGAAAATGGGAAAATTGGGGGCCACTCCTACTTGCAGGGTCAGACGTCCATCATAAAACAATTGGCATAATTGGTATGGGGCGAATTGGACAAGCAGTCGCTAGGCGAGCAAGTGGTTTTGAAATGAATATTTTGTACCATAATCGTTCTCGTAATGAAAAAGCTGAACAAGAGCTTAATGCTACGTATTGTAGCTTTACAGAACTCCTCAATAAGAGCGATTTTGTCGTTTGTTTAGCGCCGCTGACAGCTGAAACAAAGGGCCTGTTTAATAAAGAAGCTTTTAAGCAAATGAAAAATAAGGCTATTTTTATAAATGTCTCTCGTGGGGATTTAGTTGATGAGGTTGCACTCTACAATGCTCTGAAAAATCTGCAAATTAAAGGGGCAGGGTTAGATGTTTTTTGTCATGAACCAATCAGTGCTGACCACCCACTATTAACCTTGCCGAATGTTGTCGCCACTCCCCATATCGGAAGTGCAAGCGTTGAAACGAGAATGGAAATGGCAAAACTAGCAAGCCGTAACATTGTTAATATTCTTCAAAATAATCGTCCAGAAGCGATTGTAAATGAAGTGATTTTAAGCTCACTTTAACAAAAAAAAGTGTAAGCGCTTTATTGTTTGAAAATAAAAAAATGTATGCTAAGACTATTAAAAAGATCTGTAAATACTATTGTAAATCGTCAAGTAACGGAATATAATGTCCTTTATAGATAAACAAATGTATTTCTAGAAAAAACACTTTAGAGATTTTAAAGAGGCTAAGGCGTTGCAAAAAAAATAATAGACCGTCTCATACTGATCGATTATTTTTTTGGTAATGCCTAAGTGAAATAATGCTGGCACAGTGTTGAAGTTTGTAGAAACTCGATAGTTTCTTTAAACTAACAATCCAATTTTAAAATATAAATTAGATTCGTAAAAAAGAGTTCGTCAGGAGTGGTAAAAGTGGCTAATAATATTTCAATTGGATTATTAGGTTTAGGTACGGTAGGTAGCGGTGTGATTCGGATCATTGAAAATCATCAACAAGAATTAAAACATCAAGTAGGATCATCGGTTACTGTCGATAAAATTTTAGTTAATGATGTGAATAAGCCAAGGGCAGTTCGTGTGTCCAAGGATCAGTTAACAGAAGATCCAGAAGATGTCATATCCAATCCTAACATTGATATTATTGTTGAAGTAATCGGTGGCATAGATGTAGCTAGACAATATATTATTCGTGCTCTTGAAAATAAAAAGCATGTGGTAACAGCAAATAAAGATTTAATGGCTATGCATGGAGCTGAATTAATCACAGTGGCATCTCGTAATGGCTGTGACTTATTTTATGAAGCAAGTGTCGCTGGTGGAATTCCAATTATTCGAGCTTTAGTTGAAGGGTTATCTTCTGATCGAATTACAAAAATGATGGGGATAGTCAACGGTACAACAAACTATATACTGACAAAAATGAGCAATGAAGGAAGTTGTTACGAAGATGTTTTAAAAGAAGCTCAAGAGCTAGGTTATGCTGAAAGTGATCCAACATCTGATGTAGGTGGTCTTGATGCCGCTAGAAAGATGGCAATTTTAGGAACATTAGGATTTTCAATGAATATTGCATTAGAAGATGTTTCGGTAACAGGAATTTCAGAAATTACTGAAGAAGATTTAAGTTATGCGAAACAATTAGGTTATGTAATGAAATTAATTGGGATTGCTCAACGTAATGAAGGAAAAGTTGAAATTAGTGTGCAACCAACGCTTTTACCAAAAAATCATCCACTTGCATCTGTTAACGATGTCTATAATGCCGTGTACGTTTATGGTGAAGCAGTAGGAGAAACGATGTTTTATGGACCAGGAGCTGGTTCATTACCAACGGCAACAGCAGTTGTTTCTGATTTGATTACTGTGATGAAAAATATGCGACTTGGTGTCAACGGCAGAAGCGCACTTCCACCACTTCACGAAAAGCTATTGAAAACAGACCTAGAGATTATTTCGAAATATTTTATGCGATTGCACGTTGAAGATAAGGCAGGAGCATTTGCGGCGATCACATCACTTTTTTCAGAAAATGACGTTTCTTTTGAAAAGTTATTACAAATGCCAATTAAAAATAAAAAACTAGCTGAAGTTGTGATTATTACGCATAAAACGAACAAAAGAACATATGAACTTATTCAAAGTTGTCTAACAGATCTAGATGTAGTTATCGAAGTTAAAAGCAGTTATCGTATTGAGGGGGTAAGTTACGATGAGTAATTATAAAGGATTATTAGACAAGTATAAGGATTTTTTACCAATAAATGATAAAACACCAAAGTTAACTTTACATGAAGGGAATACACCGCTGATTTATCTGGACGCACTTTCAAAAGAGTGGGGAATTGACCTTTATGTAAAAGTTGAGGGCGCCAACCCAACAGGTTCTTTTAAAGACCGTGGCATGGTTATGGCAGTCGCTAAAGCAAAAGAAGAGGGTTCAAAGACAATTATTTGTGCTTCTACTGGAAATACATCTGCTTCTGCTGCGGCATATGGCGCGCGAGCTGGTTTGCGCACGATTATCGTTATTCCTGAAGGGAAAATAGCTTTGGGGAAACTAGCTCAAGCAGTCATGTATGGAGCTGAAATTTTTGAAATTAAAGGAAATTTCGATGATGCTTTAACGATTGTGCGAAAAATTAGCGAAGTCGAGCCAATTACTCTAGTTAACTCAGTAAATCCATATCGAATTGAAGGACAAAAAACGGCTGCCTTTGAAATTTGTGAAGTATTAGGGAAAGCCCCAGATGTTCTAGCAATCCCAGTTGGAAATGCAGGTAATATAACTGCGTATTGGAAGGGCTTTAAGGAATATAATGACAAACACCAAACAGGCTTACCAGAAATGCGTGGTTTTGAAGCCGAAGGTGCTGCAGCAATAGTTAGAAATGAAGTAATTAAGAATCCCGAAACAATAGCGACGGCAATTCGTATCGGCAACCCAGCAAGCTGGGAGCAAGCAGTCGATGCCGCTAAAACTTCCAATGGTGCAGTTGACTTTGTTACTGATGCTGAAATTCTAGAAGCATATCAGTTGCTTGCTCGTACAGAAGGAATATTTGCAGAACCGGCATCATGCGCTTCTATTGCCGGACTTAAAAAACAACTCAATAATGGTGAAATTAAAAAAGGTGTCCAAGTTGTCTGCGTACTGACAGGAAATGGTTTAAAAGACCCAGCCACAGCAATGGATACAGTTGCAGTGAAACCGATGGTACTTCCAAATGACGAAGATGCTTTTTTAAAGCAAATTCGAGGTGGTGTGTTTCAGTGAATGAACCATTTATAACGATTACTGTTCCAGGGAGCACAGCTAATTTAGGCCCTGGATTTGATTCGATTGGACTTGCTCTAAATCGTTATTTGCGACTTGAGGCAACGCGAGCGGATGAATGGATATTCTCGTTCCAAGGTCCCAATTTAGAAGGGATTTCTTCTGGGAAAGATAACCTTATCTATGAAGTCGTTACCCAAATCGCAAAAAAATATCAGAAAGAAATGCCACCATGTCAGATCAAGATGTTCAGTGATATCCCGCTTGGAAAAGGTATGGGAAGCAGTGCGGCCGCAATAGTCGCCGCAATTGAACTGGCAAACCAAATGATCGGGTTGAATTTAACGACAAAGGAACTAGTTAGGGAATCAAGCTTGATCGAAGGACATCCTGATAATGCGGCTGCTTCAGTTTGCGGCGGACTTGTTATTGGTACCCATAACGAAAAAGAAACATTTGTGCTACAAGGTGAGTTAAAAGATGTTGATATTATTATGATGGTTCCGTCTCAGCAGTTATTGACGAAAAAAGCGCGGGCTATTCTGCCTGAAACTTTATCGTTTTCAGATGCTGTTCGCGCTAGTAGTCTATCAAATGTTCTTGTTGCAGCATTGCTGACAAATAATTGGGCTCTAGCAGGAGAGATGATGGTTCGCGATTTGCTTCATCAACCCCATCGAATGGAAATGGTTCCTAGTCTGCAAAAAATTGTCGAATTAATTAAAGATTACGGAGCTTATGGAGCAGCTTTAAGCGGCGCTGGACCGACATTAATCGTGTTTGCTCCAAAGGGGAATGGAAAAAGTGTTATTACTAGGTTAAAAGTCGATTTTACTGACTTTGATTATGATCAAGTTGAAATTGATCACGGCGGTCTTAAAGTAGAAGTAGTTAATGGAATTGAGATATAGAAGAAGTACCGTGTAAAAACCAGAGGTTTAGATTAAAAGTGAACCTGGGTTTTAGCTGGTAAAAGATAATTGAGATAGAGTAAGATTACAGACTAGCCGATTTGCAGATCAAAAAAAGACTGAGCTTGAGTAGTTATCTCAAGTTCAGTCTTTGTTAAAAAGGTACGGAAATATAAAATTTTCGTGTCTGTCTAGCTTCAGGCGCCACCGGCTCGACCGCTTCAGTCCTTTTCGGAAGTCAAAAAGCGACTTCTGTCAAAGGCCTTCCACCGGTTTTCGCCGATAGGCGGGCGCCTTGCGCTTTTCTCTGTCTAGCTTCAGCGCCTAGCCGCTCGAGGTCACTTCACCCAATTACATGTAGCCAAAAAGCGGGCTACATGTAATTGGCCTCCAGTGCTTGCCCGAGCTGACCAAGGCGCTTGCGCTTTTCTTATTAAAATACTTGTTCGATTTCTGTTACGCCTGGTACTTCTTCTAGTAATGCTCTTTCAATACCAGCTTTTAAAGTAATCGTTGAGCTTGGGCAAGATCCGCATGCTCCGATTAAACGAACTTTAACAACACCGTCTTCGATGTCAACTAACTCAACATCTCCTCCATCACGTTGTAGAAACGGACGTAGTTTATTTAAAACTTCCTGTACTGGCTCTTTAAGATCATTCATGATTAAAACACTCCTTTCAGTTCTTCTTTAATTATAATATCCATTTTAAAAAAAATCCATGAATCTGTTTAGAAACTTTTTTTTATTTCGATAAATGAATGAATTTCATTCATTTATCTGTGCAAAAAGGGGATAAAAACTTGGCTGACGTTTACTCCAAGTGCTTTTCTTAAAAATTGACAATCGTCCTGACAAGTTGTACGATATTTTAGAATAATCTTGAGGTGATAAAATGAGACCGATCATTGAATTTTGTGCCACAAATTTAGCTAGTGGGACGCAAAAAGCATTAGAGACTTTAGAAAAAGATCCGGATTTAGATGTCATTGAATATGGTTGTCTAAGTTTTTGTGGTAAATGTGCAGCAAGCCCGTTTGCTCTTGTTAATGGTGAAGTTGTTATTGGAGAAACGAGTGACGATTTAGTAAAAAAAATCTATGCTTTTATTGAAAGAAACTTAATTTTTTAATATATTATGTCCCCTAGTTCTATATTTGGAACTGGGGTTTTTTCATAAAAATCATAATTTTTTTGGCATAGAAATCTTTTTTTGATGCAAGACACCGCTGGTTACATCATAGCGGTTTTGCGAAGAGCCATAGAACAGGAACCTTGTGCTATGCTTGGACCATGATTATGTAAATGATTTCGCTTTCTTAAATTAAGTTTCTATAATAAAATAAATAAAAAGCTTTAGTTCAAAGGAAGGGGGATAAAATTAATGATCCCATTTCAAAATACGTGGCCCTATGAGTGGTCAGGAAAAGACATCTATATTGATAAATGTCCTTATTGTAGTAGTGATCATGTGTTAACTAATTATAAAAATACCGATTTGAAGCTGGCTAAGGAATCGATAAAAACATATCTGATTATGCCGTGTTGTCTTGAAAAAATGACAATTGTTGAAGCAGATGATGATTATTTTTGGACAACAGAAAAATTAAGAAAATAAGATAAGCGAGGGATTGCTTTGAGGTTTACAAAAATGCATGGTTTAGGAAACTGTTATATTTATGTCAATTTGTTTGAAGAGAGACTTTCAGAAGGTCAATTTAAGAATTTGGCAATGAAAGTGGCCAATGTTAATACCGGAATTGGTGCCGATGGAATGATATTAATTGGTCCTTCTAAAAAAGCAGATCTAAAAATGAGAATTTTTAACAATGACGGTTCTGAAGCGAAAAATTGTGGCAATGGACTTCGCTGCGTAGCGAAATATGCGTTTGAAACTCAACTTGTTGATAATTTGGTTTTTAAAATCGAAACCCTTGGTGGCCTTGTGGAAGCGAAGGTTCACGTAAATGATAAAGGGTTAGTAGATTTAGTGACCGTTGATATGGGTAATCCACGTCTGAAAAGAAAGGATTTACCAATGATCGGCGAAAGGGAAGCTACTGTAATTGATGAGCTATTTCAGCTTAAAGATGAAATAGTCTCGATAACAGGAGTTTCAATGGGTAATCCCCATGCAATAATCTTTGTTGAAGATATTGAGAAGGCCCGCGTAGAAACAATCGGCAAAGAAATCGAAAAGCATGAAAAATTTCCAGAATGGGTCAATGTCGAGTTTGTTGAAGTCGTATCTGAAACAGAACTTAATTTCAGAGTCTGGGAGCGTGGAACTGGAATTACTCAGGCGTGTGGAACTGGAGCTTGCGCGGCAGTCGTTGCAGCTATCCTAAATAACTATAGCTTGAAAGGAAAAGAAGTAACAGTTCATTTATTAGGAGGGGACTTAAAGATTACCTGGACTGAAGAGGGGAACGTTCTTATGACCGGTCCTGCGGTTACAATTTGTAGTGGGGAATACTTATCTAACTAAAAAAAGGCCGTAATGGCCTTTTTTTAGTAGGTGTATGAATTTTATAATACCAAAAACCAGCAACATAAATCTACATATAGTTGAAAATGTTTTAATTCAACTATATGTAGTATCTTAGTGGCGTAGAATCTGCATTATAAAATTCATTCAGGTAAGAAAGCATAAAAATTTTCGTGTCTGTCTAGCTTCAGGCGCCTTGCGCTTTTCTTAGTACTCTTTAATAATATTATAAAATGTATCGCGTTCTATTGGTTTTTTGTTAGCCCCTTTAATAAGATGAACAAGCTCGTCTCTTGTTAGCCCTTGAGAAGTTACTGCACCAGCTGAATGGGAGATACGCTCTTCAATTAGCGTGCCGTGAATATCACTTGAACCAAATGTTAAGGCCATTTGTGTCAACTGAACACCGATATTAATCCAATATGCTTTTATGTGGTCAAAGTTGTCCAACATTAAGCGGCTGATCGCTAATGTCCGCATATCATCAAATGCAGATGTACGACGTTTTAAACTATCGTTAACATTTTTTGGTTGGACTGCTAAAGGAATAAATACCATAAAACCATTTGTTTTGTCTTGGAGTTGACGCAAACGATCCATATGAATCAGTCGCTCTTCATGAGATTCAATTAATCCATAAAGCATTGTTGCATGAGTTCTTAAACCCAAACCATGAGCAAGCTCATGAGCTTGTAACCACTCATCGGTAGAAGCTTTATCAGGACTCATTTTTAAGCGATAATTCTCAGTTAGAATTTCAGCGCCACCACCAGGTAATGTATCAAGCCCAGCTTTGATTAATTCTTTTAGTACCTCTTCCATAGAAAGTCCTGAGATACGTGCGAAAAATTCGATTTCTGCACCCGTGTAAGCTTTTACAGTACAATTCGGATAGTGCTTCTTCAATGTTCGGATCGTATCTAAATAATAGTCGAAAGGAACATCATTGTTATGGCCGCCGACAATGTGAAATTCACGGATATTAGGGTTCCAGCGTTGTTCAACGTAATGGAGTAATTCCTCCATGCTCATTGTATAAGCCCCTTCTTCGCCCTCTTTTCGTTTAAAATGACAAAAGCTACATGAAGCCTCACAAACATTTGTCGGATTGATATACATATTTTCAATAAAATAAACGTTATCACCGTTTTTTTTGTTGTTAACATGGTTAGCGAGTTGACCAATAGTGAGTAGGTCAGGAGTTTCATATAAGTATAGGCCATCTTCAATAGTAAGACGTTGACCATGCTGTATCTTTTCCCAAATTTCTTGCGTTTTTTTATCTAAAAGTAGTGTAGACATAATGAACATTCCTCCGTTCTTAATAGGTAATTATAACAAGAAAAGCACAAGCCCCTTGGTAGATTACAAGTAAGTTGAAACATCCGAGAAGCTAGGGGCTGTTCCAGCGGTATACTCGTCGCAAAACCTGCTATGAAGTAATCCAAAGATGTGTCTTGGAGCTAGAGAAGAAAAGCGCAAGCGCTTTAGTATCGGCAATAATTAGTAGCTTGATTATTTCGACAAACGAAAAACGTCTTCTTTATATTATCATTTTCCTAATTGAACGTAAAACAATATCGAATAAAAGTAGAATTAAAAATAATTTTTTAGGAACATTCATGAAAAAAATTGTAAATTCCTTGTAAATTCGTTAAAATAAAGAGAGTGGATATACAGATTTACAGCCTGTATCTATTAATAGGACAAGGGGTGTACAAATGAATAGAGATGGTTTGCAAAATGACGAATTAGATGAAATTGAAAAACTACGTGAAAAAATGATTGCAGCTGCTCTTGTGTATGGAATAAATCACCAAAAAGTATTATCCTATAGTCAAGAAATTGATAAAAAACATAATTTTATATTAAAAAATAAATTAACATAAAATAAATTAAACGGCACGAGGGACTTGTTTTCTTGTGCTTTTTTTATATGGTTTGTATACTATATAGTAGAGCGTGTTTAAAAAGGAGGAAAAAATAATGATTATAATTACTGAGCAAGCAGCAGTTAAAATTAAAGAGATGTTAACAGATCAGCAAGAAGAGGGACAAAAGCTTTATCTTCGTATCGGCGTTAAAGGTGGAGGCTGTAGTGGTCTTTCTTATGGTATGGGCTTTGATAGTAACGTCGAGGAACAGGACTTGAAATTAGAACAGCATGGAATAGATGTTATTGTAGATAGTGAAAACGTGCCAATGCTAGAAGGTGTCAACATCGATTTTAAAGAAAATGAGATGGGTGGCGGTTTTACCATCGATAATCCTAATGCAGTTGCTAGTTGCGGGTGTGGTTCTTCATTTAGAACGAAGGAAAACGCAGGAACACCTGAGGATTGCTAAAAAGCGAATAGTATTAAAAAATGAGAGTGACGCTCTAAGCGTTACTCTCATTTTGATATTTTTTCTAGTAAAAAAGGGTTAAGTATTGACTTAACCCTTTGGAAATATCAATTTACAATGATTTATTTAGAAAACATACTCGAGCTATGTGCGTGGGCTTTAGCTCTATCAGGATCAATAAAGTCTTTTGCGCTGTTAACTGCAGTTGGAGCTTCCCCGAAACCAGATGCAATTAACTTCATTTTACCCTCATAAGTAGCGATATCTCCCGAAGCATAAATACCAGGGATGTTCGTTTCCATCTTCGAGTTAACAACAACGCAGTTTTTCTCGATTTCAAGGCCCCAATCTTTAATTGGACCAAGTGCTGAGATAAAACCGAAGTTAACAACAACAGAATCAACTTCAATTGTTTCTGATTTGTCGCCACGTACTTCACTAATGACAACTTTATTTACTTTCTCATCATCACCGATAAGTTCTGAGATTGTGTAAGGCGTACGAACATCAATTTTCTCTGAATTCATTAGTAACTCAACGCTGTGCTCGTGAGCTCTAAACATTTCACGGCGGTGAACAATTGTTACTTTTTCCGCAATATCTCCAAGCATTAACGCCCAGTCAACAGCAGAGTCTCCACCACCATTAACTAGTACATTTTCACCAGCAAAAACGTTTAAGTCGTCAACGAAGTAGTGAAGATTTTTACCTTCGTACTTATCAGCGCCTTCGTTTTCAATACGGCGCGGTTGGAATGCACCAATACCAGCAGTTAATATAATTGTTTTTGATAAATGAACGCCATTCTTTGTAGTTAGCTGAAATATTTCTTCGCCATCTTTAGTAATTTTTACAATTTTTTCAACTGTTTGTTCTAAAACGACAGTCGGTTCAAATTGCTTTGCTTGTTCAGTTAAATTGTCAATCAATTCCTGAGCACGGATTTTAGGAAATCCAGCAATATCATATATGTATTTTTCTGGATATAGAGCCGAAAGTTGCCCTCCTAATTGCGGCATTGCTTCAATAATTTTTACTTTAGCCTGTCTCATACCGGCATAAAAAGCAGTGAAAATCCCCACAGGGCCACCACCGATAACCGTAATATCATATACATTTGTATCTTGAACCAAGACTAGCACCCCCAATAAATTTTAACGATTGATCATTACATATAATATTATAAAGGTTAAGTTCTACAATTGAAAGACTAAAAAAATAATTAGCAATACAAAACAAAAAATTCGAAATAAGAACGCTTACACTACTGGTTTTTCAGTGTTTTAACTTAAAAAAATTAAAATCAATGGAAGTGTTCTGTGTAAGAGCTAAGCAACCATCTATAGTTGATATCATTTGAATACATTAATATAAAAAAAGTATAAAAAGTAAGCTAAAATGGTTGATTTTATTTCGATTAGGGATTATTATTGAATTAAGAAGTTAAATGTGAATATTTTATGACAATTTAAAAATTCACGGCTAAAATTCAAGTGATTAAGATTTGGAGACAGTTTTTTTCGCTTAGTAAGTGAAAAACATCACAAAATTATTGTCTTGTAAAGATAAGTGAAAACAATCACAAATTAGACATGGTAAAAACCTCTTGCTTTAGGTTCAAATGTAACGGGAAAAAATAACGTTACTTATCCTATGCGTAAAATATAAAAATGGAGTGATTCAATATGATGAAAAAACCGAGAATTTTAATTTTAGGTGCGGGTTACGGTGGAATGATGACAGCTTCTAAATTATCGAAGCAACTTGCGTTAAATGACGCTGAAATTATATTAGTAAATAAACACAACTACCACTACCAAACAACATGGTTGCATGAGCCTGCGGCAGGAACGCTTCATCATGACCGTACAAGAATGCGGATTGATAGTGTTATCGATACAAATAAAGTCAAATTTATAAAAGATCTTGTTGTCGAAATTAAGACTTCAGAGAAGAAGGTAATTCTAGAAAGTAGAGAGCTTGAGTACGATTATTTAGTCGTTGGTCTCGGATCTGAACCTGAAACATTTGGAATTCCAGGAGTTGTGGAACATGCATTTGCTATCCGCAGTGTTAACTCGGTACGGCAAATTCGTGAGCACATTGAGTATATGTTTGCTTCTTATAATAATTCCGATATTAAGCATGATGAAAATTTAACGTTTGTAATAGCGGGTGCAGGCTTTACGGGTATCGAGTTTGTAGGAGAATTAACTGAAAGAATTCCAGAGCTTTGTAAAGAATATGATATCGATCGTAGTAAAGTTCGAATTCTTAGTGTTGAAGCAGCTCCTACAGCTTTACCAGGTTTTGACCCTGAATTAGTTGATTATGCAATGAATTTATTGGAAAGCCGCGGGGTTGAATTTTTAATTAGCACACCTATTAAAGAAGTTACAAAAGATGGTGTTTTCTTAGCGTCAGGTGAGGAAATTCGTACGAAAACAATTGTCTGGACAACGGGTGTTCGTGGAAGTGCGATCTTAGATAAATCTGGTTTTGAAACGATGCGTGGTAGAATTAAAGTTGAAGCGGATTTAAGAATACCGGGTTATGAAGACGTCTTTGTTATCGGTGACTGTGCTTTAATTATTGATGAAGAAAGTAATCGTCCATATCCACCAACTGCACAAATTGCCATTCAACAGTCAGGAACATTAGCAAAAAACCTTCAAAAGTTACTATCTGGAGATAATAACCTTGAAGCCTTTAAAGCGGATATTAAGGGAACTGTTGCTTCATTAGGCGGAAAAGAAGCTATTGGTATTGTTGGTTCAAGGAAATTATACGGTTCATCAGCTTCGGCGGTGAAAAAAATCATTGACAACCGTTATCTTTATCTTCTTGGTGGTGTACCTTTAGTTGTCAAAAAAGGAAAATTAAATATATTTTCATAAAATGTTTTATATGAGCTAACTTCTTATCGTTAACGTGCGACCTCGACTTGAGTATGCGCCGAAGACGACTTATCGAGTTAGTTCTTTATTTTCTTAAACCATTGCGATAAGATTAATACATGTAGGAGAAGTTCAAGAGTTTGGTAATCATTGCAGTTAAACCCTTGAGAAAGTTTGATTTTCCGCCTCTTTGTAAACGCACATATGAATAATTAAGGGTGAGCATAGATCAGAAATTGTTGGAGGGAGGATCCGTTTTTTGAAGAAAGATCGCAGTAATGTATGGCTGGCAGCAGCGGGAATTGTTATTAAGGATGACAAATGGCTTGTTGTCAAGAAAAATTATGGTGGGCTTAAAGGTCGCTGGTCGTTTCCGGCAGGTTTTGTTAATGAAGGTGAAACAGTAGATGAGGCAGCGAGTCGAGAAGTTTTCGAGGAAACAGGTATCATTACGAAAGTAAAAGACATTGTTGGTGTGAGATCTGGAGTAATCGATGAAGTGGTTAGCGACAATTTGATCGTCTTTCTATTAGTAGATATTGGTGGTTCACTAAGGGCTCAGGAAGGTGAAATTGAGGACGTAGCCTACATGACGAAAGAACAGCTAGAAGCGGATACTAATAGCTCGACGATGGTTCGCCTATTCTTACAGCAATTAAAAGAAAAATCATTTCAAAAACTATCCCCAAATCCAGGTGACGTATTTCTATATTCCAGTTATAAAATATTTTTTTAAATGGGTGGCCGACCTAATAATAAGTGCCAAGGAAATGGGGAATAATAAAAATAATGAGGGGGAAATGTACTACTTAATCAAGCAGTACATTTTTTTGCATTTTTCGAAGCTAGAAAAGCGTATATCTAGTTTAAAACATTTGATAGCCATTATTACGGAGCAATTTAATAATAAAACCAGCAATAATTGCCCCTAATAATCCGGAAGATAAAACAATAATATCAGCGATTTGTAGAGCAATTAATTTTGAACCTAATAGCGAAAAAGATGTAATTGGTGCAGTAAAATATTCGAGGAATTTTACATCATCAACGATGCGAATAACGATAATAGGGTAAATAACGGCCATCACCCAAGTAGCGCGTAATAACATGTTTATTAAAAAACCAATGCCAAAAAATAAGACAACAAATAATAAGACAGAAATAATTAACTGTGGAATACTTATCAAAACTTCACCCCCCGGACTTTTTGAACGTCCTTGATTAGGAAAAATACATTAATGCAAGTTTACTTAATAAATCTATATTTAGTCAAATCTTATTAACGATTGCTTTAATGTTTAAAAATGAATTAAAAAATAATCTTAATAATGATTGAATCTCATAAAATTGTATCACCGCCACTTAGAAGCTATTTCACTCGAAGGAGTGTCCTGAATTGGTTTTTTTTAACAACATTTAAATGAATTTCATAATACAGATTCTGTGCCGCGTGGATCTATGTGGCTACTTTATTGGTTTGGACAAATCCTTTCATTTTAGTAAAAATTAACCTTTTTTCACGTCGAAATGAATAAACCTTTTCTTTTTTGGAGAAGATTATTCATTGAGAGGGGTGAAAATAAATGAAAATAATCAAAACAATAGTTAGACGAGTTACGATGACCTTTTTGTTTAGTTTAGCGTTAATGACAACGCTCGAATCAGTCTCGGGTGTTAATGCAAAACAGATAAATAATTTGTTAAGTGCAGATAATTATTCGTTCCTTAATAAAGTCGAGGAGCGTACTAGTGCTGACACGGGCTTCAAAAAATTTACTTTGAGAGTAAGGAGCCTACCTATTTTTGGTAACGAAGAAAAAATTATGAGTCATGAAGTAGTGAAATCAGAGCCGTTAACTCTAGAGGACGCCATTGATTGGAGTCAATATCCTTCGGAAACGGTAGTTGCAACTGGATATACTGCTGGGGTTGAGTCAACTGGGAAAAATCCTGGTCATCCACAGTATGGAATTACATTTTCTGGAGTTACAGTAAAGCGTGACTTATATTCGACGATCGCAGCAGATACAAGTACATTTCCAATCGGTTCAATTTTGTTCATTCCAGGTTATGGTTATGGAGTGGTAGCAGATACTGGATCAGCGATTAAAGGTAAAAAAATAGACCTCTATTATGAGACAGTAGATGATGTCTACAGTCAGTGGGGTAAAAAAGAAGTGGAAGTCTACCTTGTCGAAAAAGGAAATGGTCGTTTAACTGACCATGATCTGAAAAATTTGAATGAGGCAGAAGCAGTTCAAGTATTTCGAAGACAACTTTCTTTTGCTAGATAAGTGTTGGTGGGTTACAGATAAATGGTTAAAATGTCCATATGCGATTTCAATGCATATGGACATTTGTGTTGTCAAGTCTCCAACATACTCGAATCTACCAAGACGCTTGTGCTTTTCTTTGTCTAGCTCCAAGACACATCTTTGAATTACTTCATAGTAGGTTTTGCGACGAGTAACCGCAGGAGCAGCGCCTAGATGCTCACTTCAATATAGAAGATAGCTTTTTAATTCCATCAATTATTCTTGGAGACGGACGACAAAAGAGGGCTTCTTCAAGTATGTAAAGGTTATTATTTTGAACAGCTTTAATTTCGTTTGCTTTTTCGCGCTTTGTGATTGCTGCAAGCTTCATTTTTTCTTCTTTAACTCCGACCCAGACCATGCATATATGATCTGGATTTTTTTCGATTACTGTTGCCCAGTCAGTTTGAACACTTGATTTTTCATAGTCCGAAAAACAGTTTTCACCACCAACTATTTCACTGACATCTGTTAACCAATTATATTTTCCTGGAGTGAAAATTGGTTTAGGCCACCATTCCCAATAAATAAGTCCATTAGTATCTTCTTTATGTAACTCTTTATAATAATTTATTTCTGCTAGAAATTTCTCAGCTACTTCTTTTGCCTTTATGGCAGTACCGGTTTTCTCTCCGACTGTGAGCAGGTCTTCGTAAATTTCTTGAAGTGAATTAGGATTAAGAACGATGTGGGGAATATTTCTTTTCTCAAGCTCCTCCACATTACGCTCCATACCTGGGACACTCAGCGAGGCGAGTACAAGGTCTGGCTTTAAAGCTTGAAGCTTATCCATATCAATAGACAAATCAGAACCAAGACGCGGCAAGCTATTGATTTCCTCCGGCCAATCAGAAAAATCGTCTACAGCAACAAGTTGTTCAGTTAAACCTAAATAAGCAAGAAGTTCAGTATTACTAGGACAGATTGAAATTAGTCTCATATATTAACCCCCAAATTGTAGTGAAAAATAAGCAAGATGATTATTAAAAAGATAAAGAAAAACAATAAAATGAAATTCATTCAATTAAAATAATAAAAAATGTAATAAAAACGTTAACAATATACCTGTTAAACCACCGAAAAACACTTCAATTGGTTGGTGTCCTAACAGTTCTTTTAGTTCTTTACGTTTTTCTTGCTCTTTTTTCTCGGGCCACGATTTTACTTCGGTTAGAAGTTTATTAAAATCAGCAACTAATCGATTTAGGACAGTGGCTTGTTCGCCAGCATGGCGGCGTACTCCAGACGCATCAAACATAACAATAACTCCAAAAATTGCTGAAATGGCGAAGTAGGGCGATTCTAAACCTTCTGTAAGAGCGAAAGCCGTACTCAAAGCGGTAACGGCGGCTGAATGTGAACTTGGCATGCCACCAGTGCTCGTAATCAATGTCCAATCAAATCTTTTCGTTGCAATATATTGAAGTGGTACTTTGATAAATTGTGCCAATCCTATAGCTATTAAAGCAGCCCATAAAGGAAAATTTGTCAGTATCTCCATAGTTTAATGAATTCCCTTCCTGATTGGTCGTAAAAATCTCGTCCTTTTATTGATACCCGTTTCTCCATTTAGTTAATTATATTTTATTGGAAAAAACTTTTCTATTTAAAAAGTGAAAAGTTGTTTACATTATAACAGATTAACAACAAACAAGAATGTTCAAGAAACTTAGTTACTCGAAATAAATTAGAAAACAAGCTATAATAGTAATAGTAAAAATTATCCTTAGGAGTTGGTATTATGTACAAAGTGAAAGATAGTGATATTTTATCGAAAAAGATTGGAGCTATTGTTGTCGGCCTATTTGAAGATGATAATAAACCAGAAGGTATTGTTAAAGAAATTGATAAAAAAATGGATGGTAGTATTGTCGAACTTTTGATTGAAAATGAAATTTCGACAAAGTTTAAAAAAGTAACTAAAATACATACACTTGGCAAGTTAGAAGCCAAAGTAATTTATTTTGTTGGTCTTGGAAAAAAACAAGCCTTAACATTTGAAAAAGTTCGCGAAGCTTTTGCAGCTTTAACAAAAAGTTTAAAAAAGGATCGACAAAAAGAAGTAGGAATAGCTTTTGATACTTTTTTAAGGGAGAAAAAAGGTGGTGAACTTTTTGCTAGGGCATTATCAGAAGCAATTGGTTTAGTGAGTTACAATACGCTTACCTATAAAGAAGCAATAGAAGAAGTAACGACAATTGAAAGCCTAGTCATTTATACAGGGTTAGATAAAGAAGCAATAGAAGAAAGCATTGCGGTCGGCGTTGCTTATAGTAACGGGACAAACTTAGCGCGTAAGCTCGTTAATGCACCTGCTAACTATATGACACCAACAGATTTAGCAACAGCGGCTAAAGAAGTGGCACTTCGATATGGGATGGAATTTTCTGTTCTTGAGCGAGCTGAAATGGAAGAACTAGGGATGGGAGCTCTTTTAGCGGTTGCTAAAGGATCTGATCAACCGCCAAAAATGATCGTCCTTAAATATCGTGGCCAGGAAAAGTGGGAAAACGTTTTAAGTTTTGTTGGTAAAGGTTTAACTTTTGATTCAGGTGGGATTTCCATTAAGCCGGCACTAAATATGCATGAGATGAAAATGGATATGGGAGGAGCTGCGACAGTATTAGGGGCGATGGAAGTGATTGGCTCTCTTAAACCAGACGTTAACGTTATGGCAGTCATTCCTTCGACGGAAAATTTAATTAATGGTAGTGCTTTAAAACCTGGTGACGTGATTACTTCACTAAGTGGGAAAACGATTGAGGTTCGCAATACAGATGCAGAAGGGCGCCTGATTTTGGCAGATGGTATCACCTATGCAAAGCAACTAGGAGCTGATTACCTTGTTGATGTAGCGACACTAACAGGAGCAGTTATCGTTGCTTTAGCGGATGTTACAACCGGAGCGGTGACAAATGATGAAGAATTTGTTGGAGATGTATTAGTAGCTGCTGGAGAAGCTGGAGAATTATTATGGAGACTTCCTAACTTTGATCCATACAAAGAAATGCTGCGATCTAGTGATGTTGCTGATTTGAATAATTCCCCAGGTCGTGAAGGTGGCGCTATTACTGCTGGACTGTTTGTTGGCGAATTTGCTGGTGATACACCGTGGGTTCATTTAGACATTGCCGGTACTGGTTGGGCAAAGAAGGCCAGTGATTTTGGTCCGAAGGGTGGAACAGGTTCAATGGTTCGTACGCTTGCTACTTTGGCAAGAAACTTTTAATTTAAAAGGCTGGTTCTCGAGTATGAGGATCAGCTTTTTAAATTAAAAGTAAATAAAAGGTGAAGATTAAATATAAAAAATGATAGGAGGTACGTAATTTTAGTGAATTATAGATATTATAATGTATGGGTGTATATGGGAGATATAGGGGGTATTTTTATATAAAACATTCCCTATCATTAATGAGGGGATGTTACCTAATAATATCGGAGTTAAAGCAAGAATTTGGTATTTGAGGACAAATGTAGGTTTCGTTATGATATATATATCGGTTCTTTGCTTTTTTTTTTTTGACGTGAACCTAACTTGGGAGGGGTGAAACAGTTGGCAGTGATAAGCAGGCTTGATCGCTACCTAATGAAAATTGAAGAGTTTATTTTAAGTTATTCGGTAATATTAATTTTTGTTATGGTAGCTGGGAACGTCCTTAGTCGGGTGATTACCAAGAATAGTTGGTCATTTTCCGCTGAAGTTAGTCAGTTTGCGGTAATCATTGCAACGTTTATGGGAATTAGTTATGCAGCAAGAAAAGGAAGGCATATTCGGATGAGTGCATTTTTTGATCTAGCACCACAGCGAGTAAAAAAGTTTCTTGCGATTATGATTTCGGCAGTAACGGCGTTTGTTTTACTTGTATTGGCTTACTACTCCTTCGAATACGTGTTATGGACAATGAATACAGGTCGAGTGACGACAGCGCTACAAGTACCAGCATATTTTATGGCAATTTTTTTACCAATAGGCTTTGTATTAGGAGCTCTTCAATACTTCCGAAATGTCTGGATTAACATTAAAGAAGATGAGATCTATATTGGTACCGAGAAATTAGATTTTTCCGAAAAAGAAACCGACAACGATCCTAAAACCCAAGCGCAAATAATTTAATAGAATAGAGAGGGAAAAAATTATGGTTGTAACACTTTTAACAATCATGGTGGTCTTATTACTGTTAGGATTTCCGATGATGATTCCTTTAATTGCAGCACCATTACTAGTATTACTAATCTACTTCCCTGCTATTGATGCTTGGTTTATGATTCAACAAATGATCGAAGGTGTTAGTGGTTATGTTCTATTAGCGGTTCCGCTGTTTATCTTTGCAGCAGACATCATGTCTACCGGAAAAACATCGCAACGGCTATTAGATTTTATCGGCGGATTTATTGGTCATGTCCGCGGAGGCTATGCAATTACAACAGCGGCAGCTTGTACATTATTTGGTTCGATTTCTGGTTCTACCCAAGCAACTGTTGTTGCAATAGGAAAGCCGATGCGGCAACGGTTGTTATCGGTTGGATATAAAGATTCAAGTGCAATTGCCTTAATCATTAATGCCAGTGATATTGCCTTATTAATCCCGCCTAGTATTGGGATGATCGTTTATGCGGTCGTTTCAGGAACATCACCTGGTGAATTATTTATTGCTGGTATTGGTCCTGGGCTATTAATTTTCTTGTTTTTTGCCACTTATAGTTATTTATATGCTAGGTGGTATAAAATTCCATTGGCAGAAAAAGCATCTTGGGCTGAACGCATTACCTTTACGAAAAAAGCCTTGTTGCCGCTAGGATTTCCGATCATCATAGTTGGTGGTATTTATACTGGATATTTTACGCCGACAGAGGCAGCGGCTATTTCAGTTTTATATGCGCTTATTTTAGAGGTTCTTATTTTTCGTTCAATTAAAATAACTGACGTTCCAAAAATAGCGTTATCAACAGGCTTAGTTACATCAGCTGTTTTTGTTCTTGTTGCCGGTGGTCAAGCGTTCTCTTGGGTAATCTCGTATGCAAGAATTCCTCAAATGATCACGTCAGCTGTTTTTTCGGCTGAGCCAACAGCGCTTTATGTCTTGATGATGGTCGCGATTTTTTTCTTTATCGGATGTATGTTTGTCGATCCAATTGTCGTCATTTTAATCTTAACACCGATTTTCTACCCAGTGGCTATGATGGCCGGCGTAGACCCGGTTCACTTAGGTGTAGTTATTGTTTTTCAAGCAGCACTTGGTTCTGCAACGCCTCCATTTGGAGTGGACATTTTTACGGCAAGTGCAGTTTTTGAACGTCCTTATTTAGAGGTAATAAGAGGAACACCGCCTTACATTGTAATGTTAATTATCGTTGCGATTTTAGTGATTTTGTTTGAAGATATTTCATTATTTTATCGTTATTTTATCGTTATATAATGAAACTTAAATTAGTAAGGCCTAGTATTTCTAATGCTAGTATAAATATAAAAAACATGGGGGTATTTGATGATAGTAAATAAAAAAGGAATTTTAGCGCTAGTTTTAATGTTTGTGTTTAGTTTAGTTTTAGTGGCATGTGGTAGTAGCGATAGTAATGATGGTGATGCTTCTGCGAACGATCAAGAAACGTATGACTGGAAGTTTGTAACTGAAGAGTACGAAGGGCAAGTTCAATATGAGTATGCAGCTGAATTTGCTGATCGCTTAAAGGAAAAGTCAGACGGCAAAATTAATATGGAAGTATATCAATTTGGTGGTCTAGGGAGTGAAGTCAACCAAGTTGAATTATTACAAAGTGGTGGAGTAGAATTTGCGATTGTTTCACCGGGGTTTACGGGTACGATGGTAAGTGAAGGTCAATTATTTGCGCTACACTTTTTATTTAGTGATGATATGGAAGTAAATCAACATGTTCTTGATACAAGTGAGGCTTTAAATGTTCACTTAACAGAGAAGTATGAGAACTTTAACATTAAACCACTTGCTTATTGGACAGAAGGTGCGATGCAGTGGACTGGTAGTAGGGAATTACGTACACCAGCAGATTTTGACAGTTTAAAAATGAGAACACAATCTTCGCCGTTAATTTTACGGTCTTACGAAGCTTACAATGCAAACCCTACTGAAATGAGTTGGGGCGAGCTTTATACGAGTTTACAACAAGGGATTGTTGAGGGTCAGGAAAATCCAATTTTCTTTATTGAAGATGCTAAGTTTCATGAAGTGCAAGATCATATGACGATTTCAGAGCATAACATTTATGTGGCGATGACAACAGTAAATTCAGATTTCTATCAAGGGCTACCTGCTGATATCCAAGCGATGATTGATGAAACAGTAGAAGAAATGCGTCCTGTTGCCTATGAGATGCAAGAACGCATGAACGAAGAACTGTTAGATAGTATCAAAAATAACGATACACATCCAACAGAAGTTATTGAACTAAGTGCCGCTGAAAGAGACGCATTTAGAGAGTTAGCAATCCCAGTTCGTCAATTCTTTATTGATGATGTTGGTGCTGACGCAGAAATGATTTTAAATATGTTAATTGAGGAAATTGAAGCTGCACAATAATATATTTTAAGTAAAAATCTAGTTGGGCTTGCTCAACTAGGTTTTTTTTATTAATTTGGCAAATTAATAGGACCTACCGATAATTTGATTTTTTTAATTGTTGCTATTTGTATCATAATTAACAATAAAAAGTATATTGACATAATACTAGATTGCGTGATAATGTTAGTGATGATTTTAGTACGTTATTGATTTATCAGACTAAAGTAAATCAAAAAAGAGAAGGAGAGTTGGCTGGATATGAATGCGGTTATAGTAGCAGTTGCGATCATGCTAGTTCTAAGCTTATTTAGAGTTCATGTTGTCATCGCATTATTATTAGGAGCGCTTGCGGGTGGTTTTATAGCTGATTTTACAATTTTAGAAACGATTGATATTTTTTCAGGTGGTTTAGGAGGAAATGCGGTTGTTGCATTAAGTTACGCCTTGCTAGGTGGCTTTGCAGTTGCGCTTTCGAAGACTGGGTTACCAAGAGTAATCGTTGATTTGGCTGTTAAAATGGTAGGTAAAGATGATGAAACTCGAAAAAAGAGTTTATCAAAAGTATTGTTAATACTAGTAATC
The DNA here is from genome assembly GCA_031761875.1 of Bacillaceae bacterium IKA-2. Lineage (GTDB taxonomy): Bacteria > Bacillota > Bacilli > Bacillales > Anaerobacillaceae > Anaerobacillus. The sequence continues at coordinate 3,769,309 of CP134492.1, read as the reverse complement.
TTAACAATTTCGATCTTTTCTCAAAACGTCATTCCAATTCATATTGCTTTCATACCTATATTGATTCCACCTTTACTACAAGTGTTAAATGAACTTAAAGTGGATCGCCGAGCGATCGCAACGGTGATAACATTCGGTTTAAAGGCTCCCTACATTTTAATTCCGGCTGGATTCGGGTTGATATTTCATGAAATTATTCAAATAAATATGGAAGAAAGCGGTTTGATTATTAAAATGTCGGATATCCCAGTGGCGATGCTTTTACCTATTTTAGGGATGGTAGTTGGTTTAATTTTTGCATTGTTGTTCTCTTACAGAAAAAGCCGTATCTATAAAAATAAGCAAATTAATCAAGAGGTAGCTGTATCAGTGGAACCGATATCACGACGGGCGATCGTTGTCTCATTGGTTGCAATCATTGCAGCGCTCGTTGCTCAAATAGTAACAGAATCAATGATTTTAAGTGCGCTTGTCGGAATAGTGATTTTATTATTTAGCGGCAAGATGAACGTGAAAAACACAGAAGAATATTTAACTGATGGGATGAAAATGATGGCGTTTATTGGCTTTGTAATGATTACAGCGTCTGGGTTTGCAGCGGTTATTAGAGAAACAGGGCATGTTGATTTACTTGTTGAGCAATCAGTCGGTATAATTGGCGCTAATCAAGGTCTAGCTGCTATATTAATGCTACTTGTTGGGTTGTTTATCACAATGGGTATCGGTTCATCTTTTTCAACGATCCCGATTATTGCAACGCTGTTTGTTCCGCTTTCGTTAGCTGTAGGGTTTAGTCCAATGGCTACCATTGCATTAATTGGAACGGCAGCAGCGTTAGGAGATGCTGGATCGCCAGCTTCAGATAGTACGTTAGGACCGACAGCGGGTTTAAATGCTGACGGGCAGCACAATCATATTTGGGATACATGTGTTCCAACATTCTTGCATTTTAATATTCCGCTAATCATCTTTGGTTGGATAGCGGCAATGGTACTTTAATTAGAAATTAGTTTTAAGTTGACTTAGAAGCGATCAAAACTCTTTTATAACAGTTGTTGCAGAAAAAATGGAAATTACGGTTCATGATGACAGTGATAAAGAAAGTAAACATCATCAATATTCTCGTTATAGTTTTCTGGCAATAGATATTATAAGTTTGTCACTAACCTTAATCTTTGATCTATGAAGGTGATAAAAATCGCTTAGATGAATTCGAAGTAAGGCCTCACGGTATGTAAAAAGGCTCATCGCATTAAATTTGCGATGAGCCTTTTTTACTATGCAGCTGAACTTGGTCTGTGTTGTGTGGACTTATTTACTGCACGATAAATTTTAGGGCAGAGTAGCGCCGCTATGAATGTAACTACAATATCTTTATAGATAAATATAACCATCATTTTCCAAGCGCTTAAGTAGGTTAATTGTTCCATACCTAAAAAATATTTTAATGAAGCAAATAAATAGGTAGTACCGATTAGGTAATTCAGAATCAAACCTACATAACAAGCGATGAAAAATGTAACTAATGTTGGCTTTGGTTTTGATTCGACAATTTTACCTGCTACGTATGCAATGATAATAAAAGAAATAATAAAACCGAATGTAGGTTTAGTTAGAGTGGCAAAACCGCCACTCATTTGGGCAAATACAGGAACCCCCATAAAACCTACTAATGTGTAGATGATCATTGACATACTTCCGAGACGCGATCCTAGTAGTGCTCCCGCTAATATTGCAAAAAATGTTTGCAGTGTTAGTGGGACAGGCCCGATCATAATGAAAGATGTTGCATTAGCGCCAATGGCCATCAACGCAGCAAACATTGCTACATATGTAATATCAACGGTACGGAATCTTTGTTTATCCATTCAATTGTCCACCCCTTTTAGATATAAGTTTACATTAATAATAAAAAACAAAAAACTTATTGTCAACTAATATTCTTAAAAAGGTGACAATTATTTTAAAAGTTTAGAAATTTTATGAAAAATTCAAAGGTAAGGGAGACTAATAATTATAGTTAATGGTGGTAGAATATTTAATGGCTAAACGAAGAAAAGAATTTGCGAATGATTAATATTTGAGTAAATGAAGATAGAAGTTACTCTAATTTGATTTTTGATATTGACTAAAACTAAAAAACAAAGTAAAATAAATCTTTGTTGGGCAAAGATATAAGATCAACAAATAATTCATTTAAAAAAATCCTTGTCATGACAAAGGTATTGTGGTATAATTAATTTTGTCGCCAAAAAGAGATACAACATATCGACAATTTTTATGAAGTAGAAATATTAACTTTGTTCTTTGAAAACTGAACACACAGCCAAGCGAAGTAGAGATAGTAATATCTCGTCAATGCAAGAAATAGGAGTGAGAGCCCGACTAACGTCGAAGCGAACACATCTTATGTAAGAAGAGCTAAATCAAACAACACTTTAATGGAGAGTTTGATCCTGGCTCAGGACGAACGCTGGCGGCGTGCCTAATACATGCAAGTCGAGCGGAATTTTGAGAGCTTGCTCTCAAAATTTAGCGGCGGACGGGTGAGTAACACGTGGGCAACCTGCCCTGTAGACTGGGATAACTTCGGGAAACCGAAGCTAATACCGGATAATCTTTTTTGTCACCTGACAGAAAAGTAAAAGTTGGGTTTTACCTAACACTACGGGATGGGCCCGCGGCGCATTAGCTAGTTGGTAAGGTAATGGCTTACCAAGGCGACGATGCGTAGCCGACCTGAGAGGGTGATCGGCCACACTGGGACTGAGACACGGCCCAGACTCCTACGGGAGGCAGCAGTAGGGAATCTTCCGCAATGGACGAAAGTCTGACGGAGCAACGCCGCGTGAACGATGAAGGCCTTCGGGTCGTAAAGTTCTGTTGTTAGGGAAGAACAAGTACCGTTCAAATAGGGCGGTACCTTGACGGTACCTAACCAGAAAGCCACGGCTAACTACGTGCCAGCAGCCGCGGTAATACGTAGGTGGCAAGCGTTGTCCGGAATTATTGGGCGTAAAGCGCGCGCAGGCGGTCCTTTAAGTCTGATGTGAAATCTCGTGGCTCAACCACGAGCGGCCATTGGAAACTGGGGGACTTGAGTACAGAAGAGGAGAGTGGAATTCCATGTGTAGCGGTGAAATGCGTAGATATATGGAGGAACACCAGTGGCGAAGGCGACTCTCTGGTCTGTAACTGACGCTGAGGCGCGAAAGCGTGGGGAGCAAACAGGATTAGATACCCTGGTAGTCCACGCCGTAAACGATGAGTGCTAGGTGTTAGGGGTTTCGATGCCCTTAGTGCCGAAGTTAACACATTAAGCACTCCGCCTGGGGAGTACGACCGCAAGGTTGAAACTCAAAGGAATTGACGGGGGCCCGCACAAGCAGTGGAGCATGTGGTTTAATTCGAAGCAACGCGAAGAACCTTACCAGGTCTTGACATCCTTTGACCACCCTAGAGATAGGGCTTTCCCCTTCGGGGGACAAAGTGACAGGTGGTGCATGGTTGTCGTCAGCTCGTGTCGTGAGATGTTGGGTTAAGTCCCGCAACGAGCGCAACCCTTGATCTTAGTTGCCAGCATTCAGTTGGGCACTCTAAGGTGACTGCCGGTGATAAACCGGAGGAAGGTGGGGATGACGTCAAATCATCATGCCCCTTATGACCTGGGCTACACACGTGCTACAATGGATGGTACAAAGGGTCGCAAAACCGCGAGGTCGAGCCAATCCCATAAAGCCATTCTCAGTTCGGATTGCAGGCTGCAACTCGCCTGCATGAAGCCGGAATTGCTAGTAATCGTGGATCAGCATGCCACGGTGAATACGTTCCCGGGCCTTGTACACACCGCCCGTCACACCACGAGAGTTTGTAACACCCGAAGTCGGTGGGGTAACCTAAGTTTACTTAGGAGCCAGCCGCCTAAGGTGGGACAGATGATTGGGGTGAAGTCGTAACAAGGTAGCCGTATCGGAAGGTGCGGCTGGATCACCTCCTTTCTATGGAGTTAAAACTCTAGTCGATACTTTTGCTTTCATTAGTAGAAGTACGCTTACGCTGTGTGTTCAGTTTTGGAAGAATAATCTTCCAATTTAATAAAGGCAATTTAGAAGCAAGTAGTTCGAGAAAGCAAGTGGGACAATCCCCGGAATGTACATAAGGTACATGAGGACGATTGGCACACGCCGCTGACGAAGAAATACGAAGCTTATCAATTGGCTTTTCGTTCTTTGAAAACTAGATAACAACAATAACAACACATTTAAGTTTTACCGGAAAGTTTGTAAAAACGTGAAGGTAAATTTGAGTAGTCAAGAATTCAATTCGACGTAGAAATCCTTTTAACAGGTGTTTTTGTAAAAAGACACCAGGTATTTTTTTGGAGAGAAGCGAGGAGTTCAAGGAAACAAGCGAGGCGATCCCCGCAATGTACTTTTGGGTACATGAGGACGAGTTCTGAGCGTCAGTTGACGAAGAAATGCGAAGCTTATCACAAAAAGATTAGGTTAAGTTAGAAAGGGCGCACGGTGAATGCCTTGGCACTAGGAGCCGAAGAAGGACGGGACGAACACCGAAATGCTTTGGGGAGCTGTAAGTAAGCTTTGATCCAGAGATATCCGAATGGGGGAACCCACCATCCGTAATGGGATGGTACCCATAGCTGAATACATAGGCTATGAGGAGGCAGACCCGGGGAACTGAAACATCTAAGTACCCGGAGGAAGAGAAAGAAATTATCGATTTCCTGAGTAGCGGCGAGCGAAACGGAAACAGCCCAAACCAAGGGGCTTGCCCCTTGGGGTTGTAGGACACTCTATACGGAGTTACAAAGAAATGAAGTAGACGAAGCGATCTGGAAAGGTCCGCGAGACAAGGTAACAGCCCTGTAATCGAAACTTCATTTCCTCCAGAGTGTATCCTGAGTACGGCGGGACACGTGAAACCCCGTCGGAATCCGGGAGGACCATCTCCCAAGGCTAAATACTTCCTAGTGACCGATAGTGAACCAGTACCGTGAGGGAAAGGTGAAAAGCACCCCGGGAGGGGAGTGAAAGAGATCCTGAAACCGTGTGCCTACAAGTAGTCAAAGCCCGATGTCTTTTCCTTTGGAAAAGGCTGGGTGATGGCGTGCCTTTTGTAGAATGAACCGGCGAGTTACGATTACGTGCAAGGTTAAGCTGAGAAGGCGGAGCCGCAGCGAAAGCGAGTCTGAATAGGGCGAATGAGTACGTGGTCGTAGACCCGAAACCGTGTGATCTACCCATGTCCAGGGTGAAGTTCAGGTAACACTGAATGGAGGCCCGAACCCACGCATGTTGAAAAATGCGGGGATGAGGTGTGGGTAGGGGTGAAATGCCAATCGAACACGGAGATAGCTGGTTCTCCCCGAAATAGCTTTAGGGCTAGCCTCGAGGTGAGAGTATTGGAGGTAGAGCACTGATTGGACTAGGGGTCCCCACAGGATTACCGAATTCAGTCAAACTCCGAATGCCAATTACTTATCCTCGGGAGTCAGACTGCGAGTGCTAAGATCCGTAGTCAAGAGGGAAACAGCCCAGACCATCAGCTAAGGTCCCAAAGTATACGTTAAGTGGAGAAGGATGTGGAGTTGCCCAGACAACCAGGATGTTGGCTTAGAAGCAGCCACCATTTAAAGAGTGCGTAATAGCTCACTGGTCGAGTGACTCTGCGCCGAAAATGTACCGGGGCTAAACGTATCACCGAAGCTATGGATTGACACCTTAGGTGTCAGTGGTAGGGGAGCGTTCTAAGTGCAGCGAAGTTAGACCGTAAGGACTAGTGGAGCGCTTAGAAGTGAGAATGCCGGTATGAGTAGCGAAAAGAGGGGTGAGAATCCCCTCCGTCGAAAGCCCAAGGTTTCCTGAGGAAGGCTCGTCCTCTCAGGGTAAGTCGGGACCTAAGCCGAGGCTGAAAAGCGTAGGCGATGGACAACAGGTCGAAATTCCTGTACCACCTCCTCACCGTTTGAGTAATGGGGGGACGCAGTAAGGTAGGGTAAGCGCACTGATGGAAATGTGCGTCCAAGCAGTTAGGCTAAGAGGTAGGCAAATCCGCCTCTTGTGAAGGCTGAGCTGTGATGGCGAGCGAAATTTAGTAGCGAAGTTCCTGATCCTACACTGCCTAGAAAAGCCTCTAGCGAGGTGAGAGGTGCCCGTACCGTAAACCGACACAGGTAGGCGAGAAGAGAATTCTAAGACGCGCGGGAGAACTCTCGTTAAGGAACTCGGCAAAATGACCCCGTAACTTCGGGAGAAGGGGTGCTCTATTAGGGTGTTAAAGCCCGAGAGAGCCGCAGTGAATAGATCCAAGCGACTGTTTAGCAAAAACACAGGTCTCTGCGAAGCCGCAAGGCGAAGTATAGGGGCTGACACCTGCCCGGTGCTGGAAGGTTAAGAGGAGGGGTTATCCGTAAGGAGAAGCTCTCAATTGAAGCCCCAGTAAACGGCGGCCGTAACTATAACGGTCCTAAGGTAGCGAAATTCCTTGTCGGGTAAGTTCCGACCCGCACGAATGGTGTAACGATTTGGATACTGTCTCAACGAGAGACCCGGTGAAATTATATTACCTGTGAAGATGCAGGTTACCCGCGACAGGACGGAAAGACCCCATGGAGCTTTACTGTAGCTTGATATTGAATTTTGATACAATTTGTACAGGATAGGTAGGAGCCTTAGAAACCGGAGCGCCAGCTTCGGTGGAGGCGTCGGTGGGATACTACCCTGATTGTATTGAAATTCTAACCTAGGACCGTGATCCGGTTCGGGGACAGTGTCTGGTGGGCAGTTTGACTGGGGCGGTCGCCTCCTAAAGAGTAACGGAGGCGCCCAAAGGTTCCCTCAGAATGGTTGGAAATCATTCGTAGAGTGCAAAGGCATAAGGGAGCTTGACTGCGAGACCTACAAGTCGAGCAGGGACGAAAGTCGGGCTTAGTGATCCGGTGGTACCGCATGGAAGGGCCATCGCTCAACGGATAAAAGCTACCCTGGGGATAACAGGCTTATCTCCCCCAAGAGTCCACATCGACGGGGAGGTTTGGCACCTCGATGTCGGCTCATCGCATCCTGGGGCTGAAGTAGGTCCCAAGGGTTGGGCTGTTCGCCCATTAAAGCGGTACGCGAGCTGGGTTCAGAACGTCGTGAGACAGTTCGGTCCCTATCCGTCGCGGGCGCAGGAAATTTGAGAGGAGCTGTCCTTAGTACGAGAGGACCGGGATGGACATACCGCTGGTGTACCAGTTGTTCCGCCAGGAGCATAGCTGGGTAGCTACGTATGGAAGGGATAAGTGCTGAAAGCATCTAAGCATGAAGCCCCCCTCGAGATGAGATTTCCCTTGGAGTTAATCCAGTAAGACCCCTTAAAGATTATGAGGTTGATAGGTCTCGGGTGGACGCGTGGTGACACGTGGAGCTGAGAGATACTAATCGGTCGAGGACTTATCCTAAAAATAAGACGAATTGAATTCAATGAAGCTCAAATCTTGAATGTGTGTACGGTTGTTATCTAGTTTTCAAAGAATGAAACGAAAAGCGGAAACACCTTGGTCAACTTCGCAGTGCGATGGAGACTTACCGAAGAAGTTGTTTTTTAACTTCTGAATGTGAGTTGAAGCGTCACAAGGAGTTAGGTGTTGGAGCTGGACAATTTCTTTGACTGAAAATAGTTTAGTGGCGATAGCGAAGAGGTCACACTCGTTCCCATGCCGAACACGATCGTTAAGCTCTTCTGCGCCGATGGTAGTTGGGGGTTTCCCCCTGTGAGAGTAGGACGTTGCTAGACAAATTATAAGGGGCCTTAGCTCAGCTGGGAGAGCGCCTGCCTTGCACGCAGGAGGTCAGCGGTTCGATCCCGCTAGGCTCCACCAGAGTTTTTTGCGGAACAAAAATTACTTACCTTACCATTTTTATTTTGGCGGCGTAGCTCAGCTGGCTAGAGCGTACGGTTCATACCCGTGAGGTCGGGGGTTCGAACCCCTCTGCCGCTACCAAAGTTTTTTCGCGAAGCGAAAATAACTTACCAATTTAATTTAATCTATTTAATATGGAGGAATACCCAAGTTTGGCTGAAGGGATCGGTCTTGAAAACCGACAGGCGGGTCAAACCGCGCGGGGGTTCGAATCCCTCTTCCTCTTCCATTTTTTATTGGACCCGTGGTGTAGCGGTTAACATGCCTGCCTGTCACGCAGGAGATCGCCGGTTCGATCCCGGTCGGGTCCGCCATTTTTATTTAAATTAAGTAACAATAATATATTATGGAGGGGTAGCGAAGTGGCTAAACGCGGCGGACTGTAAATCCGCTCCTTTCGGGTTCGGCGGTTCGAAACCGTCTCCCTCCACCAATTTATAATATAAGGCCTTTAGGGGCATAGTTTAAAGGTAGAACTGAGGTCTCCAAAACCTCCAGTGTGGGTTCAATTCCTACTGCCCCTGCCAAAATATAAATACAATGAAATGGCGATTGTGGCGAAGTGGTTAACGCACCGGATTGTGGTTCCGGCATTCGTGGGTTCGAGACCCATCAGTCGCCCCATTTAAATAATATAAGTTTTTATTGGGCTATAGCCAAGCGGTAAGGCATCGGACTTTGACTCCGTCATGCGAAGGTTCGAATCCTTCTAGCCCAGCCATTTTTATGCGGGAGTAGTTCAGTGGTAGAACACCACCTTGCCAAGGTGGGGGTCGCGAGTTCGAATCTCGTCTTCCGCTTCGTTAATTTTATATTGAGTGTAAAGTGCTTGGGATTATAGCCAAGTGGAAAGGTATCGGTCTGGAAAATCCGTATCCTCGTTTTAAAAAACTCATGTAAGTCTTTTCGTTATGCCGGGGTGGTGGAAGTGGTAGACACACAGGACTTAAAATCCTGCGGTAGGTGACTATCGTGCCGGTTCAAGTCCGGCTCTCGGTACTCTCTAATATGCGCCCTTAGCTCAGCTGGATAGAGTATTTGACTACGAATCAAAAGGTCGGGAGTTCGAATCTCTCAGGGCGCACCAAATCAACTGCCCCGAGTAAGCATCCTCGCAGATTTGCGACGAGCAAGCGGCACAGCAGCATATTTTTATTTATTGTTTCTGTTAAAACTGTTTGTGGGTACGATTAAAAAAGGCTATAATTATCGGGAAGTGGCTCAGCTTGGTAGAGCACCTGGTTTGGGACCAGGGGGTCGCAGGTTCAAATCCTGTCTTCCCGACCATTGTTTTTTAAAAAAATATTGATGTAAGATTTAACAGTGAGTTACTTTGTAGCCGATTATTTCCAAGCTACCAAAGGCTCGCACTTTTCTAATATGCGGGTGTAGTTTAGTGGTAAAACAAGAGCCTTCCAAGCTCTGGTCGTGAGTTCGATTCTCATCACCCGCTTTTTTCCATATTATGGGCCTATAGCTCAGCTGGTTAGAGCGCACGCCTGATAAGCGTGAGGTCGGTGGTTCGAGTCCACTTAGGCCCACCATACAAATTAATTTTATTCCACAGTAGCTCAGTGGTAGAGCTATCGGCTGTTAACCGATCGGTCGTAGGTTCGAGTCCTACCTGTGGAGCCATAAATGGGGAAGTACTCAAGTGGCTTAAGAGGCGCCCCTGCTAAGGGTGTAGGTCGTGTGAGCGGCGCGAGGGTTCAAATCCCTCCTTCTCCGCCAGCCACTTTTAAATTTTTACATCTGGCCCGTTGGTCAAGCGGTTAAGACACTGCCCTTTCACGGCGGTAACATGGGTTCGAGTCCTGTACGGGTCATCAACTTATTGAATATTTTACTAAGGTTACACATTCAATTTCTGTGAGGCTAATAGCAGAGCTACTTTAACGGAGGATTAGCTCAGCTGGGAGAGCACCTGCCTTACAAGCAGGGGGTCGGCGGTTCGAGCCCGTCATCCTCCACCATTATTTTTAAAAGAAAAGTAAGCACTTGGTAGGAAAATTACTATTAAAGTAATATTCTACTTTTGTACAATTTTTTTAATTTAGGAGCCATTAGCTCAGTTGGTAGAGCATCTGACTTTTAATCAGAGGGTCGAAGGTTCGAATCCTTCATGGCTCATCAGAGTTTTTTGCAAAGCAAAATACTTTCCATAGGTTTGCAAGGCAAAATAACCTTCCAAAGTTTGCGTAAGCAAAATAACTTTCCATTTGCGGGTGTGGCGGAATTGGCAGACGCGCTAGACTTAGGATCTAGTGTCTTTGACGTGGGGGTTCGAGTCCCTTCACCCGCACTACTGAGAACTTCCTTGGAAACGAGGAAGTTTTTTTGTTGATCATGTATTTGCAATAAATTATCTAAAAGCGTTGATTATAAACAGCTTTATTAATTCGTTAAGACCCTAGAATAAGAACATCATGCTTTGAATATAACATTTTTTCACTTGAAAAGGGTGTACTCCTATTCGTGACAAAACTTTTTTAAAAAGCTCAACTAATGTTAAGTTCACTGTTAATTGAAGAAGTGGTACTATTAAAATCATTACAATTAATGGTAATTTAAGTCTGCAACTGACCTAAGACTGGTTTCTTTAAATCAGTTGTTTGGTGACGGAAATATCTATAATACACTTCATATAGCTTAAATAACCCCTATGTTTTACCGCAGAAATTCAACTTGCTATTTAAAAAATTAAATATAAAAAAGAATAGTAATTAACAAAAAATAAAATTAAACAAATCCCATAAAAAATATAAAGATTTCACAAAAAAAATAAAATTTATATTGGAAAAATATATATTTTAGAATAATATTATTGTGCAGTCATTCACAAATAAAGCCACACCCGACGCATCTGTGAACAGGAGATATATGTAATATTGTTATCACAAAGTAAGAAAACATTTTTTTAATCTGTATTACTCTCTAAATTATGGTTGTTGTAATGCATTTATTTTGGTATAAATAGACTAAGTAATCGTTTACAGTCGCCAAAATTACAAATGTCTTTTTTAAAAACCACAAAGACATTTGGTGAATCTTGTTTTTATGCTATCAAAAATTTTAGTAAGCTTTAACAATGATAGTGTCAGAGAAACGTATGTCCTTTAAAGTTAGATGAAAACTGGCGATTTCTCAATTGCGGGAGCCAGTCATGTTCCCTTAGGAAATAGTTTCTGTTTCAAAACTATGAAAGCATGTTTGGGAGGAGGTTTCTCAACTAGAAAAGAATTTACAGACCCTTGTTCATCATCAAAACCGACTTCAGATAATAAAGAGTAATAGTGATAAGGAAAATTTTTTAAGAGCTGTCCTAGAAAATTTGTAAAGCTTTTTTATGAAAAAGTTAGTGAACAATTGAACTTACTTCTTCAAGTCCGGAACTCTTTATGAGTGCTGCTATTGAAAAATAGAATGATAGTAGGCAAAAAAATAGTATTATATTTTTTAAGAAATCTCATATTTCCGAAAGTGATTTTGTAGTTAATGTTAAGATGCTTTCAAAAAAACTAAAACAATGTAGTAAATAGAAGTAAACGTGAGGAGTGTGAACCAATGCATATTGTCGTTTGTATTAAGCAAGTACCAGATACAAAGGTTATTAAAATAAACCCAAAAACGAATACTTTGGATCGTTCAAGTGCACCAGCTATTTTAAATCCGTACGATGCACATGGAGTTGAGGAAGCGGTTCGTTTAAGAAAGGTGCATGGTGGTAAGGTTACTGTATTATCAATGGGACCCCCACAAGCGGTTGTTTCCATTAAAAAGTGTATCGAAATTGGTGCAGATGAAGGAATACTGATTTCAGACCGTGCCTTTGCAGGAGCGGATACGTTAGCAACTAGTTATGCTTTGACTCAAGCTTTGGAAAAAATTCAAAAGCAAGAGCCGATTTCATTAATTATCTGTGGGAAACACGCAATTGATGGGGATACAGGTCAAGTAGGTCCTGGTATCGCGCGTCGTTTAAGTATACCACCAATTACAAATGTCATTAACATCGAGCAACTAGATGTTAAAAATAACAAAGTTGAGCTTCGCCGTAAAATAGAAAACGGATATGAAATTATTCAATCTGCAATGCCATGTTTATTGACAGTAGAAAAAGAGATAAATGAAGTTGCTTATTCTCCACTGCCAAATATGATCAAAGCAACTAAGTATAAACCGACTGTTTGGTCAGTAGCTGATCTTGATGGTGCTGACATTGAGCAACTTGGTATGAAGGGCTCACCAACAATTGTTGGAAAAATGTGGCCGCCAGCAAAGAGTGCAGGTGCAAAGCTAATTGAAGGCGATGCAAAATCTCAGGTGACGCAACTTATTTCAATAGTTCTTGAGAAACGTGAGCTATTTGAACAGAAAGGCGGTAAGTAGATGGCTATGAATATTGAAGAATACAGAGGTGTCTGGGTATTTATTGAACAAATTGAAGGAGATATAGTAGGCGTATCTCTAGAGTTACTTGGAGCAGGACGTAAACTAGCAGATAAGCTAGGTGTAGAACTTTGCGGAGTACTACTAGGTCACGACGTCAAAGGACTAACTTCAGAACTTTTTGAGTATGGCGCGGACAAAGTTTACGTCATTGATAATCCAGTTCTTGAACAATATCGTTCTGAAACATATATGGTAGCTGTCGGTGATCTTGTGCGCAAATACAAGCCTGAAATTTTTCTTTATGGCGCTACTGCTAACGGGAAAGATTTAGCTAGTGCTGTTGCTACAGAAGTAATGACAGGTCTTACTGCAGATACAACGTTGTTAGATATTGATTTAGAAAAACGCTTATTTGAAGCAAGTCGCCCAGCCTTTGGCGGAAACATTATGGCGACAATTCTTTGCAAAAAGCATCGTCCACAAATGGCGACAGTTCGTTCAAAAGTAATGAAGAAACTAGAGCCAGTTACTGGACGTACTGGTGAAGTGATTGAGGAAACTATTACTATAAAAGAAGAAGATTTACGCACAAAAGTTTTACAAATAGTTCGTGATACGTCTAAAGCGGTAGACTTAGCAGATGCAGAAATTATCGTTGCAGCTGGTAAGGGAGTAAAGGATGCAGCTGGTTTAAAGCTTATTTCTGACCTTGCAGAGGTCCTTAATGCTACAGTTGGAGCCAGTCGTGATGTTGTTGAAGCAGGGTTAATCGGTCATGCTAACCAAGTTGGTCAAACTGGAGAAACGGTTACACCGAAACTGTATTTTGCAATTGGTATTTCAGGAGCTATCCAACACGTTGTTGGGATGAACAGTTCTGAAACAATCATTGCAATTAATAAAGATCCAGAAGCAACAATCTTTAATGCAGCACATTATGGAATAGTTGGCGATTTATTTGAAATCGTTCCAATGCTTACAAAAGAATTTAAAGCAGCGTTAAATGAAGTTGGAGGTGTCAAATCTAATGCCTGAGCAATATGATGTAATTGTAGTTGGAGCTGGTCCTGGTGGAACAGCGTGTGCGTATAAATGTGCCGAGAATGGGCTAAATGTTTTATTAATTGAACGTGGTGAATATCCAGGATCGAAAAATGTAATGGGTGGTATTTTATACCGTAAACAAACGGAAGAAATTATCCCAGAATTTTGGAAGGACGCTCCACTTGAAAGAACAGTTGTTGAACAACGCTTCTGGCTTTTAGACAAAGAATCAATGGTGTCAATGGGTTACAAAAGCAAAGAGTGGGGCCAAGAGCCTTTTAATAACTTTACTGTGCTTCGCGCTCATTTTGATCCATGGTTTGCAAAGAAGGCCGTTGAAAAAGGTGTTACGCTAATAAATGAAACAGTTGTATTAGACTGTATTTTAGAAAACGGAAAAGTTGTTGGTGTTCGTACTGACCGTCCAGATGGAGACCTTTACGCTAATGTAGTTGTTTTGGCTGATGGTGTAAACTCACTTTTAGCAAAATCGCTTGGCTTCCATAAAGAATTTAAGCCAGACGAAGTCGCTCTTACTGCAATGGAAGTATTGAATATGCCAAAAGGAAAAATTAATGATCGCTTTGGTTTAGAAGGTAATGAAGGCTGTTCAGTTGAGATCTTTGGTGATGGAACAAAAGGTGAACTAGGCACAGCATTCTTGTATACGAACAAAGACAGTATCAATATTGGTGTTGGTACGACTCTTTCAGGTATGATTCGTTCAAAAATTAAACCATATGAACTATTGGAATATGTAAAAAATCATCCGATGATTCGTCCTTATATTGAGGGTGGCGAGCCAGTTGAGTATTTAGCTCACTTAATTCCTGAAGGTGGTTTTCATTCTATTCCTAAACTAGTTGGAAACGGCGTCCTCGTTATTGGAGATGCAGCACAATTAGTCAATGCGATTCACCGTGAAGGTTCTAACATGGCAATGGCTTCAGGTAAAATGGCATCAGAAGCGATTGTAAAAGCAAAAGCTAAAAATGACTTCTCGGAAGCGGCTTTAGACTCTTATCGCACTAGTATTTATGATAGCTTTATTGGTCAAGATCTGAAGAAGTACAAAGATCTTACCCACACATTTGAGAACAATCCTCAATATATGAATGAGTATATTCCGTTAATGAATAAAGCAGCTAATACGTTCTTTTCAATTGATGGTACAACTAAGTGGGAAAAACAAGCTGCTATTATGAAATCCTTTACTGAAGGCCGAGGCAAGTTAGGTGTAGCAAAAGATATCTATAAAGCTTGGAAGGTGATGAAATAATGGCAAAGCCTATGACTATCGAAGAGAAAATGTATCTCATCCGCTATAAAGCAGATAAAAAATCTCATTTAACAATCTTAGACCATCAGGAATGTTTAATTAACTGTGATGACAAGATTTGTACAATATTCTGCCCAGGTGAAGTATACAAATGGGAAGGCGACGCAAGCCGTATGTTTGTTGGTTACGAAGCTTGTCATGAGTGCGGAAGCTGTCGTATTGGCTGTCCTAACGATAATATTAAATGGGAGTATCCAAAAGGCGGTCACGGCATTGTTTTCCGTTTAGCTTAAGGGAAACTGTTTAAAGAGATAAACTAATGAAGAGCCTTGGGGAACTGTGATTTCCTTGAGGTTCTTTTAATTTAAGTAAATTGCATCCGAAAAATAATGGTTCAGTAAAGATGGTCTATTTGAATGATCTTTGATCGGTTATTTTCTTTCAAAACCCTAATTAATAACTGTCGTAGGTTCTGTAGTTATTATACATTACACTATCACTATAGTGCAAACTATAATGATTGCAAATATTCATCCTTTTATTATAAAATCTTCAATTATAGTCGTTCATAACTTCAAAAAGTTCAGAATTAACTAAAAGTTAGTCACATGTTAGTTTTAATTATGATATGATGTATTCCATAAATTATTTTTATTGCAAGATAAGGGGGACTTCTTTTGGACGAAAAAGATCAAGAAATATTACATTTAATTGAAGAAAATGCAAGGATTTCTGTTGCTGAATTAGCGAAGATGGTTGATTTATCAGTTGAAGAAACAGCATTAATCATTAAAGAATTAGAAGAAAGAAAGGTAATTTTAGGTTACGCAACTGTTATTGATTGGACTAAAGTTACTTCAACAGAAACAGTTACAGCGATGATTGATGTAAAAGTTACACCAAAGCGTGGTGTTGGTTTTGATGATGTTGCCGAACGAATATATCGTTTTTCAGAAGTGAGAGCACTATATTTAATGTCAGGTGCGTATGACTTATCAGTTGTGATCGAAGGAAAAACGATGAACGAGGTCGCTCGTTTCGTGTCTGATAAACTATCAACTATTGATTCTGTTATTTCTACAACAACTCATTTCCAACTAAAGAAGTATAAGCACGACGGAGTTACTTTTGGTGATAATGATCGGGATCATAGGATCGTGATAACTCCATGACAGCAAAATTAAAAAAAAGTATTAGAACGTCAAAGCTTGTCAATGAAATCCAGCCATCTGGGATCCGTAAATTTTTTGATTTAGCCACATCAATGGATAATATCATTTCGCTTGGGGTTGGTGAACCAGATTTTATTACACCATGGGTTATTCGTGAAGCCTGTATATCATCTTTGGAAAGGGGATACACGTCATACACTGCCAATGCAGGCATGTATGAGTTGAGAGTTGGTATAGCTAATTATCTGAGAAAACAGTTTCAATTAAGCTACAACCCCGACGAAGAGATCATTGTAACTGTTGGAGCCAGTGAAGCGATTGACATTGCCTTACGTGCCATTATAGATCCAGGTGATGAGGTTATAGTTGTTGAACCGACTTTTGTTTCCTATGCCCCGTTAGTTACTCTTTCAGGTGGGAAGCCTATTTCTGTAGCGACAACGGTTGAATCAAACTTTCGACTAACACCCACTCAATTGATTAACGCGATTACACCAAAAACAAAGGCAATTATGTTAAGTTTTCCTAACAACCCAACTGGTTCAACAATGACTAGTGAGGAGCTTTTGGAAATTGCTAAAATTGTTGAAGAACATGATTTGATTGTTCTTTCCGATGAAATTTATGCAGAAATGACTTACGACGGTAAGCATGCGAGTATTGCAAACATTAAAGATATGAGAGAACGAACGATTATTATATCAGGTTTCTCCAAAGCATTTGCTATGACGGGTTGGCGTTTAGGTTTTGTTACAGGGCCAGCTGATATCATCAGTGCAATGTTAAAAATCCATCAATATTCGATGATGTGTGCTCCAACTATGGCGCAACACGCTGCGATAGAGGCTCTTCAAAATGGTATGGAAGATGTGAGGAAGATGGTGCAAAGTTATAAACAGCGTCGTAATTACATCGTCAAGTCATTTCAAGAAATTGGACTTCCGTGCCACAATCCTGGCGGAGCATTTTATGCATTTCCTTCTATTAAAGGAACAGGGTTAACTTCAGAGAAATTTGCTGAACAACTTCTATTAGAAGAACGAGTCGCCGTTGTACCAGGGCATGTTTTTGGTAGTGGTGGTGAAGGGCATATTCGTTGTTCCTATGCAACTTCGTTAGATAATTTAAAAGAAGCTGTTACTAGAATAGGGCGATTTATGGAAAAGTTATAAATGAAAATTGCGAGCGACTAGTTAGGTAACTAGTTGCTTTTTTTTTTGACTATTGGTTGTCTTTAATACAGGACAAACAAAAAAAAGCGAAACTCAATATTGAGTTTCGCTTAAATAGGGGGAATACTAAATTGTATACATCTATATCTTTACCAACATCACTAGTTTTATTCATTAAAAAAAACTTTTTTTACAAAAGCGAATGAATTTCATAAACCAAAAACTAGCCACATCAAGCTACCTAGTGGCGCAGAATCTGCATTATGAAATTCATTCAAGCAAGAAAATATAAACAATTTAGCTAAGAAAGGTGCCTAGTAAGCTACTAGGCGGGATTATGCGCTTGTGCTTCCCTTTGTCTAGCTTCAAGACAGAACAGAGCAGTGAGCTACTTCAAAGCAGCTTCCGAAGGTGTTCTGTGTTCGGACTAGACGAAGATTGGAAAGTACGATCTTGTCCGAAGGGGTACTGTGTTCGGACTAGACGAAGAGTGGAAAGCGCAATCTTGTCCGAAGGGGTACTGTGTTCGGACAGGACGAAGGGTGGAAAGCTCAATCTTGTCCGAAGGTGTGCCTTATTCGGACAGGACGAAGAGTGGAAAGTACGATCTTGTCCGAAGGTGTTCTGTGTTCGGACAGGTCGAAGGGTGGAAAGCTCAATCTTGTCCGAAGGTGTGCCTTGTTCGGACAGGTCGAAGGGTGGAAAGCTCAATCTTGTCCGAAGGTGTGCCTTGTTCGGACAGGACGAAGAGTGGAAAGTACGATCTTGTCCGAAGGTGTGCCTTGTTCGGAAAGGACGAAGAGTGGAAAGCGCAATCTTGTCCGAAGGTGTGCCTTGTTCGGACAGGACGAAGGGTGGAAAGTGCGATCTTGTCCGAAGGTGTGCCTTGTTCGGACAGGACGAAGGGTGGAGAGTACGATCTTGTCCGAAGGTGTTCTGTGTTCGGACTAGACGAAGAGTGGAAAGCGCAATCTTGTCCGAAGGGGTACTTATGCTTTTCTATAGTATTTGTTCTTTTTGTATCTTTTAGGTATAGTAGCTAGTAGAGGAAATTAACGGATTGAAAGGGCGATATAAATGGAAAAAATATTTACACAATATGAATTAGCTCCTTTTTTATATAAAGGTTTAGAAAAAATGAAGATTGTGACACCGACAAATATACAACATGAAGCAATTCCCAAAATATTAGCTGGAGAAAATGTGATTGGAAGATCGAAAACTGGATCTGGTAAAACGTTAGCTTACCTATTACCGCTATTGACGAAACTTGATGAAAATAATAAGGAATTGCAAGCAATGATACTAGCGCCAACTCAAGAGTTAGCGATGCAAATTTATCGGGTAATGGAAGAACTTGTTGAGGAAACGAATATTCAAGTAGATGTTTTTATTGGTAATGCTAACATTAAAAGGCAGATAGAAAAATTAAAAAAACAGAAACCTCAAGTTATTGTAGGGACACCTGGTCGAGTATTAGAACTTGCCCAACAAAAAAAGCTGAAAATTCATCAATGTAAGATGATTGTTGTTGATGAAGCAGATCGGATACTTCAAGAACGAGAAACCAGACGATCATTTCTGGAAATGACAAAACGGATGGATAAAGGTTCGAAATATCTATTTTTTTCAGCAACAATTCTTGCTGACTTAATGACTGATATTGAAGCGATTATCCGAGATACAGTGACATATGTATCTAGCGATGAAAAGCTTGAGACAGTAACTGTACAGCATGGATTTTTAAAATGTGATGATCGTGAACGAATTGATATAGCAAGACGTCTTGTCCATAGTTTAGATATAAAACGAGGAATTATTTTTGTTAACCATTTAGATAAAGTTGCTGAAACTGTAAAGAAATTTGAATATAAAGGCATGAAAGTAGCGGCGTTATCGAGTGATAGTGACAAAATACAACGAGCAAAGGTGATGCAACAAATTCAAAATGGAGAAGTCGAAATAATTGTGGCCTCAGATATCGCGTCAAGAGGTCTAGATGTAGACGATGTCACACATATTATCAATCTTCATCCCCCTGTTAATGAAGATGCGTATGTACACCGAGCTGGTCGAACTGGCAGAATGGGTAAGAAAGGAGAAGTTATTACTTTAATAACTCCTCAGGAGCTTTTTATTATTAATAAATTTGAAAAAAAATTAGATCTTAAAATGGTAGAAAAAGAAATATCTTTTGGAAAAACTTACGATACGGAAATTAATTCCAAATAAATGTAAAAATACAAAGAAAAAGCTCATTATAGTAGTTTAATCTTGTCAAATTAACAGATTTTCTATATTCACAAATGAGTTTGACTTACCTTAACGGTAAAGAGACTATTAAAAATGCTTCAAAGAGTCTAAAAAATAAAGATTATAGGCAATTTTCAAAAAAAATGATCTGATATCAGATCATTATGTGGAATTATCGAAAGTAACTGCTTTTTTTATTATTAAATATATGCTATACTAAATAAGTTAAAAAATATTAGGAGTTGTTTTCATGTCGGGTCAATTAGAAGTTGGAAATATAGTAGAAGGTAAAGTTACAGGTATTAAACCTTTTGGAGCTTTTGTAGCTCTTGATGAAAAAAAGCAAGGTTTAGTTCATATTTCTCAAGTTGCTCACGGATTTGTTAAAGATATTAATGACATCCTATCTGTTGGTAGTGAAGTTAAAGTGAAAATTATGAGTGTTGACGAAGATACAGGGAAAATTTCGCTTTCAATTCGTGAAACTGTTGAAGCGCCAGAGAGACCAGTTCGTCCGGCAGCAAAGCCGCGTTTTGATAAGCCTAAAAAGATGGAATCAAAAGGTAGTAGTCAAGACAAGGGTCAAGGTTTTAATACGTTAGAAGAAAAATTAAAAACGTGGTTAAAACAGTCAAATGAAATTCAAGCTGATTTAAACAAACGTACAAAAAAATAATTTTAGAGTACAATCGAACTTTTGTAGTTCGGTTGTTTTTTAATACAATAAAAAGGCACTCAATAAGTGAGTGCCCAGTCGAAAGAAGGCTATCTTTCAGGTTGTGGACTTCTTGCTAGTTCCTCATCAGGCTTGAAAAGGATCGAAATAGAATATAAGCCAGCAAGTCCAACTAATGCATAAATAATTCTTGAAAATCCGGCTGCTTGACCACCAAAGATAGCAGCAACTAAATCGAAGCGAAAGAACCCAATTAAGCCCCAATTAACTGCACCAATAATTACAAGAACTAAAGCAACGCGTTGAATTCCGCTCATTTCTCTCACCTCCTTAAACAGGGGAATCGTAAATTCTAGTACTAGAAGAACTTGCCATAGCGCATATGAGCGTATGTAAGTTTTTCTTATCCGTCAACTCGCTACCGTACTTTGAGTGATAGCAAAAGAAGCGTAACTGCTTCTACTGTTAGAATGACAAACAACTGCGATATTTATACATTTTGGTAATTTGAATTTCATAAAGAAGATATTTAATAATGATCTTTGATCTTTTATTTTCTTTACGACGCCTTATTACTTTACGTAAAAAACTAAAATCGTACATAATAGTCAGTAGAAAGGAAGTGTTCTTGTAGTGGATAACTTTATTTTTCAAAATCCAACGAAATTAATTTTTGGTAAAGGTCAAATAGAACAGCTTCAAAAGGAAGTCCCGAAATACGGAAAAAAGGTGCTCCTTGTTTATGGAGGAGGAAGTATTAAGAAAAATGGTTTATATGAAAGTGTTCTTGAACAGTTAAAAATTGTTGGCTCTGAAGTTTTTGAATTAGCTGGAGTTGAACCTAATCCGAGATTAACGACAGTCCATAAAGGTGTGGATATTTGTAAAAAAGAACAAATTGACTTTATCTTGGCTGTTGGTGGTGGTAGTGTTATCGATTGCACAAAGGCCATTGCTGTAGGTGCAAAATATGAAGGTGATGCTTGGGATATTGTTACTAGAAAACATCGTCCGAAAGAAGCTGTGCCGTTTGGAACGGTACTAACGCTAGCGGCGACAGGTTCAGAAATGAATGCAAACTCTGTTATCACCAATTGGGAAACAAAAGAGAAATATGGTTGGGGGAGTCCACTTGCACTTCCTAAGTTCTCAATTTTAGATCCAGTGAATACATTTACCGTTCCAAAGGATCATACTGTGTATGGTGTTGTCGATATGATGACACATGTCTTAGAGCAATATTTTCATCCAACAACCAATGCGCCATTACAAGAAAGAATGTGTGAAGCAGTTCTCCAAACAGTTATTGATGCAACACCGAATTTACTTAACAATCTTGAAAATCACGAACTCCGAGAGACGATTCTGTATTCCGGTACAATTGCTTTAAATGGCTTTTTGCAAATGGGTGTAAAGGGAGATTGGGCATCTCATAATATTGAACATTCGATATCGGCAGTTTACGATATCCCGCATGCAGGTGGCTTAGCGATTATCTATCCACAATGGTTACGTCACGTGAAGGAATTAGGGTTACGTAAGCATATTCAATTGGCTATTCGTGTTTGGAATATAGACCCTAGCGGAAAAACAGACATGGAAATTGCTGAAGCGGGAATTGAGAAACTTGAACAGTTTTGGCAAAGCCTTGGAGCTCCAAGTCAGCTAAAAGATTATCAAATTGATGATACAAACATCAATTTAATTGCCGATAAAGCAATGGTCGGAGGCGAATTTGGTAACTTCAAAAAGCTTAATAAGGAAAATGTTATTGAGATTTTAACGAAATCACTATAGAAGTGATTTGAAAAGTTCTACTTTCCTCCTTTTGAAACACATATCTGTAAGTAAAGTGATGAACATCGGGTCAAAAAATGACCTGATGTTTTTTATTTATTATTACATTTTTGTTGACGCTTACATGAGAAAAGGTAGCTTGATTTGTACGGCTGCTTATTATAAAGTGAGTGTTGTAAGGTTTTAGCTTCACATATACTAGCATGATGACAATAATAATACTTAAGCAAGATAAACTTTAGGAGGTTTTATGATTGAGTGAAAAATTACATTTTGACTATTCAAAAGCAGTAAGCTTTATTCAGGAACACGAGGTAGCATATTTAGACGACGCAGTTGCAATGGCTCACACTGCCTTACATAATAAAACTGGAGCAGGAAATGAATTTCTTGGTTGGATTGACTTACCAAAAAACTATCATAATGAAGAGTTTGCACGAATTAAGTTAGCTGCCGAGAAAATTAAAGGGGATTCGGATGTCCTTTTAGTAGTTGGAATTGGAGGATCATATTTAGGGGCAAGAGCCGCTATTGAAGCGTTAAGCCACACATTTTATAACGTATTATCTAAAGAAGTTCGTAAAACACCACAAGTAATATTTGTCGGTCATAATATTAGTTCAACTTATATTAAAGATTTATTAGACGTACTAGAAGGAAAAGATGTTTCTATTAATGTCATTTCTAAATCTGGAACGACAACCGAGCCAGCAATTGCATTCCGGATTTTCCGTGATTACGTCGAGAAAAAGTATGGTGTTGAAGAGGCACGTAAACGTATTTATGCGACGACTGATAAAGAACGTGGAGCCTTAAAAACGTTAGCGACGGAAGAAGGTTACGAGTCATTTGTTGTCCCAGATGACGTTGGCGGTAGATTCTCTGTACTAACAGCTGTTGGATTGTTACCAATTGCGGTTAGTGGTGTTGATATCGATGCAATGATGCAAGGAGCAGAACAAGCCTGCCTAGACTTAGATAACCCAGATCTAAAGACAAACAATGCTTATCAATATGCAGCTGTTCGTAATGTCCTTTATAATAAAGGGAAAACAATTGAATTAATGGTAAATTATGAACCATCGCTACATTTTGTTGCTGAATGGTGGAAGCAGTTATACGGAGAAAGTGAAGGAAAAGACCAAAAAGGAATTTTCCCTGCTTCAGTAGACTTTTCTACAGACTTGCATTCAATGGGTCAGTATGTTCAGGATGGTCGCCGCGATTTATTCGAGACGATTCTTCATGTTGAAAAAGTTGAAAAAGAAATTATTATTGAAGAGGCAGCTAGTGATTTAGACGGATTAAATTATTTAGCTGGAAAAACAATGGACTTTGTTAACAAAAAAGCATTTCAAGGAACAATGCTCGCTCATACCGATGGCGGTGTACCTAACCTAATTATCTCTATACCGGCGTTAACACCTTATCACTTGGGTTACATGATTTATTTTCTTGAAAAAGCGTGTGCGATCAGTGGCTACTTGCTAGGGGTAAATCCATTTGATCAACCAGGTGTAGAGGCATACAAGAAAAATGTCTTTGCGCTTCTTGGTAAGCCCGGCTATGAGGCGGAGAAAGCGAAACTAGAAGCACGATTAAAATAGCAGAAGTGAAACCAGCCTTTTTAATAGGGCTGGTTTTTTTCGATGCAATTAATTTAAGATAGATGCAATTAAATCAGAGATAGATGTGATTAACAATGATAGAAGGAATTTTCAAACTGAAAAATAAAATGAACATAATTTAAAGATAACAAATAAATTTTTTGCAGTAAATTGGAGAACCTATAAGGAATAAGTTTTTTATAGGAGGTTTAAACGATGCTTCAACTACCATCACAAATTGAGAATCGGCAATTTGAATTAATTGATCTGGAAAATAAATTAAAACCGTTAGGCTATGACATTGGCGGTAACTGGGATTATGACCATGGCTACTTCGATTACAAAATCGATGATGAAGTAAGTTACTTATTTTTACGAGTACCATTTACAGCCATTGATGGACAGCTAGATGAACGGGGAGTCATAGTCCAGTTAGGTCGACCATTTTTACTTTCGCATGTATATAATAAAGGTTTAGACGACCACGCCGATGATCCAAACCCGTGGGTAAATCAATTTTCAGAGCCTGTTGACAAAGACGGCGAGTTCCCACAAAAATGGGTTTTGATAGGAAAAAACTTAGTAACTGAACTTGAAGCAGTGTTAGTGGATACATTCGGTTAATGGAAACCAGGTAAGTGGTACGCCTTACCTGGTTTTGTCTTGCATAAAAGAATGTGAACTTATCACAATTTGGCCTTTTTAGCGCCTAATTACGATAAACTGATCGCCTTCTTTAATTTGATAAGTGGACGCTGGATGTAAATGGATTTCAGATTGGCTACGGATCCCAATAATTAACTTATGGTTGTCTTCGTAACTGAGAGTAGCTTCTGAAAGTGTTTTTCCCGTGAAGTGATTAGGGATTTTGTCATAGAGTAACATATGATCATTTTGATGATCGAGAAGCTGGTAAATAACAGATGTGATACCGTGATACAACGTACTATTTACCATCGCTAAGCTAGAAAGCAATGATGTTTCAATTATTTCATCAGCACCAGCACGGATACAGTTATTTTTTTGTTCAGGAGTTAGAATTTCAACAATACTATAAATAGTCGGATTCAAACCCTTAATGGCAATTAAAGTAATAATAGTAGCAGCATCACTTTCAGTTTCGTTTCCGTGAAGATTGGCGGTAATGATCACGGTATCAGCTTTTTCAATATTCGCCCGTTTTAGCGTAAGATCTTCAAGAGGATTACCACGAATAAAATGAATAAAAGAATCATTTAAGGGACATTGCTTTAGAGTTTTATCAACTAAAACAATATGTAGACGTGGATCAAGTTTTTGTAAATGAAGAATCATATTTTTTGCCCGTTCATTCCAACCAATCACAACGTAATGACTCTCCTTTTTAAAAGCAAGTTCACCATGTATGAAGGAGTTTCTTGTCGTGATCGCCGAAGAAGCTAATGATGTTACAAAAATTGAGACAACACCAATTCCGAACATGATCACTAAAAAAGCTAATAACCGTCCAAACGTAGTTTTCGGTGCATAATCGCCATAGCCGACAGTTGAAGCAGTTACAATGGCCCACCAAACTCCTTCAAAAACAGTTGGAAACGTTTCAGGTTCAATAAAATGCATCCCGACTCCAGCGGTAATAATTAAAAAAATAACAAGTAAAAATAAGCGCAGCACCACAGGAAAGCGAGCATACGTATGAGTGACAGCAGAAAAATTCACTTAGCTCCCTCTCTCCTCAAGAAAATTGTTAAAAAATAGTTGCATTGCTTAGTATGACCATTTCGTCGAAAAAAACTAGTCTGTTTTACTTAATGGGCAAAACATATTAAGATAGGAGGAGCAAAACAAAGGCAACAGCAAGAAAATAACGCATCCGTTATTTTCTTGCTGTTGCCCAATTAGGGGGAATAAATTTGTTTCAAGTTATCGTTTTAATTTTTACAATTTTCGCTGGCTGGTTGATTTTTGATTTTGTAAAGCATAAGAAATTTAACAAAGAAAATGTCTTTACAGCGTTTATAACAGCGCTTATTGCCGGAGTTGCTTACTATGTTTTGTATTGGTTGTTTTAGAAAATGAAAAAATTTCTTAGACAACTAAAAAAATTAGGTTGAAATTTAGTTTCGTTTTGTCTATAATCATAAAGTGATCTAAAATGTGGGGGCTTAGCTCAGCTGGGAGAGCGTTTGGCTGGCAGCCAAAAGGTCAGCGGTTCGATCCCGCTAGTCTCCACCAAGTACATAATGCATAACGACGCAGTTTTTCGCTAAAGCGAGAAGTTGGGTCGTTTTTTTATTGCCTGATGTAGCTAGTTTATTGGTAATATAAAATTCACTCGTTACAAAAAATAGGGTGTAATGATTTATCAAAGTGATAAATTAGTTTTATTTGTTGTTAAATTAGCGTAATTATGATAAAATTATGCTAATTAAATGATAAGGAAGAGGTGATATTGTGCCACAAATTCGACCGGTTTCAGATTTAAGAAATAATTTCGCGGAAATTTCAAGGATTGTACGGGAAACAGCTGAACCAGTATATTTAACTAAGAATGGTTATGGTGATATGGTTGTTATGAGCATTGAAGCCTATGAAGGCAAACTTTTTGAAAGTGAGGTCTTTTTCAAATTAAAGGAAGCGGAATTAGAAGCCAAAACGACTAATAAACGATATACACACGATGAAGTAATTTCTGATTTAAGAGTAAGGCTTGCTAACAAGTTGGATAAAGGTGATGTATAAAATTAAATATCTACCCATATCTCTAAAAGATCTAAGAAATATTACAGACTATATCACTGATATACTTAAGGCACCAAAAGCTGCCTTAGATTTTATTGATGCACTGGATTTTTCGATATCAAAACTCGAGAATTTTCCGTATTCATCTAAGGTATATCAACCAATAAAATCAGTTGATGGAGAGTATAGAATACTTCCAGTGAAAAACTATCTTGTATTTTATGTTGTTAATAATGATGAAGTAGAAATACACAGAATAACTTATGCAAAAGTAAATTTAGAAAATCATCTTAAATGAATGAGTTTCATAATACCAATAAACTAGCCACATGAAGCTTCCTAGTTGCGCAGAAACTGCTGCAACCCAACGCAGATTTGTTTAAGAAGGATCCCGCTAGTCTCCACCAAATACATAAGTGATGAAAACCCTCGGTATACAAGGTTTTTTTGTGTTTTTAAGGGTTTGATTTTAGTTCAGTTCATTAAGGTCGTGAAGGTGGTATAGAAGGACTGGAAGCTTTCCTAGAAACAAAATATGTTTTTATTGGGTTATAAGTTCAGGAAAATAAACTATGACCAATAAAAATAAATCCTACTTGGATAAAGGTAGGATTTATTTTAGAGTTAATTCAAGTTTATTCCTAAGCAATAGGAATTTCAATATCTAATAATGGCGGATATTGTTGTGATCCAAAAATATCACCTTCGCCAGGGTCCCCACTTGGTCTTGGTCTTTTTATGGTAAATTTAATGGCGTAAGCAGGATCGAAATGGACAAAATCCGTGATTTGTTCTTCAGAAATTCCATAGAGACTAGCAACTGATTTTTTTGTAATACATTTACTATTAATAACAAGATCATAATTTTCTTTTTCTCTAAAGATAATATCAAAGGTAATTCTATCAGTACCGGCATTTTTACTACGAATTGTTTTTGCTAAATCATTAAGTGTTTTTGTTTGCATAGCGTACATTCCCCTTTCTATTAGGCATTAATGGTATTGTTAATTTCGATTAGCTTTACATCAAATAATTCTAATGGATCGGCAACCGGAACGATGTGGTTCATCGTCCAAGAACAAGCGCTTCCAGCATAGACAACATCATCGACAATAAATGCGGCTGTACCAGCTGTGCCTTTTACTTCTGGTAAACGAGCATAGAATATTTGTCTAGTTGCAAATAATGTAAGGGCTTCTGAAACTTCTTTTGTAGCTGCAATACCTTCGATAACAATACCTAGTTCATGTGATTTAATTTCTTTAACAGGTTCTAATTCACCCATTACACCATCTTTACCGAATATTCTGAAATTCAAGTGATAGTCATGACCTTCAAACTCTTGAGCAACTTGTTCGCGGGTTAGTTCAACTACCTTATCGACGTTTTTAATCGTATAAGGATCTCTTATCCCGGCAATTCCAATGTACTTCTCTCCGAGTATGCCAGCCCCTTCTAATTTTACTTTTACTTCACCTTCAATTGGAATAAATTTAGATCCAGTAATTCTAGTCGTTTTTTCATCAAATTGTTCATATTTACAATGTGTCATATCCATCATTCCGCCAGCAACAAATTCAAAATAGGGATTTGAACGCTCATACATGGCATGACCTGCAACAGAGGCAATTGTACAACGTTGTTCTGGATGCATAGCGGTTACTTTGACATCATCTTGAGTAATTGTACCAATGACACTTTCTTTTGCCCCATAAGGTTCTGCACAGAAGCTTGCGCATTCAAGAACCTTTCCAAGATAATAGGCTAACTCTTCTGGAAAACCTTCACGGATAGCGGGAGCGGCAAAAATTGCGCAATCACTAGAACGACCGCCAATTACTACATCGGCACCCATATCTAATGCTTTAATGAATGGATGAACACCAGCAACAGCGACAATACGGTTTGTTTTTTCAAGATCCGCTTCTGTTAACGAGCTTCTGTCGTCAAGACCTTCAATTGTAATCTCTTGTTGCATCTTGTCTTTTAAATAACTCTTGTCTACTTCTGAATAAAAGTAAGCTAGTTTGAAGCTAGGTAGATTATGTTCTTTTGCTAAATCTTTAATAATCTGAACATACATGTCGACACGACTATTTGCTCCAGTATCGCCAGATGATCCAATTAACATTGGAGCCCCCTGTTCAATTGCTGCAAGTAACATAAGTTCTAAATCATGTTTCTGCCATTTGTACATACTCACAGATCTGTCAGATCCAAGAGCAGAAGCGCCGATGTCATCACTTCCGGAGTCACAACAATAGTAATCCGGTTTTGTTGCTGCGGCAATATAAAAACTTTCCTCTTTCGTTGGTGCAAATCCTAAATGTCCATTGGGACAAACGATGCGAAGTTCTTTTTTTCTCATAGTTAATGAGTCTCCTTTCAAAATTAAAACATTTTTTGTAATCACATGTTATAACCACTTGTTACTCAAAGCTTAAAACGTTTTCACTATTTTGTCAATTAGAATTTTTAAAAAAATATATTTAAAAAAACCTATCAAATGTTGTTTGATAGGTTTAAATGATATTTAATTACAAATTCCGTGTAACGAAGAATTTATATTTATCTCCTCGATAATGATTTTCCCTGTATTCAATAGGCTTGTCATTACTGTAGACGATAGAAGTTACTCGAAGAATCGGCGACCCGTGTTCAATTTTTAATATTTTAGATAAATGTTCGTTTGAAACATGTGCCTCAAAAGTTTGTTCTATATGAGTCGGAGAAACTTCTAGAATTCCTTTGTACAAATCCAGTGTCGAAAATGGCATATTCTTTAAGAGAGCCTCTTCAGCGGCTATTAATATTTTTTTTCCTATCTCATAAGTGAAATAACTATCATAAAAAACAAATGGACTATCGTCAGCAAAACCAACTAGCTTGAGGTTTGCAATTTTTTCCATAATACTCACGTTTAAAACTCGAGAAGTTTGAAAGTTAGAGGATATAATATCAGAACTCCATTTTTCTGTCTTTGCGATCAGACCCTGTTGGGATAATGAAGTTTGAAAATTATCTACTGTGCTTAATTCTACCTTAATTTTTGGTTTTGTAATAAACGTACCGATCCCATGTTTCCTATATAATAAACCTTCATTTCCTGCTAATGAAATTGCTTGACGAACCGTAATTCTACTTACTTTATACAGTTCACAAAGCTCTCTTTCAGAGGGGAGTTGTTCATCAACTTTCAATTCTCCAGTTTTAATTTGGTGTTCAATTACTTTTTTTAACTGTTCATATAATGGAGTGGCACTATTACGATCTAGGAACATTTTATCACCTTCCTTTTTACGTTAGATATAACAGATTATAACTGTAGGCAAGCTCTTATGTTTGTGCAATTATTAAGGTTAATAGATTATTAAGCACCTTAAATTAGCTGGTATTAAAGAAAATGTTAACACCTTATTTATATAATACTATAACATCATTATAAGTAAAATAACTATTAATTTAGTACAATAACAACAAATTTAGTACAATTTAGCAGTTTTATTAAAAATAAATAAAGGTATTGACAGTACACATTATAACCACTTATAATCTAAATTAAGTTGTCAGTATCTTTTGAATACAAAGAAAATACAATTAATTTCAGAAAGGGGAGCTTTGATGTAGTAATTTAATTTTGTATTGTTATATCAAGTTTGTTTTTGACGGCTTTGTTACAAGTGCCTCAGATGGCACTGTAGTGAACGACAAATTGCTAAACAGTTAATCCCAAACACCAACAGAATGAATGTTTACATCTAGTATTTGATAAATCAAATTTAGGAGGGGTAATATGAAAAGAAAGAATTTCATTTTATTATTTTCCGTTATTTTGTCACTTCTGTTATTTATGACAGCGTGTTCATCAAATGATGAGCCAGAAGATACTGCCAAAAATGATAATTCCCAAAATAATGTTGAAGAAAATGAGGGAAGTTTATCAGAACAAGTTGACTCGAACGTTATAACCGGAATTAGATCCTCGATACTCACTCTTGACCCAGCTAATCATCGTGATCGTACAACTGAATCAGTTTTACGTAATCTCTATGATGGTTTAGTTATGCTTGGTGTTGACGGAGAGATTATCCCTAAAATTGCTGAATCGTGGGAAAATACGACTCCAACTGAATGGATTTTTAATATTCGTGAAGGAGTAAAATTTCATGATGGAAGTGATCTTACAGCTCATGACGTTAAATTTACATTTGATAGAATCATAAAAGAGGGTGCTATGGCGGGTGAAACTTCTCCACGTTTAGGCTTAATGGGCCCTGTTGAAGGAGTAGAACTAGTAGATGACTACACAGTTAAGTTTTTGTTAGCTGAACCTTGGCCGATTTTATTAAAAATGATTCCTCATCAACAAATATTACCTCAAGCTTATATAGAAGAAGTAGGGGATCCTGAGTGGAGAGAGAATCCAATTGGTGCTGGACCATATAAGTTTGTTAGTGCAGAACTTGATGAGCGGATCGTATTTGAGCGCTTTGATGATTATTATGAAGGTGCACCAAGTATCAAAAACTTAGTTTTTGATGTAATACCTGAAGTGTCATCACGTATAGCTGCTTTGCAGGCTGGCGAAGTTCAAAGGATAACAGGTATATCGCCTGATCTTGTCAGCGTACTTGAAAACGATGCGAATATAGAAGTAAAAGTATCTGAAGGTACTAGAGTTACGATGATGGAAATGAATACGCTGGAACCACCATTTGATGATGTAAGAGTTCGTCAAGCGATGAATCATGCAATTAATATGGATTTAGTTATAGATGCAATATTAGGTGGTTACGCTTCAAGAACAAATGGAGCCTTACTTCATAGTTCTTTTGGGATTAATGAGGATCTTCAACCTTATGAATACAACCCTGAAAAAGCGAAACAACTATTAGCTGAAGCTGGGTATGAAGATGGGTTTCAAGTTGTGATCGATACGCATGAGACGTTTAGAGATATCGCTGAAGCTGTAGCTCCACAATTGAGAGAAATTGGTATTGATGCAAGTTCACGAATTTGGGATGCAGGAGTCATCAGACCGATGTTACTCAATGGTGAGAGAATAATGTCCATTGATGATTGGGGTGCTTCAGCACTAGATCCATTTGGTTTTTTAGATGCCAAATTAGTGACTGATGCACGTGGAAATTTTAGCCAATATAGTAACGATAGAGTCGATGAATTGCTAAATGCTGGTATGTCAGAAGATGATGTTACAAAGAGGGAAGAAATTTACTATGAAGCTCAAGAAATTATCTATGTTGAAGCTCCGTGGGTATTTAGTTTTGTTATGCAGGAGCTTGAAGCTGGAGTGAAACAACTTGGTAACTGGGCACCTAGTCCAGATGGAATGTTGTATATGCCTCATGCGACGATGTCTGAATAATAGATAGTGCTCAAATTTAAATAAAAAATAGGGGTTCGGCCCCTATTTTTTATTTTTGAAAGGAGGATAAAGAACAAATATGAGATCAATTAAAGTACTAGAGCGAATTTTAGTTGCGATACCGATAATGTTAGGCGTTGCTTTGATTGTTTTTCTATTTATGAGATTAACTCCTGGTGACCCAGTAGACATGATGATGGGTAATGCAGGAAACGTATCTCAAGCAGAAATTGATAACCTTACGTCAGAACTAGGTTTGGATAAACCCCTCCACATTCAATTGGTTGATTATGGTGGTGGAATATTGAAAGGAGATTTGGGTAACTCATATAATAAAGGCCAACCTGTTACTACTTTAATTGCAAGAACAACGGCTGCAACGGTAGAACTTGCTTTAGCAGCAATGTTTTTTGCCTTACTAGTAGGAATACCGATCGGTGTTTACTCAGCAGTTAAACAAAATAGTTTTATAGATCGGTTAGGTATGGGAGGTTCTTTTTTCGGAATATCAGTTCCACCCTTTTGGTTAGGAATAGTTTTGATCTTAATATTTTCTGTTAAATTAGGATGGACTCCAGTTAAAGGACGCTTAGATTTTGGAATTGATATACAAACAATCACCGGTCTATATTTGTTAGACAGTTTGCTAACCCTAAATTGGGAAGGCTTTAAAAATGCTGCTAATCACTTAATCCTTCCAGCTATAACGTTAGGGGCTGCTATGGGAGCAATTGTCGCTCGAGTTGTACGATCAAGTATGCTGGAAGCCTTGCAAATGGATTATGTTAAATTGGCTAGGGCTAAAGGCCTTAAAGAATGGAGAGTAATCATGATTCATACTCTGCGTAATGCACTAATTCCTACAATTACAGTAGTAGGTCTAGAAATCGGTGCATTATTGGGAGGTAATATGTTAGTAGAAACTGTTTTTGGATGGCCTGGATTAGGTAGACTTGTCGTTGAAGGAATATTTAATAGAGATTATCCGTTGGTTCAAGGTGTAGTTATGTTTTATGCGATTGTATTTGTTTTAATAAATTTAATGGTAGATATTATTTACACATATTTGAACCCGAGAATCGGGATGTAAATATGAGATGCGGGGGGAGGATATAATGATTCCTAACAAAGAAGTACAAGAAGAGGAAGAAACTATCATTACTAATCAAACAATGTACAAAATAAAAAAGTTCTTAAGAAATACAAAAGAATTTTTAAAAAGCATTTCTAAGCACCCGTCAGTCGTGGGGGGATTAATTATTATTATTATCTACTTCATATTGGCTATCTTTGCTCCATATATTGCTCCACAAAGTCATGTTACAGGTGACTTGACAAATAGAATTGCCCCCCCAGCTTGGTTAGAGGGAGGTAGTTGGGAAAACATATTGGGAACTGATCAACAGGGTACGGATTTATTGTCAAGAATCATCTATGGTACCCGAGTATCTTTGGCGGTTGGTGTGATCGTAACGACGATATCTGTTGTTTTTGGAACACTATTAGGGTTAATCGCAGGTTATTTTAGAGGTTGGTTTGATAGTATTGTTTCCCGACTTGCAGATTTACTGCTTGCATTTCCTTTTCTTATTTTTGCAATCGGTATGATGGCATTTTTAGGGCCTGGATTTATTAATCTAATCTTTGCTTTAGCTTTTAAAGGTTGGGTTGAATTCTTTAGAATATCACGTGGTGAAGTTATGGGAGAGCAGTCTAAGGAATATGTGGAAGCAGCCAAATCATTAGGTAGACCTAAGTATCTTATAATAATAAGTGAAATTTTACCCAATATTGTCCATTCAATTGTTGTGCTAGCAACTTTGCGATTAGGTTATATGATGATTATGGAATCTTCTTTAAGTTTCCTAGGATTAGGAATACAACCGCCTACACCTGCTTGGGGATCGATGATTGCTTCAGGAAGAGATTATATTCTAAATGGCTGGTGGCTTTCGACGTTTCCAGGAATTGCCTTACTAATTTTAGTATTGAGTATTAACTTGTTTGGAGAAGGATTAAGAGATCTTCTAGACCCTCGATTGAAGACTAAAAGATAAGGAAGGAGGGATTGTGATGGCACTTGAAATAAATGGATTAACTGTTGGTTACGAGACAGGAAAAGGGATTGTAAAAGCTGTTAGAAAAGCAAATTTACAAGTTAAAAAGGGACAAATTGTTGGTTTAGTAGGAGAATCCGGATGCGGTAAGAGTTCATTTTTATTCTCTATTATTGGATTATTGGGGAAATCAGGAAAACTTATCGAAGGAAATATACTTTTTAATGGTAAGGATCAAGTAAAAAACTCAAACGAACAATGGCGAAAAATACGTGGCAGAGATATATCGATGATTTTCCAAGATCCGATGACTACATTAAATCCTGCATATTCAGTAGGTCACCAAATTAGAGAAGTATTAATCAATCATTGTATTGTTAAACCTGAAATAAAGGGTTGGTTCCGTCGCTTAGGTTTGAAAAAAGAAGAAGTAAAACGCGTTCATAGTTTGATGGCTGAAGTAGGAATACCTTCACCAGAAAAGCGTTACAATGACTATCCACATCAATTTAGTGGGGGTATGCAGCAACGGATGTTAATTGCAATGGCTTTAGCATCTGAACCAGAATTAATTTTAGCAGATGAACCAACTACAGCATTAGATGTTACGATACAAAATCAGATTCTTGATTTGCTAAAAAAAATCAACAGAGAACGATCAACAAGTATCATCCTTGTGACCCATGATTTAGCTGTTGCTTCTGAATTTTGTGATGAAATAACGGTAATGTACGCTGGTGTAATTGTAGAGCAAGGTGTTACTGAAGATGTTATTAAAAATCCCAAGCACCCATACACTCAAGGACTATTTAAATCTATTCCACGTATCACAAATGAGAAAGAGAAGATTGAACCGATTCCGGGTAGCGTAATAGATTTATTCGAATTAGGTGATGATTGTCCATATTATTCGAGGTGTCCTCATGCAAATCCATCTTGTCTTAGACCAATAGAGATGACTGATTTAGGAAATCATCATCAAGTGCGATGTGTTTTATATGAGAAAGGAAGTGAGGTGCAATGAAAAGCAACGAAGTAGAACCGCTCATTAAACTTAGAGGAGTTAAGAAGCATTTTCTTAAAAAATCCTCCTTCTTAGAAAAAAAATTAGCAGGCAAGAAAGATCAAACCGTTTACGCAGTTGATGGTATTAACTTGGATATCCGCCCCAAAGAAACATTAAGCATCGTTGGAGAAAGTGGTTGTGGTAAATCAACTCTTGGTAGAGCAATTATTAGGTTACACGAGATAACTGACGGGAAAATTCTTTACAGAAATGAAGATATATCAAAATTTGATAATAATGAATTAAAGTCTTTTCGTCAAAAAGCGCAGATTATTTTCCAAAACCCATATGCTTCATTAAATCCAAGGAAAACTGTTCGCGAGATTATCCAAGTTGCGTTACAAAGTAGGGGGGTAACAAATTTCATTGATCAAGAGCGAGAAATAATTTCCTTGCTTGACAAGGTTGGTTTAAATAAACGACATATGGACAATTATCCTCACCAATTTAGTGGTGGGCAACGCCAAAGAATTGGGATTGCACGAACGATAGCTATGAATCCAGAATTCATAGTAGCAGATGAACCCGTATCAGCTCTAGACGTTTCAGTACAAGCGCAAATCATAAATTTATTAGAAGATTTAAAAGAAGAATTAGATTTAACCTATCTGTTTGTCGCACATGACTTAAGTGTTGTTCATTACGTTAGCGATAGGGTAGCTGTTATGTATTTGGGAGAAATAGTTGAATTGGCTGAGACGAAAGAATTATTTAATAATCCTTTGCATCCATACACACAATCGCTTTTATCATCAATTCCGATTGTCGATAAAGATGAAAGAATAAATGCTAAAGAACGAATTATCTTAACTGGAACGGTTCCGACACCAACAGATGCACCAAAAGGGTGTAAATTTCACACTCGTTGCTTTTTGAAAATTGGAGAAATTTGTGAGCAGGTTCAACCGAAATGGACTGAAAAAGACGGACATGGTGCAGCCTGTCACTTATATAACGAATAACTTTTGAAGAAAATGAATAAACGGAGGGAAAGTATTATGAGCAAAAAAAAATTATCAATTATCTGTCCAAATGGTGCGTTGGGGTTTGGGAAAACGAAGGTAGAAAGTTTTAAAATAGGTAAAGCAACCTTTCCAGATTATTATTGTGCTGATTCAGGAAGTGATGACATTGGCCCGGCGCCTTTGGGTTCAGATCAATCTTCAAGTATGTATGAATGGCAAAAACACGATCTTGAATTAATGTTGCTGGCATCACGTGAGCAAGGGGTGCCAATGATCATTGGCTCGGCAGGAGATACTGGTTCAAATAGTAGAGTCGATATGTATGTTCAAATAATTAAAGATTTAGCAGAAAAACATGACATACCAAATTTTAAGTTAGCCTACTTTTATTCTGAAGTAGATAAAGATTACTTGATCAATAAAATGAATAACGGAATAGCTTTTGAAGGATTAGATGGCAGGGATAATCTAACGTTGGATGAACTTGAAAAAACAGATAGAATAGTTGCTGTAGCAGGAGTCCACCCTTATATTAAGGCTTTGGATTTGGGGGCTGATGTAATTATAGGTGGCCGATCTAGTGATTGTGCTGTCTTTGGAGCACCGGCGATTAGAGAAGGGTTTCCAGAAAGTTTATCTTATTATTTAGGGAAGTTGTTAGAATGTGCGTCCTTTTGTGCTGAACCTTATGGGGCTAAAGAAAGTGTCATTGGAACGATTACACAAGATGATGTAAAAGTTGAAGCCATGCACCCAGAGCAGTTTTGTACAGTTTCGTCTGTAGCTGGCCATGCGATGTATGAGCGCTCAAATCCATTTTTTGAGTATGTAGCAGGCGGAATGTTAGATATGACAAACTGCTCATATGAGCAGTTTAATGAAAAAACTTGTCGTATCACAGGGCCAGAGTTTTTCCCAATTGAAGGGAAAGTGAAAGTGAAATTGGAGGGTGCTGGGAAACTTGGGGAGAGATTTTACAGCTTTGCAGGTATCCGAGATCCTTATACGATAGAAAATATTGATAAAGTCATTCAATGGGCAAAAGATCAAATTCATGAGAGCTTTCCAGATTTAAAGTATTATGTAGATTATAAAATATTTGGGAAGAACGGAGTAATGGGAGATTTAGAACCTGTAAAAGACGTAGTACCTCATGAACTGTGTATCATTATCGAAGCAGTTGCACCAACAAAAGCAGTAGCTGAGGAGATAGCCTTGATGGCATCTAGACAGATTTTTTATGCTAGACTTCCAGAAGTTAAAGGAACGGCCGGAGGAGCATCATTTATTATTGACGAGGCGCTACCAGCAACAGCAGCTTACGATTGGACAATTCACCACATAATTCCTGTTGATGATCCTCTAGAGTTGTTTAATGTAGAACTGATAGAAGTAGGGAAATCTGTAGCGCACAAATAATAAGAAAGGGAGGGAATAATCATGAAAACAAAAATGTTGATAGATTTAGCTAAGACGATTAGAAGCAAGAATGCCAGTACAGATAAAATTACCTTTGATATTATTTTCAGGGGCAGAGAGAATTATGAACTAGTAAAGGAAAGTCGCTGTATTACGAAAGAAACAGTAGCAAAGTTATATAACATACCATTAGAGAGAATTTGTGATTTTGTTGAATACGACCCTGCATTTGCGATAAAATTTACCATTTACCGAACGATTCGCAGTGGTAGTTTTGGTGATCGAGACATATTTGGTTGTCAGCAGTATTCTCCGCTATTAGGAATTGAAATTCCGGTTTAATGAATTTCATCATCCTGATTCAATGCCACTAAGAGGCTACATCTAGTTGAGTTGAACGGTTCTCAACTAGATGTAGCTGTATGTGGTTAATTATTGGTATGATGAAATTCACTCAGTTAATGAATCATTAACTTACTATTTTGTAGAATAAGGAGTTGCTATTATATGAAACCGTGGATTGGTGTTACAACTCATATTGATAAAGGTGAGCTTCAAGATATTTATCCAAATCACCCTCTTCTCTATATAGAACGTCATTATATAGAAGCTTTACAAAGCCATAATATGATACCAATTATATTACCGCCAATCTCTGATAGGTCTGAAATACAAAGTTATTTAGGTAAGCTAGACGGTCTATTAATATCAGGAGGTGGATTTTTACCGTTAAAAAAATCATCGAATGTATCACTTGGATTAAAAGATACCGGAAGTGAGCGTTATAATTTTGAGTTAAGCTTACTAGAGGAAGCTCTGCCTCTAGAAATCCCCATCCTCGGAGTTTGTAGAGGCAAACAAATGATTAACGAGGTTTGTGGTGGGACATTAAAAAGTATAGAAAGTATAATTGAACATCATCAAGAAAAAAATAATATTCCTGGGGATACGCCAACTCATGAACTAAAAGTTGAAACAAGCAGTCTGCTTGGAAATATCCTTGGAAAAAAAGCAGTAAAAGTAAACTCTTTCCACCGCCAATGTATAGACCGTTTAGGTGAGGGGTTAAAAGTATCCGCCTTATCAATAGAGGATGACATTATCGAAGCAATTGAAGGAGAAGAGCATCCATGGTTAATTGGATTACAGTTTCATCCAGAGAAACTATGGAAAAAAGATTCTAGTTGGTCCAATTTATTTACTAGTATGTATGAAGCTACAAAATTATATAGCCAAAATAAGAAATAAAAAAAGCACTTCACTTCTTTGTTATTAAAGAGAAGTGAAGTGCTTTTTTTTGAAGAGATAAGAAAGTATATAATTTTCGCGTCTGTCTAGCTTCAAGACACATCCTTGAGTTACTTCATAGCTGGTTTTGCGACGAGTAACCGCAGGAGCAGCGCCTAGCCGCTCGAGGTCACTTCACCCTATGACATGTAGCCGAGTGGCGGGCTACATGTCATAGGCCTCCAGTGCTTGTCGCGGCTGACCAAGGCGCTTGCGCTTTTTCTTGTTAATTATTTAACTTTGTCTGTAGCAGCTTCAAAAGGCCAAGCAGGTAATTTTTTTGAAATCGGTTTATCTTGACGATACCCTAATACATAATCTGCTTGCATGAGCGTATGAATTTCTCTAGTTCCTTCATATATAACTGGTGCTTTAGAATTTCTCAAGTAACGTTCAACAGGGTATTCGTTCGAATAGCCATAGGCACCATAAATTTGGACAGCATCGTTAGCTGCTTGATTTGCAAAATTACAAGCTTGCCATTTTGCAAGCGAAGTTTCCTTTGTGTTTCGTTCGCCTTCATTTTTAAGCCATCCAGCCTTATAGACGAGGAGACGTGACATTTGTAATCCAGCTTCCATATTAGCGATCATTTGTTGGACTAATTGATGTTTCCCAATTTCTTTACCAAATGTACTTCTTTCATGGCAATAAGAAACGCTCGCTTCTAAACAAGCCATAATTTGCCCGCTAGCCCCAGCTGCGACCGTAAATCTCCCGTTATCAAGTGCTGCCATAGCAATTTTGAATCCTTCTCCTTCTTCACCAAGTAAATTTTCTTTCGGAACCCTTACATCTTCAAAGAAAGTCTCACCTGTATTTCCCGCACGAATTCCTAACTTACCTTTAATGGCTTTAGAAGAGAAACCAGGCATCGTTCTTTCGACAATAAAGGCCGAAATACCTTTTTGTTTTTTGCTCTTATCTGTATAAGCAAAGACAAGGAAATTATCGGCATGGTCACAAAGGGAAATCCATGTTTTTGAACCATTAAGAATATAATCATCGCCATCTTTTACTGCTGTTGTTTGTAATGCAGCAACATCAGATCCGGCATTCGGTTCAGTAAGCCCAAATGCACCAATCTTTTCACCCTTAGCTTGTGGGACTAGGTATTTTTGTTTTTGATACTCATTTCCCCACTGTAAGAGCGTTAAACTACTCAGACCGATATGAACAGATACCGCTGTCCTAAACGCCGTATCACCACGTTCTAACTCTTCACAAACGATCGCTAGTGTATTATAATCCATCCCGCTTCCGCCATATTCTTCTGGTATACAGACACCCATTAAATCTAGTTCTGCAAGACGCTTC
Organism: Bacillaceae bacterium IKA-2; assembly: GCA_031761875.1. Lineage (GTDB taxonomy): Bacteria > Bacillota > Bacilli > Bacillales > Anaerobacillaceae > Anaerobacillus. Next base: position 3,729,775 of record CP134492.1, on the reverse strand, counting down.
ATAATTCCTACTTCAAAGTGGCTTTTTGCATCCCACTCACCAATATGAGGCATGATCTCCTTATCAACAAAATTACGTACCATCTTTCTTACCATTTCTTGTTCTTCAGAAAATTTAAAATTCATCAATTGTCTTCCTCCTAAATAATATTTTTTTCTTTTAATTCAGATATTTCGTTACTGCTTAAGCCAATTTCTTTTAGAACTTCTTCAGTATGCTCACCAGCCAACGGCGGATGTTTTCTTACTGCTGTTGGTGTTCGTGAGAGTTTGAGTGGACTTCCGACAAGTTTGATCGTTCCAGCTGTTGGGTGGGCAACCTCTTTAACTATTCCACTAGTTTTCACATGAGGATCTTCAAACATTTCTGCAATCGTATTAATAGGTCCAGACGGTATTCCGTTCTGGCGAAGATTTGTTATCCAAAACTGGGTATCTTTCTTAATCATTTGCCCTGAAATCAATTCAACTAATTCTTTCCTATTTTCTAACCGCTTTGGATTTGTAGCATACTTTTCATTTTTACTTAATTCAGCAAGACCTATTACATTCATAAACTTCACAAACTGACCGTCATTTCCAACACCTACAGCGATCTGTCCATCTAACGTATCAAACGATTGATAAGGAACAATATTAGGATGTTGATTACCTAGTCGTTTCGGTATTTTTTCTGAAACTAAATAATTACTTGCAACATTAGCAAGAGTACTTATTTGCGAATCGAATAATGATAGATCAATACTCTGCCCCATCCCCGATTGATTTCGCTCAATTAATGCAGCTTGAATACCGATTGCTGCATATAAGCCAGTAAAAATATCTGAAATAGCCACACCTACTTTCATAGGACCAGACTCTTCACTTCCTGTAATGCTCATTAAGCCACTCATTGCTTGAATAATAAAGTCATAACCTGGTAAATCTTTATAGGGTCCTTCATGGCCAAAGCCAGTAATTGAGCAATGGACAATTTGTGGGTTCAATGTATTTAATTGTTCATAACCAAGTCCCCATTTCTCCATCGTCCCATGTTTGAAGTTTTCAATAATTACGTCCGATTGTTTAATTAGCTTTTCTAAAACATTCTTCCCATCCTCTGACCTCAAGTCTAATGTAATGGCTCGCTTATTTCGATTAGCACATAAATAATAGGCACTTTCACCGCCAGTATAGGGTGGCCCCCATGCTCGGGTATCGTCACTTCCACCAGGAGCCTCTACTTTAATCACATCAGCCCCTAAGTCTCCGAGAATCATTGTACAATAGGGTCCGGCTAACACCCTTGTTAAGTCAAGTACCTTAATGCCTTCCAAAGTTCCAGACATTTTTTTTCCTCCTTTTTTGAAGATTAAGAATAAAAATAGCAGCAGCATGTTTATCGAATAACTCGCTAATTTTTTCAAGGTTAAATTGTCAAGACTTTATAAAAATAGTAAAATTATTCGGATTGATATAACAATATACTTGTAATTATAATAACTGGTTATAACAAAATTTGCAATTAAAAAGTTTAAATATTTAGATTATTTAATGTATTTGTAGATATTGCACAAGCAAGTTAGCAAAAATGTTAAAATTTTTTTAAAAATTCAAATTGTTTTGTTTAATTACTTTTAATATTGATTTAATACATGATATGATATGAAATAAGTTTCTTTGAGTGGACATTTTGTCACCTCAGCAGATATTATAAAAGTTCATAAGAGCATTATTAGGAGGATTTCCATGAATAAGTTGACCAATATAAAAAAAGTTTTAGTTGCGAACCGTGGTGAGATTGCCATTCGTATTTTCCGTGCTTGTACTGAACTACATATTCGAACAGTTGCTTTATATTCCAAAGAGGATACAGGTGCTTATCATCGCTATAAAGCAGATGAAGCCTATTTAGTAGGTGAAGGAAAAAAACCAATCGATGCCTATTTAGATATTGATGGAATAATTGAAATTGCGAAACGAAATGATGTCGATGCGATTCACCCTGGCTACGGCTTTCTTTCTGAAAATATTCACTTTGCAAGGCGCTGTGAGGATGAAGGGATTATTTTTATCGGTCCGAAAAGCGAGCATTTACATATGTTCGGTGATAAAGTCCAAGCTAGAACGCAAGCAATCAAGGCTGGATTACCCGTTATCCCAGGTAGTGATGGTCCGGTAGAAACGGTTGAAGAAGTAGAAACATTTGCAAGTGAGTCTGGGTTTCCATTTATCATTAAAGCTTCATTAGGTGGCGGGGGCCGCGGCATGAGAATTGTCCGCACTCAAGAAGAGCTTAGAGAAGCGTATGATCGTGCTAAAAGTGAAGCTAAATCTGCTTTTGGAAATGACGAAGTTTATATCGAGAAATTTATTGAAAATCCCAAACATATCGAGGTCCAAATTTTAGGTGACTCAACAGGGAAGATCATCCATCTTTATGATCGTGACTGCTCTGTTCAGCGTCGTCATCAAAAAGTAGTAGAAATTGCCCCAAGTGTGTCGTTATCAGTAGAAGTCCGTGAAAAAATATGTCAAGCAGCCGTTCAATTAATGGAAAAAGTCAACTACATAAATGCGGGAACCGTTGAATTTCTCGTGACTGCTAGTGGCGAATTTTTCTTTATTGAAGTCAATCCGCGTGTCCAAGTCGAGCATACGATTACCGAAATGGTGACAGGAATTGATATTGTTCAGGCCCAACTATACATTGCTGATGGAGAAGAGTTTGCGGGTAAAAAACTTAATATCCCGTCTCAGGATAAAATTTTCTGTCATGGATTTGCGATTCAATCGCGGGTAACGACGGAAGATCCAAGCAATAACTTTATGCCAGACACGGGGAAAATCATGGTGTATCGGTCTGGTGGAGGTTTTGGTGTTCGTCTAGATGCAGAGAATGGGTTCCAAGGCTCGGTGATTTCACCTTATTATGACTCTCTTTTGGTCAAGCTTTCGACTTGGGCATTAAGTTTTGAAGATGCCGCCTCAAAAATGCTCAGGAATTTACGAGAGTTTAGAATCCGTGGCATTAAAACGAATATCGCTTTTTTGGAAAAAGTTGTTCAGCACGAAAAATTCTTAAAAGGTGAATACAATACTTCTTTTATTGATACAACTCCAGAATTATTTGTTTTTCCAAAGCTAAAAGACCGGGGCACGAAAATGCTTACGTTTATTGGAGAAACGACGATTAATGGTTATCCGGGTTTAGAAAAAATGAAAAAACCAATTTTTGATAGTCCGATTGTACCGAAGATCAATTTACTAGAGCCGATGCCGATTGGAACAAAGCAAATTTTAGAAGCGAGAGGCGCAGAAGGAGTTGCGAAGTGGGTCAAAGAGCAAAAGGAAGTATTGTTAACCGATACAACGTTCCGCGATGCTCACCAATCGCTTCTGGCAACACGCGTTCGAACGAATGATTTAAAACGGATCGCTGAGCCAACCGCGAGAATGTTACCGAATCTCTTTTCTTCTGAAATGTGGGGCGGGGCTACTTTTGATGTGGCGATGAGATTTTTACATGAAGACCCGTGGGAGCGTCTCCTAACCTTGAGAAAGCAGATGCCGAATCTACTATTACAAATGTTACTTCGTTCTTCTAATGCGGTCGGCTATACGAATTATCCTGATAATTTAATCAAAGAATTTGTAGCGAAATCAGCAGATGCTGGGATTGACGTATTCCGAATTTTTGATAGTTTAAACTGGGTTCCAGGGATGACGTTAACGATTGATGCCGTTCGTGATTCAGGGAAAATTGCTGAAGCTGCGATGTGCTATACAGGAGATATTTTGGATCCGAGCCGGACGAAATATGACTTAACTTATTATAAAAACTTAGCTAAAGAATTAGAACAGAGTGGCGCTCATATTTTAGGGATTAAAGATATGGCTGGCTTGTTAAAACCTGAAGCGGCCTACAGACTCGTATCGACGCTTAAAGAAACGATTGAGATCCCGATTCACTTACACACCCACGATACGAGTGGAAACGGAATTTACACGTATGCCAAAGCGATTGAAGCAGGTGTAGACATCGTTGATGTAGCAGTAGGTTCAATGGCCGGACTTACTTCGCAACCAAGTGCTAATTCCCTTTACTATGCCCTAGCAGGAAATGAGCGGCAGCCAAACGTAACTATTGATGCCTTAGAAAAACTAGGTATTTTCTGGGAAGATACGCGTAAATACTATCAAGGTTTTGAAAGTGGGATGGTCGCCCCTCACTCAGAAGTGTACCAACATGAAATGCCAGGTGGACAATATAGTAATCTTCAACAACAGGCGAAAGCTGTCGGCTTAAAAAGTCGTTGGGATGAAGTCAAAACAATGTATCGTACCGTCAATGATCTGTTTGGAGATGTTGTCAAGGTGACACCTTCATCAAAAATTGTTGGTGATATGGCGTTATTTATGGTTCAAAATGATTTGACTGAAGAGGACATTTATGACCGAGGAGATTCTTTAGATTTCCCCGATTCAGTTGTTGAGTTTTTCCAAGGTTATTTAGGGCAACCTTATCAAGGCTTCCCTAAAAAGCTTCAAGAGACGATTTTAAAAGGCCGGGTTGCGATTACGGGAAGACCAGGAGAAAACCTTCCAGCAGTTGATTTTGAAGCGCTCAAGGGAGAATTATTTGAAACTCTTGATCGTCAAGTAACTGATTTTGATCTGATTTCCTATGCGATTTATCCTAAAGTCTATTTAGAGCACCAGCGTTTCTTCGAGCAATTTGGTGATCTGTCCGTTCTAGATACGCCGACATTTTTATACGGACTTCGCCTCGGCGAAGAAATTGAAGTTGAAATTGAACAAGGAAAAACGTTAATAGTCAAGCTCGTTTCGATTGGAGAAGCACAAGGTGATGGAACACGTGTTAATTACTTTGAATTAAATGGTCAACCACGAGAAATCATTATTAAAGACCAAAATGTTGAAACAACGGTTGTTGCAAAAATAAAAGCAGATAAAGCGAATCCTAGCCATATCGGAGCAACGATGCCAGGGACGGTAGTCAAGAGTCTTGTCGTCGCTAACGACAAGGTGAAAAAAGGAAACCATCTGATGATCACAGAAGCAATGAAGATGGAAACCACCGTACAAGCACCGTTTGATGGAATTATCCAGCAAGTTCACGTTCAAAGTGGAGATTCAATTCAAACAGGTGACTTACTTCTTGAACTTAAACATGAATAAGAGGATTGAGAGAGAGGGTTTATTATTACCGGCTCTCTCGCTATTCCCTACCAAATATAAATTAATTTAATTGTTTGAATGAATTTCATAATTCAAATTCAGTGCCACTAAGATACTACATCTAGTTGAATTAAAAAAGCTTCAACTAGATGTAGATTTATGTGGCTAGCTTATTGGTATTATGAAATTCATTCTTATAAAAAAATCAAGCATAGCCACTAGTAGTTCTACTGAAAGAATAGTGGCTTGTTTTTTTTGTGCGAAATATTGCTATTTTGAGGAAGGAAACAAATTGACTAAAAAGATAAAAAACTATAGAATCAAGAGACTTATTAAATGATTGAATTATTGGTATTTTAGAGAAGGATTATGTATTACTAATTAGTGGGGGCTGTAATAATGAATATATTAGTAGATTTAAAAAAATTGATCGGAGAAGATCGAGTTACCATAAATGAAACAATTCTTAGTGGCCATAGTCATGATGAATCATACCATCAACCGAAAAAGCCAGATGTAGTCGTTTTTCCTAGGAGTACGGACGAAGTAAGCATGGTTATGAAGTATGCTCATAGCCATATGATTCCGGTTACCGCGTTTGGACTAGGGACAAGCTTAGAGGGGCATGTGATTCCAGTAAACGGGGGAATTACCGTGGACTTATCACAAATGAATCAAATTTTAGAAGTTAGAGAAGGAGATTTTTTAGTAACGGTCGAGCCAGGAGTAACAAGGTCTCAATTAAATAAAGATTTAAAGAAATACGGCTTGTTTTTTTCAGTCGATCCAGGGGCCGATGCAACACTTGGAGGGATGGCAGCGACAAATGCTAGTGGGACAACTTCTGTACGTTATGGTATTATGCGCGATCAAGTCCGAGATATGGAAGTAGTTTTAGCAGATGGAACAATTATCCGGACAGGAAGTTTAGCAGCAAAATCATCATCCGGTTATCATTTAAATGGGTTATTTGTTGGTTCAGAAGGAACGCTTGGAATAATCACTAAGTTGACACTTCGACTGTATGGTATTCCTGAAGCCGTGATGGCAGCTCGGGCGACATTCCCATCTATTACTGCAGCGATCGACGCTGTAACCGCCATTTTGAGGGCTGGAATTCCAATTGCTAGAGTAGAACTAGTCGATGACCGTTCAGTTAAAGAAGTAAATAAATATTTTCAATTGACTTACGAAGAAGTCCCGACATTGTTTTTAGAATTTCATGGAAATGAAGCTGGCTTAAAACAAGATTTAGAATTCACACAGGAAATCGTCAATAGCCATGATTGTAGTCAATTTCTTTTTGAGTCTGGCTCGAAAGAACGTCATCAGCTATGGGAAGTTCGTCATAATTTAGCTTATGCGTTCATTCACGGGGCTCCAGGTAGAAAGATGATGGTAACAGATGTATGTGTACCGTTGTCTGAACTCGCGAATGCAATTTCGAATGGCAAAGAGGCTCTTGAAAAATCGGGACTTGATGGCACAATTGTTGGTCATGTAGGTGATGGCAATTATCATATTTTAATGATGTTAGACTTAGATAATGTAGAAGAAAAAAGAAAAGCAGACGAATTGAACGAAACGATTGTTAAATTTGCTCTCGAACGGGGTGGAACGTGCACAGGTGAGCATGGTGTTGGCTTTGGAAAAGGGAAATATCAAAGGCTTGAACACGGGGCAGCTTATGATGTAATGAAGCAGGTTAAGTTGGCGTTAGATCCGTTAGGAATATTAAATCCAGGGAAAATCTTTATCTAGTAAAGGAGGCGATCGTAAAAATACGTTAAGGTTTAACTTACTAATTTTTCATAAAAAAAAAAGGGGGAAATGAAATTGAAAAAATGGTTTGCAGTAGTAGTAATCGTAATAATGGCTTTATTAACAGCTTGTGGTGGTGCTAGTAATGAAGGTAATAATAATGAGGGAAACTCAGATAATGGAGATACAGCAGATACAACTGTTTATAAGCTTCAAGCTGCCCATTCTTTACCAGCAGATCATCCGTATGAACTAGCTTTTCTAAAAATGGCTGAAATTGTTGAAGAACGTACAGACGGACGTGTCATTATTGAAACGTTCCCAGCTAGTCAAATTGGTGCAGAGCGCGAGATAACAGAGGGCTTATCGCTTGGAACGGTTGATTTAGTTGTTTCGTCAACTGCTCCAGTAACAAACTTTGTCGCAGAGCTTGGCGTATTAGATTTACCGTTTTTATTCAACGATCGTGATGCAGCGGTTAAAGTATTAGAAAGTGAGATTGGTGATGAATTACTTACTGCTTTAAATAATCAAGGAATTATTGGACTTTCATGGGGCGAAAATGGCTTCCGTCATATTACAAACGGAATTCGTCCTGTTGAAACTCCAGATGATTTAATAGGTCTAAAGCTTCGGACTCAAGAAAATGCGATTCATTTAGCGGCATTTGAAGCGCTTGGAGCACAACCTACACCGATGGCTTGGACAGAAGCATTAACAGCTCTTCAACAAGGTGTTGTTGATGGCCAAGAAAACCCAGCAATTGTTGCTGATCAATTCAACCTTTTTGAAGCTAAACAAAAATATATGTCTTTAACAGGCCATGTATATTCTGTTGCGATCTATATGATGAGTCAAGCAACATATGATAAGTTACCAAAAGAATTAGCTGATATCGTCGTTGAAGAAGGTCAAAAAATTGGTGCCTATGAACGTGATCTTATCGTCGAAATGGAAAAAGAATCATTACAAAATCTTCGCGATCAAGGAATGGAAATTATTGAAGACGTCGATGTTGAACCGTTTAGAAACGCTATTTCTACAGTGTTTGACAGCTATGAAAATCAAGAATTTTTAAACCGTATTTTGGATGCACAGTAATTAAGATGTAGAGAAGAGGAGACTCTTCTCTACAATCATTTATACATAAAGAAGTATGGTGGGGAGGTCTTGAAATGGTAAGTAAAGGCTTGTTTTATATCAACAGCTTTGTTAAATACGTATTGATCCTTTTCATGGTAACAATCGTAATTTCTGTTTTTTGCCAAGTGTTGTTTCGTTTTGTGATTAATCAACCGTTAGCATGGACAGAAGAATTGTCTCGATATAGTCTCGTTTGGTTAACATTTTTAGGAGCGGCTTATGCTGCTTCGCTTAAGGGACACATAAGTATTGATTTTTTTGTGAAAAAACTACCTCTAATATTGCAAAAAGGGGTTATGATTATTGTCGCTATTATTTGTTTTTATTTTTTTTACATATTAATGAGTGAAGGAATGGCCTTAGCACGCCAATCTATGACACAACTTTCTCCTGTTCTGCGGTTACCAATGGGGTATGTTTACAGTGTTATTCCAATAAGTGGATTTTTACTTACGTTAAATTACATCTATCATACGTACTTGTTTGTAATTGGTAAGGAGGAAATGTAATGGGTTTATTCATTTTTTTAGCTATCATGATTTTGTTTTTTATAAACGTACCTATAGCGATTGCATTAGGAGTATCAGCTTCATTTGTTTTTATGATTGAAGATTCCGTACCATTAGTTGCAATCATTCAGAGAATGTTTAACTCAGTAGATTCATTTCCGCTTTTGGCCATTCCATTTTTTATTTTAGCAGGAAAACTAATGGAAACAGGTGGCATATCTAAACGACTAATACACTTAGCTGAGGTTATGGTGGGAAGGGTTCGTGGAGGTTTAGCAATTGTTTCGGTTGTTTCTTGTGCTTTTTTTGCAGCGATTTCTGGTTCTGCCGTAGCAACGACAGCTGCTGTTGGAGCGCTGTTAATTCCAGTTATGGTGAAAAAAGGTTATGACCGAAATTTTGCAACTGCGATTCAGGCAACTGGTGGAACGATCGGAATTATGATTCCACCCAGTGTACCGCTGATTTTATTTGGTGTAGCAGCAGGTGTTTCGATAAGTGATTTATTTATTGCTGGAATTATCCCCGGTCTTTTCGTTGTTGTTACTTTAATTATTTTCGTTTATGTTGTTTCAATAATAAAAGGGTATGGTGGTGGTGAAAGTCATACTTTTAGGGAGTTTATTTTCGCGTTTAAAGATGCTTTTTTAGCCCTACTTATGCCAGTGATCATTTTAGGGGGTATTTATGGCGGTATATTTACACCGACCGAAGCTGCCGTTGTTGCTGTTGTGTATGGTTTAATTGTTGGAGTATTCATTTATCGTGAAATTAGTTGGAAACAGCTTATTGAAACTCTACATTCAGCTGTAATTATATCAGCGGTCATTATGTTCATAATTGCTGGCGCCTCAGCTTTTGGCTACTATTTGACACGACAGCGTATCCCTGCTCAATTAACAGAAGCGATGCTCGGGTTCACGGATAATTGGATTGTTGCCTTGTTACTTATTAACTTACTTCTTTTAGTTGTCGGTATATTCCTTGAAACAGCGGCGGCGATTATCATTTTAACACCAATTCTCGTACCAATTGCCCAAGCTCTCGGTATTGACCTAGTTCATTTTGGGATAATTATGATCGTTAATTTAGCGATTGGTTTTATTACTCCACCAGTAGGTCTTAACCTATTCGTCGCTGCTAAAATCGGTAATACGAAATTGGAAGGTCTATTAAGGGCAATCGTACCTTTTATTATTATCATGATTGTTAATGTCCTAATTATTTCTTATCTACCAATTTTAAGCTTGTTTTTTCTAGATTAGTGAACCGACTTAATATGTTAATACTGTGGACAATTAGATAGACTTTAGAGCGTTAGGAGTATTTTTAAAAAGAGTAGTAACGTGATTGTGGAATTAACAATAAAAATCCTTACTTAAAGATTGGCTTAAGTAAGGATTTTTATTTATTGATAAATAAAGGATGAGCGGAGTGCGATGTAACTGATTTCAGGAAGTCCAAGTGATGGACATCTGATTAAGCAACAAACATTTTTAGGAATTATTTTTAAATGAAAAAAAGTGTGGTATGATAAATAAAGATGTGTTGAATATTGCAACAGAAGGTGATGACAATGATAAAAGTGCTAGTAATAGCCCCTTACGAAGGTCTATTAGAGTTGACAAAGGAAATAGCTGAGGAAATCAATGACATAGCAATAGACACTAAGTTAGGAAATTTGGACGATGCGATTAAAATTGCAAAGCTTGCGGAAATGCAGGGGTATGATGTCATTATTAGTCGTGGTGGTACTGCCTCTATGATCGAAGAAATTGTCTCGATTCCGGTCATTAATATCCAAGTTTCTGGTTACGATGTGTTAAGTATCATAACGCTTTTTAAAGGTTTAGCAGGTAATGCAGCTATTGTTGGTTATCCTAACATTACAAAAGGGGCAACGATGATTTGTAGCCTTTTAGATATTAATATCAAAACGATTACACTTGAAAAGAGTACTAATGTTAAAGAAAAACTATTGAATCTTAAAGAAAGCAATTATGAAATTATTATTGGTGACGTCATAACCGTTCAAGCAGCGAAAGAACTTGGACTGAATGGTGTTTTAATTACTTCAGGAAGAGAAGCGATATTGCTAGCGCTAGAAGAAGCGCGAAGAGTTTTTCGTTTGTTTTTGAAGTTGAAAAATAATGTTCTCATGTACCAATCAATACTTCGTTATGATAAAAATGCAATCGTTATTGTGAATAATGATCATGACATTCTATTTAAAAATGATCAATTCCAAAAAGAAATTCCTAATCGTTTTTTTGAAGATAATAGTGGTATTTTTGAAATGATCGAACATGTCACCCTAAATCAAGAAGAACAATCACGAATGATTTATCATCTTGATCAGATGTGGAGCGTCAGAGGGGTCCCATTAAATGAAATGGTTGGATTATATGTAAAAATGGAATTCGATCATGTTAAAAATAATAACGATGACATTTCGAAATTTCATTCAATTGGATTTGAAACGTCGATTCCCTATGCAGTTTTACATGGAAAAAGTAAAGAAATTAAAGCGGTGTTACATCAAGTTGAAATGTACAGCAAGATTGAAGAATCGGTATGGATTACTGGAGAAAGTGGGAACGGTAAAGGGATTGTTGCTCAATTGATTTATTCAAAATGGAAAAAAGAAAACGAGTTCCTGATTACATTGGATTGTGAGTTGTTGACGAATAAACAATGGAATTTTTTTGTAGCTGAACGGTTTTTCACGAAAAATAAACATGCGTTAGTTTATTTGAAAGCAGTCGACCGATTAGATCCGTCATTGCAAAAAGAGCTATATCATTTACTAAAATCCAATAAAAAAGATCAAATACCACGCTTTATATCTTCTTCTGATGAAACGATTGAATATAGAGTGAGAGATGGAATATTTAATAAAGACCTTTTTCATGTGCTATCTAGTTTTACCATCCATATTTCACCACTTCGTGATAGAAGTGAAGATATTGAGCAGTTAGTTCATGTATTCATATCTGAAGCCCATGTGAAATATGGAAAACAAGTTGTTGGAATTCGAAAAGATGCATTAACAAAACTAATGGAATACGACTGGCCAGGGAATGGTAAACAACTGAGGAAAGTAGTTGAACAACTAGTTGTTCAATCGAAATTTTATTATATTGAATTAGAAGAAGTAGAGCAGACTTTAACAAAAACAACTGAAATTGTTTCTAAATGCAACATAAACTTGAGTGGAACATTGGCTGAAATTGAAAAGCAGGTCATTAGTCATGTGCTGGAGGAAGAAGAAATGAATCAATCAAAAGCAGCGAAAAGATTAGGCGTTAATCGATCTACTTTGTGGAGAAAGTTAAAGTAATCAGTGCTGAAAACGTTTCTATTAACACAATATACATAAATATATGATTAAAATCTATGTTAGGCTGACACTCCATCAATGAGTGTCAGTTTTTTTAGGTAGAAAAGGAAAACGAAATTTTTTTGAACTAGGAATTATCTATTCTCTAAACTCGTTGGATAAGAACTTTAACACAAAAATATACACGCAATTCAACATGGAAATCTAAAATGCATTAATTTTCGTTGCGAATTGCATCTCTTATGTGTGTTAAAAGTTTTATTTAATTTTTATTAGAAAAAACTCATTGCTATTTGCAACATTATATATTATTATAAATCTTGTAAGCGTTTTATTGTTTGAATTAACTACAATTAATAGTTAACTTATGAAATAGATTAAGTGGGGGGTGAAATTATTATTAAGCTAGCAATTATTGCAGATGATTTAACGGGAGCAACTGATACTGGAGTTCAATTTTCAAAAAAAGGATTTTCTACAACTGTATTATTTTCTAATACGGAATTAAAGCCCTCATACTTATCAGGAGAAGTGATTGTATTAAATTCTGATAGTCGTGCGCTAGATTTTGAAAGTGCATACAAAAATGTTGCATCACTTTCAAAGGAGTTAAAGGAAATAGGAGTTACAAGTGTGTTTAAAAAAATAGATTCAACGATGCGAGGCAATATTGGCCATGAGATCGAAGCTGTAATGGATGTCATGGGATATAAAACTTCATTTGTTATTGCGGCATTTCCGAAGAATGGCAGAGTTACGATAAATGGCCATCATTATGTACACGAAATACCACTTGAAAAAACAGACATAGCTAAAGATCCTTCATGTCCTGTCACTGATGGGAATTTACCTAGATTGCTAAAAAAACAATGCAACAGAGAAGTTGACTTAATAGAACTAGATCATGTTAGATCTGGCAAGGATTACTTAGCTAACTACATGCAAAATCTTGTCTCAGATCATTCTTCTAAAATAGTGGTTATTGATGCAACGACAGATGAGGAATTAGAAACAATCATCGAAGCGATACAAAATTTAAAAGAAAAGGTTCTTATTGCAGGCTCGGCAGGAATTGCTTTTCACCTTTACAATAGTTTGGAAAGGGAAATGGTGATAAGCCAAGAAAGTAACAAAAAACAATTACCAGTGTTAGTTGTCGCGGGAAGTGTGAACTCTGTGACAGAACAGCAAGTGCAGGTTTTAAAAAATAACACTGCTATAGAAGAGATTATGATTTCACCTGAAAAGTTCTTTAAAGAAGGTGATAGGGAAATAGAAATTAATCGCGCAGTTGAAGTTGGAAACCGTTTACTAAAGCAAGGCAATGTTGTGCTTTCAACGAACCGCAGTGCAGAGGCAATAGAAAAGGTGAAGGTAATCCAAAGATTAAGGGGAATGCCGAGTATAAAAATTAGTCAAACAATTTCACATGCACTTGGAGAAATTGCTGGTCAATTAATTGAAACCAATTTTCTCTCAGGAGTTGTATTGACGGGTGGAGACATTGCAGCAGCAACTTGTAACAGGTTGAGTGGAAAGGGTATTCGTGTAATCGGAGAAGTCGAAGATGGCATTCCATTTGGGCGGTTACTTGGTGGCCGATTTGATCACTTACCACTCGTGACAAAAGCTGGAGCGTTTGGTACAAATGAAGCACTTATAAAAGCTGTTAAGAAAATAATAGAACTAAATAACAATAAGTAAAGAAATAATGATAAAAAATAATATTATATTTTTATAAAAAATAGGGGGATTAAAATGAAAAATTTTAAAAAGAAATTTCTAGGAGTATTCTCGATAGTAACTTTAAGTTTATTAGTAGCATGTGGTGGTGGGACTGAAGATAATGCAAGTGATGAACAAGCCCCAGAAGACACACCAACACAAGTTGTTGAAGCAAAAGTATTACAAGTTGGGATTACATTAGCTGAAGATTCTCATTACTACAAAGGATTAGAATATTTTGGTGAAATATTAGAAGAAAAGTCTAATGGTGAGTTAACACTAGAAATTTTCCCTAACGGTTCATTAGGTGGAGAGCGTGACATGGTTGAAAGTTTACAAATTGGAACATTGGATATGGTTTTAAGTTCAACTGGTCCATTAGGAAGTTTTGCACCAGAAATGAATGTAGTTGATTTACCTTTCTTATTTGAAACTAGTGAACACGCCTATGAAGTATTAGACGGTGAAATCGGTCGCGGTTTATTAGATCTACTTAGTGATGAGAAGATTAAAGGTCTTTCTTGGTGGGAAAATGGTTACCGCCACATTACAAACTCAAGCGGACCAATCGAAACCCCAGAAGATTTAGCTGGTTTGAAAATTCGTACAATGGAAAATAACGTTCACATGGATTCGTTCGATGCGATGGGTGCATCACCAACACCGATGTCATTTACAGAATTATTTACAGCTCTTCAACAAAAAGTAGTCGATGGTCAAGAAAATCCAATTCCACTAATTTATACTTCGCGTTTTTATGAAGTACAAGATTACTTAACATTAACGGGTCATTTTTATTCACCAGCAGCGCTATTAATTAGTCAACAAGTTTTTGATGGGTTAACAGAAGCGCAACAACAAGTTCTCTTAGAAGCTGCTCACGAAGGAGCACAAAATGAGCGTCAATTAGTAGCTGAAATGGAAGCGGAAATGATAAAACAGTTAAAAGAAGAAGGTATGGAAATTGTTGAAATTGTTGACAAGACATTATTCCAAGAGGCGACAGCAGAAATTTATGAAAAATACGGCGATCAATTTGGTACAGATTTAATTGAAAGTATTCAAAATGCAGCAAAATAGTTTAAACTTCTAGAAGTCGGGGGGGCATTCCCCCGTCGTCTTCTTTTATACTTTCGAGCTCCTGCAGTTACTGGTCGAGAAGCAGTACCTTTTTACTGATGGGAGTTTCCTTTATGGAGGAGTAAATATGGTAACTATCATAAGAGTAGTAGATAAGATAAATAAAGTACTTGGTTATTTTTTAGCGCTCTTTTTAACAATCATGTCACTTGTTATTTTTTATCAAGTGTTTTCGAGGTTTGTTTTAAAAGATTCCTTAAGATGGTCCGAAGAGCTTGCCAGATATTTAATGATTTGGAGTGTTTTTATCGGAGGGGCAATAGCTATACGGAAAATGGAATTAATTTCAGTTGATGCAATTAAAGAATTACTTTCCGAGAAAAGCAAATCGATTTTAATTATTTTTGTCTATACTATAAGCATTGTGCTTTTATCAGTACTGGTTGTTTATGGATTCGAAATGGTCACAAACGTAATAAGGCAGACGTCACCAGCCATGAATATTTCAATGGGGTGGGCATATGCGGCAATTCCTGTCGGTTCTATTTTTATGATTATTAACTGTTTTGCAGTTATTATAAATAATATTTTGAAGTTAAAAGGGCGGAATGAGCTATGACACCAATACTATTAATAACAATGCTCATATTTTTCATATTAACAGTTCCGATCGCCTTTTCTATTGGTCTAGCTTCAATGATTGCATTATGGTGGAGTGGTGAAATACCTTTAATTGTACTTGTACAAAGGATGTTCACATCATTAGATTCATTTCCGTTAATGGCCATTCCGTTTTTCATTATTGCTGGATCATTAATGGAATCTGGCGGAATTTCAAAAAGACTCGTGCATTTTGCGAACACGCTTGCTGGTGCAATGACAGGCGGGTTAGCAGGGGTTACTGTTATCACATCAATGTTTTTTGCGGCTCTTTCAGGTTCGAGTCCAGCAACAGTCGCTGCAATAGGTTCAATTATGATCCCAGCAATGGTTGCCAAACAATATGACGTCAACTTTGCTTCAGCCGTTCAAGCTGTATCAGGAGCACTAGGGGTTATTATTCCACCGAGTATACCAATGATTTTATACGGTGTAGTTGTTGGTGTTTCGATCGGGGACTTATTCATAGCAGGTATAATTCCTGGAATGTTAATTGGTTTTTCGTTAATTTTGACTGCTGTAATAATTTCTAAGAGAAGGGGTTATAAAGGAGTTGATAGTTTTACCTGGAGAGAAAGATGGTTTGCATTTAAAAATGCTATATTTGCCTTATTAATGCCAACGATTATTCTCGGTGGTATTTATGGTGGAATATTCACACCAACTGAGGCGGCGGTAGTTGCAGTTTTTTATGCCTTAATAGTTGGATTATTTATTTATAAGGAAATTAAAATAAAAGATTTAGTACCAATTCTTGTTAAGTCGGGTAAAACTACTGCGATAATTATGCTTATTATTGGTAATGCTGGATTGTTAGGATGGCTACTGACTCGTGAGAGAATTCCACAAACAGTAGCACAATCGTTTATTAATTTTTCAGATAATCCAATAGTTTTCTTGTTAATTATTAATATGTTTTTACTAATTGTCGGAATGTTCTTTGAAACATCAGCTTCTGTTATTATTCTCGCACCAATTTTAGCTCCTATTGCCATTCAATTAGGAATCGATCCTATACACTTTGGCATTGTTATGGTTGTCAATTTAGCGATCGGCATGGTTACTCCACCATTAGGTGTAAATTTGTTTGTTGCGATGCAGATTTCAAATGTAAGGCTAGAAAAAATCTCAAAGGCTGCTTTACCATTTCTATTTGTGTTAATTTTTAATGTATTGTTAATTAGCTTTGTTCCTGAAATCTCAACTTTCTTAGTTGATTACTTTAAGAAATAAATTTTATCTATATAAGCGCAGGCTCCATTGATCTAACACTTCAGATAGCTACTGCTCTGAGTTACATCCATGCCGATTTGTGCTTTTCTTGAATTAAATAAGCATACAAAAGGAGTTTGAATATGTCGATAAAAAAACCAATTTTAGCAATTACAATGGGAGATCCATCGGGAGTAGGTCCTGAAATTATTGTCAAGTCTTTACAAGATAAAGCTGTTTATAGTAGTTGCAAACCATTTGTTATTGGAGACTTGAAGATAGTCGAGAAAGCATTAGCTGTAACGAATTCAAACTTAAAAATAAATACGATTTCAGTAGTTGAAGAAGGATTATTTGAGTATGGCACGATTGATGTGTTAGATTTAAATTTAGTTTCTCATAGTTTACCTTGGGGGATCGTGTCTGCTGAAGCTGGAAATGCTGCTTTTCGTTATTTAGAAAAGGCAATTGGGCTGGCAAATGAAAACAAAATACAAGGGATATGTACGGCACCACTAAATAAGGAAGCACTTCATAAAGCAGGGCATATTTATCCAGGTCACACGGAAATTTTAGCTGAATTAACAAATACCAAAGACTTTGCAATGATGTTATCGGCACCTGGATTACGTGTTATTCATGTCACAACACATATCGGAATTATTGATGCCATAAACAAAATTGATGTGACAAGACAATACAAGGTTATAAAGCTAGCCAATGATACATTAAAAAAAGCAGGAATTGTAAATCCTCGTATTGCTGTTTGTGGTATTAATCCTCATGCAGGTGAAAATGGACTTTTCGGAAATGGTGAGGAAGCAGAAAAAATCATTCCAGCTGTTAATAAAGCTGTCGCAGAAGGCATGAACGTTGTTGGTCCATTACCAGCGGATACATTATTTTTTAGAGCAAAACGAGGGGATTTTGATATTATTGTCGCTCAATATCATGATCAAGGCCATGGGCCTGTAAAAGTATTAGGACTTGAAGCAGGCGTAAATATAACTGTAGGTTTACCTATTATCCGTACGAGTGTTGACCATGGTACAGCATTTGATATTGCGGGTAAGGATATCGCCGATGAGTTATCATTAAAAGAAGCCATTCGGATGGCGGTTGAGTTAGCTCCTAAAAACGGGTAAACTAAAATTGATATTTTGTAAAAGTAAGCAAGAGATAACTTTTATCTCTTGCTTACTTTGTATATTATCGTGAAAAGGAGTAGTGGACATGAAATTTCCTAAAATGGCAAAAGTAAGACAGAATTTCCATGCTAGTAGTGTAGAAAATATTCAATTAACAGTGGAAGAGCAATTTCAACAAGTGAAAGCTGATGAAAAGATTAAGACTGGCATGGAAATTGCAATTACGGTTGGGAGTAGGGGGATTGCTAATATTCCGTTAATTACTAAATGTGTTGCAGATGAAATTAAAAAAAGAGGGGCGACACCATTTATTATTCCTGCAATGGGTAGTCATGGTGGTGCTACAGCAGAAGGTCAAATTGAAGTGTTAGAAGGACTTGGCGTAACTAAAGAGTCAACTGGCTGTGAAATTCGTTCTTCAATGGATGTAGTGCACATTGGCGATACCTCAGCAGGTATTCCGGTATATATCGATAAACATGCCTACAATGCAGATGGAATTATTGTAATGGGACGGATTAAACCGCATACTGATTTTAAAAAGGATATTGAAAGCGGCATTTTAAAAATGGCTTCAATTGGGATGGGTAAGCATAAGCAAGCACTTGCATTACATACGTTTGGTATTGAAGGAATTCGCGACATGATGCCAGAGGTTGGTAAAGTTGCAATTGAAAAATCTAATACATTATTTGCTATTGGCATAGTTGAGAACGCTCATGAAGAAACGGCAATTATTGAAGCGATTGAGCCACAGCAAGTAGAGTTTCGTGAAAGACAACTTCTTAGAGAAGCATTTCAGCTAATGCCTAGCTTACCATTCAAGGAGTTAGACATTTTAGTGGTAGATGAAATCGGAAAAAATTATAGTGGTACTGGTATGGACACAAACATTATCGGCAGAATTCGGGTACTAGGAGTTAAAGAACCGGCAACCCCTAGTATTAAATACTTAATCGCATCTAACTTAAGTGAAGCAAGCCATGGGAATGCATTAGGAATTGGCTTAGCAGATTTAACGACAAAACGTTTATTTGATAAAATAGACTTTCAAAAGATGAATGAAAACGTCGTAACAAGTACATTTTTAGATCGGGCAAAAATTCCAATTATTCTTGATAACGATCAAGAAGCATTAATAGCGGCGTTGCGTGCGAATTGGGGAGTCACAGTAGAACAAGCACGAATAGCTCGTATTGCTAACACATTACATATTGGTGAGCTCTATGTATCTGAAGTCGTGTACAATGAAATCAAAAACAATGATGACATTGAAGTGCTTAAAGAGTTAGAGGACATGGAGTTTGAAAGTAACGGTTATTTTGCACGCTTTTAAATGACCTTATTAAATCCATATAATTCTAAAGGGCACTCTCACAAAAAAAAATGTAAGAGTGCCCTTTTAAATGATAATTTTTTCGAACTAGCAAGCTGGAGACTAATTAGTAAAGAAGAAAAGGAATTGAGGGTAAACTAGAATAAGGAATCCTCAAAATCTCCTAAATCCAGATAATTAAAATCTTGAACGTGCCCAATCCCCCGCGAGGCCACTTTATTTTCAGGGGATTTTTTTATAAGTGCGTGGTCAAACTCCACCGTCTTTAGACGGTATACATGTAAATGGATAAGCGAAGTCTTAAATTGAGGTGATAAAAAATGGTACATGAAAAATATGAACGCTTAAAAGATATAGTACAAGAAATGGGCAGTGTCGTTGTTGCCTATTCCGGAGGGGTTGATAGTACGCTCTTATTAAAGGTAGCCTTAGATGTTCTGGGCCCAGAGAACGTCCTAGCGGTTACGGCAAATTCTGAAACGTATCCTCTAAGTGAATTAGAAGAAGCGAAGCGATATGCTAACTTAATTGGAGCCCCGCATCAAATCATTGAGACTTCAGAATTAGGCATTCCTGGATATACTGAAAATGATCGCGATCGTTGTTATTATTGTAAAAATGGCTTATTTGAAGAAATTATCCCTATTATGGTACAAAAACAATTTCGTAATGTCGTCTATGGATTAATTGCAGACGATTTAAGTGAACATCGTCCAGGAGTTAGAGCTGCAAACGAACATGGTGTCCGCGGTCCACTTCAAGAAGCTAATCTTTATAAAGAAGAAATTCGTGAGCTTTCAAAACAATTACACTTACCAACATGGGACAAACCAGCTCTTGCTTGCCTATCCTCACGAATTGCCTATGGAGAGGAAATCACATTAGAAAAATTAACAAAAGTAGAAAAATCAGAAGCGTGCATCAAGGAATTAGGTATTAAACAAGTTCGTGTACGAACACATGGAGAAATTGCTAGAATTGAAGTTGAACCTAAAGATATGGAGATCATAATCATTAATCAGAAAGTCATTACCGAAAAGCTTCTGTCTTTTGGATATAAATATGTCACCATTGATCTTATTGGTTACCAAAGTGGGAGTATGAATAAAGTTCTTGTATCGGAAATTGAATAGTTTATAGTGGGTATGAATAACTACTTAATGCTAGCTTTTAAAGTGGTTTTCCTCTGGCACGTAATGATAGATTTAAGCTCATATTATCTATCTAAGCAAAGTGAAATTTTAATTAATCTAAAAAGAAAAGGTGACAAAAGTGGAAAATAACCGTTTAGATGAGATATTAACACAAGTGAGCGATGGGACATTAACGGTCGACAAAGCGAAAGGGATGTTAGCGTCCTTTGAAGATTTGGGCTTTGCTAAAATCGACCATCGCCGAGAGCACCGAACGGGATTTCCTGAAATTATTTACGGTGAAGGAAAAGATGCAGCGCAAATGATTGAGATTATTCGTTCTTTACAACAAAATACAAATCGAGTATTAGCTACAAGAGTTGATCAAGAAAAAGCGGATCAAATTAAAGAAGCCATTCCTGAGCTCATCTATAATTCAAAGGCAAAAACAGTTTATTGGAAAAATGAAACTGAACCCGTTCTGCTTTATAAAGGATATATTGCCGTTGTCTGTGCAGGTACTTCTGACATAGAGGTTGCCGAGGAAGCGGCAGTAACGGCTGAAGCGTTTGGAGTTAACGTCAGACGCATTTATGATGTAGGAGTTGCTGGTATTCATCGATTGTTCCACCACCTAGAGGAAATCGAGCAGGCAACTGTAACAATTGTTGTTGCTGGTATGGAAGGTGCTCTTCCAAGTGTCATCGGCGGGCTAATTAGTAACCCAATTGTAGCAGTTCCAACAAGCGTTGGTTATGGCGCTAACTTCCAAGGATTATCAGCTCTATTAACAATGTTAAATTCTTGTGCATCGGGAGTTAGTGTGATGAATATTGATAATGGTTTTGGTGCGGGTTATTTTGCGACGATGATTCATAAAAATCATCGTCATACAAAAGCATAGGAAGGTGAGAGAATGAAAACATTATACTTTGATTGTTTCTCGGGAATTAGTGGCGATATGACGATAGGTGCATTAGTAGACTTAGGCGCAGATCCCGTCTATTTAGAAACTGAATTACGTAAATTGAATATCAACTCGGAATACAAACTTAAGTGGGAAAAAGTTGTTAAAAAAGGAGTTTCTTCAACAAAGTTTGATGTAATTGTTGCAGAAAATTGTAATGATCACCACCACGATCATAGTCATCATCCTCATCGGCATTACAGTGACATTGTAAAAATGATTGAAGGTGCGGACTTTAATGAAAAAGTTAAAACAGTGGCTTTGCAGATTTTTGAGGTAATCGGCAGAGCCGAAGCAAAAATTCATAACATTCCATTTGAAAAAGTTCATTTTCATGAAGTCGGTGGGATTGATTCAATTATCGATATCGTTGGGACAAGTATTTTACTAGATGGCCTCCAAATTTCAAAAATCATTTCATCCCCAGTTCCAGTTGGGAATGGTTATATTCAAATTGCCCATGGGATGTACCCAGTTCCTGCACCAGCGACACTTGAAATATTAAAGGGAATACCGATTAAGGAAAGTAGCATAATCGGAGAATTAACAACCCCAACAGGTGCAGGGATTTTAGCAGTCCTTGTAGATAGCTATGGGCCTATCCCGTCTTTTAAAATAGAAGCGATTGGCTACGGAGCAGGAACGAAAAATTTCGCTGACCATCCTAATGTTTTGCGTGTTTTGGTAGGTGAATGAGAATAACTGGAGGACTAGAATGAATTTTTCTAATCATAAAAATGAACATATTGATACAAAAACAATAAAAATTGAAGTTAACATTGATGATATGTCAGCTGAGATTTTAGGGTATTTAATGGATAAACTTATTAGCGAAGGTGCAAATGACGTTTTTTACACTTCAATTCACATGAAAAAAAACCGTCCTGCTATTATGTTACAAGTTTTGTGTGCAGAAAATGAGCTTGATAAGATGAAAGAAATTATTTTTTTAGAGACAACAACTTTTGGACTTCGCTACTTTCCTCTTGAAGTACATAGACTAGAAAGACGATTTATTTCAGTAAATACCAAATGGGGACCAGTCACAATTAAAGAAGGATTATTTCAAGGTGAGGTTGTCCAACGTTCCCCCGAATATGAAGATTGTAAAAGGATTTCTAATGAAGTAGGCATTCCTTTAAAAGACGTTTATACAGATGTTTGGAGAAAGCTATAAACTTCATGAGAGACACTTTTATTAAAGGATGAAGAGAATCAGATCCAACTTATTTTCTTGTTGGTATTTTGATGATTGGTATAATTGGGAAATCCGTTTTCGATTAACTATTAACCGAATTGTGTTATAATAATATACAAGAACTGTGTTTTATATTATAAAACAAAAAGATGAGGAGTCGATCATTTGAGTAATAATCTACAATATATTATGGGAGAGTCGCGGGATGAACTTTATAAAATAAAGACACATGCGTCAGGGCCTGAAGGTTCTCTTCCATTGACACATGAGATGCTGTTAAATTCACCGAGTGGGGATCTATTCGGTTTGACACAAAATGTCGGAATGGGCTGGAAGCCGGATTCGCTCAATGGGAAACAGGTATTAATTTTAAGCACGCAAGGCGGAATGCGTGGAGAAGACGGAACACCAATTGCCTTAGGTTACCATACTGGACATTGGGAAGTAGGACTTCTTATGAAAGCTGCAGCTGAAGAGATAAAAGAGTCGGGTGGTGTCCCTTTTGCTGGTTTTGTTAGTGATCCGTGTGATGGTAGGTCGCAAGGAACAACAGGAATGTTTGATTCCTTCCCATTTCGTAATGATGCAGCAATCGTTTACCGCCGCCTGATTCGCTCTCTTCCAACTAGAAAAGCAGTTATTGGTATTGCTACATGTGACAAAGGAATGCCAGCAATGTTGCTTGCTCTGTCGGCGATGCATGATCTGCCGACAGTTATTGTACCGGGCGGTGTCACATTACCACCTACAACAGGTGAAGATGCAGGTAAAGTTCAAACAATTGGTGCGCGCTATTCTAGCGGAGAACTTTCTCTTGAAGAGGCATCAGATCTTGGCTGCCGAGCTTGCGGAACACCAGGCGGGGGCTGTCAGTTTCTTGGTACTGCTGCTACTGCCCAGGTTGTAGCCGAAGCACTAGGCTTGTCCATGCCACATTCTGCACTTGCCCCATCAGGACAGCCAATTTGGACGGAAATGGCGCGGCAAGCAGCTCGAGCCGCTATTAAGATGGAAGAAGCAGGGATTACAACAAAGGATATCTTAACCGATGATGCGATTCATAACGCAATGGTTATCCATGCAGCTTTTGGGGGTTCTACAAACCTACTGCTTCATATCCCGGCAATTGCTCATGCAGCAAAATGTAAAATACCTACTGTTGAAGACTGGAATCGAATAAATCGACAAGTGCCGAGAATTGTCAGCGTTCTTCCAAACGGACCGACTCACCATCCGACAGTTCGTGCCTTTTTAGCAGGTGGTGTTCCAGAAGTAATGCTTCACCTACGTAAGCTTGGAGTGTTAAAAGAAGATGTTTTAACAGTAACAGGTGAAAAACTATCCACTGTTCTTGATTGGTGGGAAACGTCTGAGCGCAGAGCTGAAGTCAAAAAGCACTTGCTAGAGGTTGACGGCGTTGATCCGGAAGATGTCATTATGAGCCCAGAAAAGGCGAAAAGTCGCGGCCTTACATCAACAGTTACCTTCCCAGTTGGAAATATTTCACCAGAAGGCGCAGTTATTAAATCAACAGCTATTGATCCGTCAGTGGTTGATGAGGACGGTGTTTATCGTCATACAGGTAAAGTGAAGGTATTTACAGCCGAGAAGGATGCGATCCACGCGATTAAAACCGGTGGGATTGAAAAGGGCGATATTATGGCGGTTATTGGCCGCGGTCCATCGGGTACCGGTATGGAAGAAACGTACCAGCTGACTTCGGCATTAAAATATTTACCTTATGGAAAATACGTTTCACTGATTACTGATGCGCGTTTCTCTGGTGTTTCAACTGGAGCATGTATCGGGCATATCGGACCTGAGGCACTCGCCGGTGGCCCGGTAGGTAAGCTTCGTACAGGTGATCTTATTCAGATCAGCATTGACCGTATTGGATTAAATGGAAGCATTAATTTTATCGGACAAGGCAATGAGACCTTCACCCCTGAGGAAGGTGCAAAAGTTCTTGCTGAACGTGAGCCACATCCAGGGTTAATGCCCGATCCAGATTTACCTGATGATACCCGTCTTTGGGCAGCATTACAATCAGTAAGCGGTGGGATTTGGAAAGGTAGCGTTTATGATGTAGACCGTATTATTGAAACTTTAGAAGCAGGGACAAAAGCTTTAAACGGAAAATCTGATAAAAAATAACTAGGTAATAGATTATTTATCTTGTATGAAATCACACTGAAAAAACAGAGAAATTTCTTTTAAATGGAGCAGCAAAAAGCAGCGTAAAACCCCATATCTAAAAAAGGGATTTTACGCTGCTTTGTTGATAATTTCTCGAGTGGCGCCTAGAATAAAGGAGTGTGAATAATGATACGTCTTAACTGGATTCATCACGTACATGGGCTTTTGTTTATTTTGCTTCTGAGCTCCGGTTTGTTTCTGTATTTCCCACAAACTCGGACATGGTCTAATGAACTACATTTCCCGTTAGTTTCGTTTCATCTTTGGGTGGCATTTATATACGCAGTTGTTATCATATTCAGTCTAAAATCTGTGTTTCAGAATATTATCAATAAACCTTATCTTAAATCCTTTAATGTTTACTTCAATGTTTCCTTTATTATTGTTTGGGTTTTCTCTGGATTGATCATGTATTTTCAAGCGTCTGTGTCAGCTGGTATCAGTAATATTGCTGTATCTGTACATAGTTGGTTTACGTTTTTATTTTTACCATGGGTTCTCTTTCATAGTTTTGGTCATTTAATAGGGAAGAAAATACCCTGGCCAAACTGGTGGAGGGGGAAAACTCCGGTACCAGAAGCGATTACAGAAAACCATTTAGAAAAAAGAGATTTTGTTAAATTTACTACTTTAGGAATCTTGTTTATTTTTATTGGTGCTGGAATTAAATGGCTTCTTCCTATCCTTGATACCGAAGATACATCAGCTAAAAGAAGAGGCTATTTTCGCATCTATAATGTAACGAGTGATTATCCCAGATATAAAGAATCAGACTGGAGTTTTACCATCGATGGCCTAGTGGAAAATTCGATTACACTAACAATGAATGATATGATTCGTCTCCCCTCTTTAACGATCGTAGATGATTTTCACTGTGTCACTGGGTGGAGTGTTCGAAATGTTGAAATGAAGGGAATTCTGATAAAAGATATTATTGAAGCCCATCTTATTACCCCCTTAGGTCCCTATGCCACAGCTTTTTCAGGGGACCAAGTATATTATGACTCGTTTAGGCTATCACAGATAGTGGATGAAGGGATGATGCTAGTATTTGAGTTCGATGGATTACAATTAGTCATTCCTCAAGGCTACCCATGTCGCCTGTATCATCCCGGGATGTATGGATATAAATCGGTAAAGTGGATCGAACGATTAGAGTTTACTGAGGAAAGAGCAGAAGGATATTGGCAGGTGATGGGGGGCTATGATCTTGATGGTTATTTATAGGCCGATAAAAAAGTGGTTGATCCCTTTATTAGCTGTAATATTAGGGTTAAGTATAGGATTGTCTTTTTTTCCAAGCTCACAAGAAGCCCATTATAATAGTTGGCTCAAGTTGTTAGATGACGTCAGTTTAGATGATTATCAAGTCGAGAGCACGTATTATTTTGATGATGAAATCGCTTTAATAAGCGAAGGCTTTTGGTCAGAAGATATTTCAAAATATAGCATGTCTATCCCTGTATCTGACGATACCCAATTTAGTTTTGATATCTATTTAGAAGGTGAGCAGCTTTTTATAGATAGTGGTGGAGTATGGAGACAGACAACGAGTTCCCACACTTTCATTAATGAGATGTCCCCTCTAGATCATCCTTTTGCATGGACGAAGGATATCTTAGCGGAAGCAGATGAAATCCACTATGAAAAGCAGGGAGAGATTACTACGTTTGTCGCAGTGTTTCACAGCTTTACTAACTATGACTTCTTGGGATACTTGTTAATAGACCAATTAGAGACCACAGTTACGATGACATTCGACAAAAATGAAGCTCAATCGTTACTCATCAATATGAAACCAGAGAAACATGGAAAAGTAGGTATATTCGAAAAATATCCAGAGGTATTAAAATACGATTTGCACTTTTTTATATTGGTTGATCAAGAGTTTCCCTCTATACCAGATATCGCTCGTGAAGCAGAAATGCTAGATTAGCACGTACAAAGGGACGGGTTGTTTGTTCTTCTCTCTATAAAGTTTTTCACTTACTACCATCAATATTTATCGAAGTACATGCATTATATGAGGGAGAGTCAGATACTAATAAGCCGATGACATTTGCAGCTCTGTCCGCGGTCACCTTCGATGTAGAATGTTTTGCCAGCGGTATTGACTTGACGTGGCAACTGACTAAGGGTCACCTTCACTGCCACTGGCATTTATAGTGAACATCCTTAAAAAGTCTGTTCAATATGTGATGGCAATGGGTTCACTTACCGCGCGATGAGTGAACTACAGATTTCAATCCCTCCACTCCTAGTGACTGTAAGAAGTGGGGGGAATATCAATATGATTAAGAAATCAAAAAAAGAATTCATTTATGAAGAGTTAAAAAATGAAATTATTCTTGGTACATTGCAACCTAGAGATAGAATCATTGAGCTTGCAATTGCTGAAAAATTTAACTCAAGCCAAGCTCCAATAAGAGAAGCTTTACTAAAGCTTCAAGAAGATGGCTTAGTTGAATTAATTCCTTTCACAGTAGCTTTTGTATCCGAGATAAGCTTTGACGAAATCAAAGAATTATTTGAATATAGGCGAATAATTGAGCTAAATGATCTTAAAAATGGGATCTATTTATTAACTACACAGGATTTTCTTTCTTTGGAAAAAATCATTATAGATATGAAAGAAGCCGGCAAACAAAAAGAGTTGTCTACATTAATTTCTTGTGAAATGCTATTTCATCGAAAGGTGATTGAAAAAGCGCAAAGAAAAATGAGTTTAAACATTTGGAAAAAACTCGATATACACATCAGCAGATTTATTGCATCAGTCCACTCTAAATATTTTGAAGATTTAGAAGAAATTGCTTTAAAACATGAACCACTACTTCATGTTTTAAAGCAAAAAAACTTAGATGAAGCTAAAAAAATATTTTCTGAACACTTAAACGTTGAACCAATTATCCAAAAGATAACTTAAAATAGTCAAGATAATAATATTCTAAAAAAAGAAAGGTTGATTACGATGAAAATTACATCAATCGAAACGATTCAACTTCCAGAGCATCCACATTTATTATGGGTTCAAATTCATACTGATGAAGGAATTACGGGATTAGGGGAAACATTCCCCAGACCTGATTCATCTCGTCGAATCATCCATGATGTTTGTGCTGACATCATAATTGGAAGAAACCCAATGGAAATCGAAAGAATTTATTTAGATATCTTCCAAGCTATTCATTACCATGGCTTTGGGGGAGCAGAAATGCGGGCGTTAAGTGCCATTGATCTTGCGTTATGGGATATTTTTGGAAAAGTAACGAATCAGCCAATTTACCAACTTTTGGGCGGGAAATGCCGAGATGAAATTCCTGTTTACAATACATGTGTAAGCCATGGTAAATATAAGGACAGAGAAATGTTTCTCGAAAATCCAGGGAAATTAGCGGAAGACTTATTAAAGAACGACATTAAAGCAATGAAGATTTGGCCGTTTGATGAATTAAGTGTAGCTACTCTTGGACAATCGATATCGAATGAGTTACTGCAAAAAGGAGTAAATATTGTTAAAGAAATTCGTAACGCCGTTGGTAATGAGATGGAAATAGCAATGGAAGGGCATGCTTGTTGGAATGTTCCAGCAGCGATAAAAATTGCAAGAGCTCTAGATGAATATGATCTAATGTGGCTTGAAGATATGATTCCAGCTGACCACACTGATGGATTAGTTCAACTGCGACAAGCTACCAAAACACCAATTTGCGCAAGTGAGCGATTATTTTCAAGGTCACAATTCCACCCGTTAATGGAAAAAAAGGCAGCTGATATTATTATGCCTGATATTACTTGGACAGGTGGTTTTACTGAAACAAGAAAAATAGCGGTTTTAGCCTCCACTTATCAGTTGCCAATTGCGCCACATAATTGTGGTGGACCAATTATGAATCTCGCAAATGCACACTTATCTGCACATATACCAAATTTATTTATGTGTGAAAGTGTCCGTTCTTTCTATCACACCTATTTTGAAAAGCTAGTAACTCAGCCAATTCAAGTAAAGAAAGGGATGATGCAATTGCCTGAAGGTGTTGGCATGGGAGCAGAATTACGTCCAGAAATTCTATCCCGTACTGATATTATTCGGGAACGTTCTGAAAAATCCTCAGGTGGTTCGCACTGGTCGGCAGGTGATCCGTGGAAGGATGATTTAGGCGATAACTTCTAAATTTCCAGTTTTCTAAGCTGTTCGAAAATTTAAATTGATGAAAGTGTGGTGTTATCAAATGAGAATTGAGCATGTTGAAGCGGTCACTTATCGCATCCCACCTAGTGTCCCTTGGGAGGATGCGACTCACGTTGTTACTGGAATAGAATTCGTTATTACTACAGTAAAAACAAACCTTGGAATAACAGGGGTAGGATTTAGTTATACAACAGGGATAGGTGGAACTTCTATTGAAGCATTAATTAACGATTACCTTGCAAATATGCTGGTAGGGAAAGATCCTAGAAATATTGAGGCGAATTGGTCTTTTCTTTATAATCAAATTCATCGCTGTGGAACTGGTGGAATAAATACATTTGCGCTTGCTTCCATTGATATTGCTTTATGGGATATTGTAGCGAAATATCATCAGCAACCATTATACAAATTGCTTGGCGGGGCGAGAGAATCAATTCCAGCTTATGGAAGTGGAATTGATTATAATTACTCTTATGATTCTTTATTTGAAATGATCGATGAATTTATCGAGACTGGCTACGAAACTATAAAAATAAAGGTTGGCTATGATCATATTGAGGAAGACATTGAACGTATTCGTCGTGTTAAAGAAAGAATTGGTAAACGTAAACTGCTAGTCGATATTAACCAAAAGTGGAATTCACACCAGGCGATCCAAGCTGCAGCAGCCTATGACCATTTACTATTAGGTTGGATTGAGGAGCCGATCTCCGCTGATGATATTGCCGGTCATGCTAAACTAAAACGAAGTATTAAGACACCTTTAGCTATTGGTGAAAGCCTGTATACAAAGTATCAATTTGCGGATTATTTAAAAGCAGATGCCGTCGACATTGTCCAAGCGGATGTCGGAAGAGTAGGCGGAATAACAGAGTGGATAAAGATTGCCCATCTAGCAGATTCATTTTTCCGGCCTGTTGCACCTCATTTTTTAATGGAGCTTTCAGTCTCTTTGTTATGTGCAGTACCAAATGGAATGATATTAGAAAACGTTAAAGGTGGCTCTCTAACTGAAATGGGTGTATTAGAATTTCCGATTACAGTCAAAAATGGTATAGCCCAACCGCCCCAAATGCCAGGCCATGGAGTTATTTTCAACGAAATTAAACTAGAACCCTATCGTATAAACAGCTCGATATTAAGGACTAGAAATCTTGAAAGTTTTAAGTAAGGTATAGCTTTCGCAGCTTAATAGTTTTCCTTATTGCTACTTTATTTTGAAAATTTTAAAAAGATAATAATATCTGTTGACAATGTTAGAAATGACATTTAAAATATTCATTATAATCAATTTTCCAAAACGTGGTTTTATAATACAAAACAAAAAGCGTCGGTAGTATTTTTTCCTATTTAAATTTAACATGAAACCTATTTTTTTGAAAATAGTCGATGTGATAGTAACAACTATGATCACTGTTTTTGTGCAGCGATTGTTATAATCGTTTTTTAAAATGTTGTCCTGAGGTATAGGTTCAATTTAAATTGTACTTGTACCTTTAAAGTTGTTTACGAAATAAAAGAAAAGAGGCTGGAGTTTTATGAAAAGTAAAAAGTTTACAGGTATTATTCCCCCGGTATTAACAATTTTCAATGAGGATGCCTCATTTGATCAAGAAGGTATGGGGAAACTTATTGATCATTTACTTGATAGTGACGTAGATGGCCTATTCTTCCTAGGTAGTAGTGGCGAATTTACGCAAATGAGTGCCGAGGAACGTATGGAAATTGCCGAATTTTGTGTCAAGTACGTAAATGGAAGAACGAAGACTTTAATTGGTACAGGAAGCAACAGTACTGATGAAGTAATTATGTTATCCAAACATAGTGAAAGTATCGGAGCAGATGGGATTGTTGTTATTAATCCAAACTACTGGGGTTTATCTGAAGGAAATCTTCAAAAACATTATCGTGATATTGCTCAAGCAGTGGATTTACCAATTATTTTGTACAATTTCCCAGGAGTTACGGGTCAAGATTTAACTCCAGATATGATTGTAACTCTAGTACAGGAGAATGAAAACATAGTTGGTATTAAACAAACAGTAGATTTGTTAGCACCGATTCGGGAGACGATCCTCAAGGTTAAAGAAATTCGTCCTGACTTTGTCGTATTAACAGGCTACGATGATCATTTATTGAATAATCTTTGTTTAGGTGGAGATGGTGCTATATCTGCAAGTGTAAACTTCGCACCAGAACTTCAAGTAGGGATTTATAAAGCATTTAAAAAAAATGATCTCTTGACTGCAGTTGCGCTACATCAAAGGTTAGCGTACCTACCGTTAATGTATAAACTAGATAGCCCGTTTGTAAATGTATTAAAAGAAGCGATGGTAATGCGAGGGCTTAAAATATCTTCACATGCAAGACGCCCAGCATATCCTCTAGATCAAGGTAAAAAGGATGAATTATTTCAAATTTTAAGTAAAGCAAAATTAGTGTGAATGATTGAAAAATAACTATTTCGAAAAGTTATAAAATTACCGATTTAATGTTATCATAAAGGAAAAGTTAACTTTGTTATAAGGGAGGTAAGTTTTTTTGCCAATTATACAATCTGTCGATAGAGCATTGAAAATATTAGATTTATTTGACGAGCATAATACTGAATTAAAAATTACTGAAATTAGTGAAAGAATGATGTTACATAAAAGTACAGTTCATTCACTTTTAAAAACGCTTAAAAAGCATCATTACATTGAACAAGATTTGGAAAATAGTAAGTATAAATTAGGACTGAAATTATTTGAACGTGGTAACTTTGTTATGCATAGTTTAGATATTAGAACATTAGCTAAGGAATATTTAATTTCTCTTTCTCAAAAAACAGACTTAACAGTTCACCTTGTTATTTTAGATGGAAAAGAAGGGGTGTACATCGATAAGGTTGAAAGTTCCTCTGCATCAGTTCTTTATTCTAGAATTGGTAGACGTATACCTATTCATTGTAGTGCGGTAGGCAAGGCGTTAGTAGCTAATAAGTCTCATTCAGAATTAGAGAAATTGCTTGAGGATTATCAGTACATAAAACGCACTGAAAATACACTAACCAATAAAGAAGATTTTTTACGTGAGTTGGAAGCTATAAGAGAAAGGGGATATTCTATCGATAATCAAGAGAACGAGCCTGGTGTTTATTGTATTGCTTTGCCAATTAGAAATTATACAGGAGATGTTGTCGCTTCGATTAGTATCTCCGCACCAGTAATGAAAATTAATGAAGAAAAAATGAAGGAAAATATTGAATTATTAACGTTAGCAAGTAACGAATTATCTGGAAAATTAGGTTATGGGTTGGGATAGTAATGTCGTAATTACTATCTTGAAACATATCTATAATATAAAACTAAGTTTTATATTATAGATATCAAGTGGTTGTAAATGGAGAAGTATATGTTCATAGAGAATTTTTAAAATTTACTAGGAGTGGTAGTGGATGTATTCATTTGAAGATAAAGTAGTTTTTATTACCGGAAGTAGTACTGGCATAGGTCGAGCGGCGGCGCTAGCCTTTGCTGATTTTGGAGCCGATGTAATTGTTCATTATAACAGCAGTCAAAGTGAGGCATTAGAAGTCGTTGCTGATATTAAGAAAAAGGGTAGAAAAGCGATTGCTGTTCACGGCGATGTCTCAAGTAAAGGTGATATTGATGAAATGATGAAGGCTATTAACATTCATTTTAGTAAAATCGATGTATTAATCAATAATGCAGGCAGTTTAATTAAAAGAAGTAGACTAGTTGATTTAGATGAAGAACTCTGGGACCAAGTTATCGATATTAATCTAAAATCTGTCTATTTAGTTACAAAAGCAGTTTTACCGATGATGAAGAAACAACAAAAGGGAAAAATTATTAATGTTACTTCGGTTGCGGCAAGGAATGGTGGTGGATACGGTTCCATCGCATATGCGGCGGCTAAAGGAGGAGTTAGTACTCTCACAAGAGCTTTAGCAAAAGATTTGATTGAGTATGGGATAATTGTTAACGGAATTGCGCCTGGGGTCATAAGTACACCTTTTCATGACCGTTTCTCTCCTATGGAAATCAGAAAAAAACAAGTAACTAACATCCCATTGGGTAGAGAAGGAACCCCAAAAGAAACGGTGGGATCATTACTTTTTCTGGCATCTGAATATTCAGATTATATTGTCGGAGAAATCATTGAAGTTAATGGTGGTATGTTAATGGATTAGCAAGATTATTTTATGAAAAGGAGTGGATAAAAAATGGAGAAAACAGCCTTTAAGGAAATTATCATTAGTATCTCCGAAGAGCAAACGATTATTGAGTTAAGTAAATTAGTTCAACCTTTCGCATCAGAAATCTTTTTAAAAAAAATTCTCAATGGAAATATCATAGAAATAAATCTTAAGAGTTTTTTAGGGTTAATAACACTTCAATTAAAAAATAATGACCAGATAACAGTTAGAGTTGTTGGGAAAGATTGTGAAGCAGCGTTAGAAAAAGTTATCGAGTTTTTAACTTAATATGGAGGTAAAATGATGTATTTAGTTAATTTTTATAAAGAAAATAAGCTTTGTTTAGGGATAAAAACAGAGCAGGGGATTTTTGATGTTCAAAATGCGGTTAAAAGCACAAATGTTAAAGCACCGGTAACGATCGATGAACTCTTAACAAACGGCGGTATGAATTTGTTAAGACAATTATTAGAAGAGACTAGTGAAGAAGATAGATTATTTATAGACGAGTCAGAACTTACTTTTGGTCCCTGTGTATCAAAACCAGAAAAAATTATTTGTGTAGGTTTAAACTACCGCAGACATGCTGATGAATGTGGGTTGACGCATCCGAAAGAACCGATATTATTTAGTAAATTCAATAATAGTCTAACCGGTGCAGGAAGTACGATTAAAATTCCTGAAAATTCTACACAGGTAGATTATGAGGCTGAACTTGCCATCGTTATTGGAAAAGAAGCGAAGGATATTAACCCAGAACAAGCGGATGAGTACATTTTTGGATATTGTGTAGCTAATGATGTGTCAGCAAGAGAGTTGCAATTTAAAAGTTCGCAGTGGTTAATTGGGAAATCTTGTGACGACTTTTGTCCAGCGGGCCCATATTTAGTAAGTAAAGATGAGATCGACGAACCAAATAATTTGAAGATAAAAACGTGGCTAAATGAGGAATTAAGACAAGATTCAAATACATCTGATATGATATTTAATTGTCACGAAGTCGTAAGTTATGCTTCTAAACATATGACGTTAAAGCCAGGTGATATAATTTTAACAGGGACGCCTGAGGGGGTTATTGTCGGTTATTCTGAGGAAAAAAGAGTTTGGATTAAATCAGGCGATATAGTTTCAGTTGAAATTGAAAAATTAGGTCGCTTAACAAATCATTTTATTTCACAATAGGAAACTAGTACTGCGTCCCTATTTTCTAAATAAGACAAAAAGTACTTGAAAAATAAAAAACAGGTTAGTATGATTAACTTAATTGAATTTTCAGAAATTTTATTTTTGACATTTTACAAAAACTTAGTTTTGTATTATAAAACTATTCTAAGGGCAAGAGGGAGTAAAGACGGTTTTATAATCAAAATTTCAAAAGGATTACATTGACTCATTTAAATTTAATTGCTATCAGTAGACGTGAATAAATATTAATTTAAAGAGGGTGTTATGAAATGAAAATAACAAGTTTAGAATGTTTTATTGTTCCACCTCGTTGGTGCTTTTTGAAAATTGAAACTGATGAAGGGATTGTAGGCTGGGGAGAGCCTGTTGTGGAAGGTCGTGCAAGTACGGTTAAAGAAGCTGTAACTGAAATGGCAGATTATTTAATTGGGAAAGACCCGTTAAGAATTGAAGACCATTGGAATGTCATGTATCGATCAGGTTTTTATCGAGGTGGGCCAATATTAATGAGTGCGATTGCAGGTATTGACCAGGCTCTATGGGATATTAAGGGGAAATATTTTAACGCACCAGTATATCAACTTTTAGGTGGGGCGTGTCGTGATTCAATCCGTGTCTACTCTTGGATTGGTGGAGATAGACCAAATGATGTAGGAAAGGCTGCAAAAGAAGTTGTCGATGCAGGTTTTACAGCAGTTAAAATGAATGCCACTGAAGAATTACAGTATATTGATTCTTACGAGAAAATTGATCAAGCAATTTCTAGAATCGCTGCTGTACGTGAGGCAGTAGGGGATTATGTTGGTATTGGGATTGACTTTCATGGGCGAGTGCATAAACCAATGGCAAAAATTCTTGTCAAAGAATTAGAACCATATCGGCCAATGTTTATCGAAGAGCCAGTACTACCAGAAAATAATGAAGCCTTAAAAGAGATAGCTAGAAATACGAATATTCCAATTGCTACTGGTGAGCGGATGTTCTCAAGATGGGATTTTAAAGGACTGCTTTCTGATGGTTATGTAGATATTATCCAACCAGATTTGTCGCATGCTGGTGGTATTACAGAATGTAAGAAAATTGCTTCGATGGCTGAAGCATATGATGTTGCTCTTGCCCCACACTGTCCATTAGGTCCAATTGCACTAGCTTCAGCATTGCAGCTTGATGCAACCGCGCATAATGCTTTTATTCAAGAGCAAAGCCTAGGGATACATTATAACAAGGGGAATGATCTCCTAGATTATATTACTGATCCTTCAGTATTTACGTATAAAGATGGTCATGTCAAAATTCCACAAGGACCAGGTTTAGGTATTACAATTGATGAGGAAAAAGTTCGTAAAATGGCTAAAGTAGGACATAATTGGAAAAATCCGGTATGGCGACACCGTGACGGGACAGTAGCTGAGTGGTAATAGGATGGAGGACTTAAGTATGGATATTGTCACATTTGGAGAAACGATGGTGCTTTTTACTCCAGATACAACTGGATTAATGAGGTATGCAAATACCTATACGAGAAAATTTGGAGGTGCTGAATCTAATTATGCGATTGGATTGACACGTTTAGGGCACGAAGCTGGGTGGATCAGCCGCGTAGGGAACGATGAATTAGGTAAAGCGATGCTCTCTTTTATTCGTGGTGAAGGGGTCGATGTTAGTCAAGTGAAATTTGATGCGACAGCACCGACGGGTCTTTACTTTAAAGAATTAAGAAGTCCCACTGAAGTAAGGGTGGAATATTACCGAAAAGGTTCAGCGGCTAGTCAGATGAGTAAAGCGGACTTAATTCCAGAGTACATCTCAAAAGCAAAATATCTACATATTTCTGGAATTACCCCTGCTTTGAGTGATAGCTGTTATGAAATGGTTCTAGAAGCAATAAAAATTGCTAAAGAACATTCAGTACAGATTATTTTTGATCCAAACTTAAGAAGAAAGCTTTGGTCTGAGGAAAAAGCACGGAAAGTATTATTAGAGATTGCCGCTCAAGTAGATATCATTTTACCGGGACTTGATGAGGGAACTTTCATGTTCGGCGAAACTGACCCAGAAAAGCTAGGGGAACTGTTTTTACAACATGGGCCATCAATCGTCGTACTAAAAGTTGGAGCAAAAGGGGCTCACTACTTCACGAAAGAAGAAAGTAAACTAGTTCCTGGGTTTGAAGTGAAACAGGTGGTCGATCCTATAGGTGCGGGGGATGGGTTTGCGGCAGGATTTACATCGGGACTATTAAATGGCTTTAGTATTGAAAAAGCTGTTCAACGAGGGAATGCAGTTGGAGCGATGGTTACGATGGTGAGCGGTGATGTAGAAGGACTTCCTGAAGAAGACGAGGTTGAACGCTTTATTAACGCCCCTACCGAGGATGTTAGTCGCTAAAGAAATGGAGGATAAAATGGATTTATTACAACAAATTAAAGAAAATGGTATTGTTGCAGTTATTCGTGGAGCTAATTCAGAAAATATTTTACCTATTGCAAAAGCACTTTATGCAGGTGGAGTGAAAACATTAGAAATTACTGTTGAAACGCCAAAGGTTCTAACATTAATTGAAGAGGTTACATCGAAACTTGGTAATGATGTGATCGTTGGTGCGGGAACTGTACTTGATTCAGAAACCGCTAGGGCCGCAATCATGGCTGGAGCAAAGTTTATTTTTTCGCCAATCGTTGATGAAGAAACGATTAAATTGACAAAACGATATGGTGTAATTAGTATTCCTGGAGCATTAACACCTACTGAAATCCTTAGAGCATATGAAAGTGGTGCAGATATAATAAAGGTGTTTCCTGCTAATGCGTTTGGTCCAGGGTACTTAAAAGCTATTCATGGACCACTACCACAAATTCCGCTTATGCCAACAGGAGGAATTGATCTTGATAATGTAGGTGAATACATGAAAGCAGGAGCGGTAGCTGTTGGTGTAGGAAGTACTTTAGTGAACACGAAAGGTGTAATGGATCAACAAGCATTAACGAAAATAACTGAAAAGTCGTTAAAATTTATTGAAGAAGTAATGAAAGCGAGAGCTTAATAAATAAACTTTATTTGGTATTAATCATTTTTATGAAAATAGATTGATAAAACATATTAGAGAGAGAGGGCGATGAGTATGAGTAAATTTAAAGTGGTTATTACAGATTATGAGTTTTCAACATTAGCACCTGAGGAGGAAGTGCTAGCAACTGTTGATGCAGAGCTTATTCGAGCGCAATGTAAAACAGAGGAAGAAGTAATTAAAGTAGCTAAAGGGGCAGATGCGCTTATAAATCAATATGCACCTATTTCACGAAAAGTGTTGGAATCTCATCCGAATCTTAAAGTAGTATCAAGATATGGAGTTGGTGTTAATACAATTGATATTGATGCCGCTACTGAAAATGGAATAATCGTCGGAAATGTTACAGACTATTGTATGGATGAAGTTTCTGACCACGCTTTTGCATTAATTATCGCATGTGCACGAAAAGTTGTTCGTTTAAATAATGAGGTAAAAGCAGGGAATTGGGATTATAAAGTAAGTGTGCCGATATATCGTCTGCGCGGGCGTGTATTAGGTCTTGTTGGACTTGGCCGGATTCCGCAAACATTAGCGGAAAAAGCTCAAGCTTTTGGGATTAAAGTTGTTGCTTATGATCCCTTTGTTCCAGAGGAAGTGGCAAAGGATTTAGATGTTGAATTAGTAGAACTTAATGAATTGTGTAAACAGTCTGATTTCATTTCCGTTCATGCACCACTTATTGAAGCTACACATGGCATGATCGGTGACGAGCAGTTTGATTTAATGAAAAAAGAGGCATTTATTATTAATACTGCTAGAGGACCTATTATTGATGAAAAGGCATTAATTCATGCGTTGGAAGTAGGTAAAATTGCAGGTGCTGGTTTAGATGTAACGGAGGAAGAACCAATTCAAAAAGATAATCCATTATTAAAGATGGAAAATGTCATTATTAACCCTCATGTTGCTTGGTATTCAGAAGAGGCACAACTGGAACTGAAACGTAAAACAGCTCAAAATGTTGCAGACGTATTAGCTGGCTACTATCCAACATACCTTTTTAATAAAGAAGTAAAAGAAAAAGTAAGTTTGAAAGAAAAATAGTTATAAATGAGTAACTTAACAAACTTTTTTTACATGATAAAGAATGATAAGTTGCTTAGTTAAAGCCTTTACATATTATGATAGAAAAAATTATAATATATTTTATTAAAATTGCCTTGATAAATAATTGAACATTTAGTATACTTAGAAAAGTTAGAAGTTTTGAACAGTTTTCTTTTTGTTTATATAAAAGAACTCTGTTTTATATTATAAAACTATATAATCTTATAGTTTTATAATTTTACAGAACTTTGTAGTTTAATAGATTTCAACAAGAAAACTGTAAAGCCTTATCCGAACACGGTTTTATATTATAAAACCGTCGATGTAAACTAAGTAAAAGGGGGGATGTTTAGAAAAAATTCTTTGTTTACTGTAGTTGCAAATGTAAAATAAAAAATCAGGGGGAAAAATAATGAAAATAAAACTTTTAGGTTTACTTATGGCTTTAGTTCTAATTTTAGCAGCTTGTGGGGGTGGCAGTAACGAACCAGCGTCAGGTGATAGTAATGAAAATGAAAGCGCTTCAAGTGGTTCTGGAGAAACACAAACTTTACGTATTAGTCTCGGTATTAATGATAAGCATCCAGAATATGAAGGTGCGATGAAGTTTAAGGAAATCGTCGAGAGTCAAACAGATGATTTCGAAGTTGAAGTTTACCATTCTGGTCAAGTAGCTGATGACCGTGCTGCAATTGAAATGCTACAATTTGGAACGTTGGAGATCACAATTCCTTCAACATCACCACTAGTTAACTTTGTTAAAGAGTATGGCGTTTTTGATTTACCATTCACAATGCCTAGTGAAGAAGTAGCCGATAAACTGTTAGATGGACCATTTGGTGATAAAATGTTTACTTATCTTGAGGACCAAGGTCTTGTTGGTTTAGCTTGGTGGGAAAATGGTTACCGTCACTTAACAAACAGTACGCGTCCAGTAGAAAAAATGGAGGATCTACAAGGGTTAAAAATTCGTACGATGGAAAATGAAATTCATTTAGATGCTTGGAGGGAATTAGGAGCCAACCCTACGCCGATGGCCTTCCCTGAACTGTTCGCGGCAATGCAACAAGGTACTGTTGACGGGCAGGAAAATCCATATCCGACAATTTTATTAAGTAAATTTAATGAGGTTCAAGATTATGTTTCTGGTACAGGTCATGTATATACACCATTTATCTTCTTGTTTAGTAAGGAAATTTGGGATGGATACACGGCTGAACAACAAGAAATTCTTAGTAACGCCGCAGTAGAAGCTGGCCAATATAACCGTGAAAGAAATCGTCAAGTTGCAGATGAAAGCTTAGAAGCATTAAAAGAAAATATGCAATTCAGTGAAATTACGCCTGAAGAACACCTACGCTTTGCAGAAAAAATTCGTCCAGTAATCGATAAGCACGCTGAAAGCATTGGTACAGAAATTGTTGCTGAGTACTTAGCGGAAATCGAAAAACTTCAATAAGGTAATAAATTGTAAGGGGAAAAAGGGCGAGTATTCGTTTTACTCGCCCTTTAATTATATATTGACTGTTTTTATATTTATTTTAATAGAGCTTATGTGCCATCTGGGAGGAGGTATAGTGATGAAAATAATCAAGTGGCTGGATGCACATTTTGAAGAAGTGTTTCTTGTCTTTTTTTCTACTTTAATGGTTATTGTTATTTTTTTACAGGTTTTTATGCGTTATGTAATGGAAAACTCACTATCATGGTCAGAGGAATTAGCAAGATACAGCTTTATCTGGCTTGTTTACATCGGGATTAGCTATGGGGTTAAAAAGCAACGACACATTAGGGTAGACGCTTTTTTAATGCTCTTCAAAGATAGAGGAAAATTAGTAATTAGCATTATTGGAAATCTATTATTTTTAGTTTTTGCCCTCGTTGTTGTCTACTATGGATACTCTATAATTGAGAAATTACTAGGGTTAGGACAAAAGTCACCGGCAAACCAAATTCCAATGGCATACGTTTATATAGCTGCTCCATTCGGGATGGCATTAACAGCAATTCGACTGATTCAAAATTTATTCAATCAGTTCAAA
This sequence comes from Bacillaceae bacterium IKA-2, assembly GCA_031761875.1. GTDB lineage: Bacteria > Bacillota > Bacilli > Bacillales > Anaerobacillaceae > Anaerobacillus. Next base: position 3,689,450 of record CP134492.1, on the reverse strand, counting down.
ACATTGCTCGGTAAAGGTGATTTCACTGTAAAAACTGATTTAGAACGACTTAGAGAAGATTAGGGGGTGAGATCATGACTACGGCAATACTATTTGGATCGTTTGTTTTATTTTTAATATTAAGTGTCCCGATTGGGATTTCTCTTGGATTAGCAACATTAATTACTCTGCTTATTACAGGAGCACTACCGGTTGATTTTTTAGTGATGGGATTGGTTACAGGAACTGATTCATTTCCATTACTTGCAGTTCCGTTCTTTATATTAGCAGGGGAAATTATGGGGAGAGGTGGCATATCTGACCGACTCTTTAATGTAGCAAATGCATTGGTAGGTAATAAGACTGGTGGATTTGCGATAGCGACGATTATCACATGTATGTTTTTTGCAGCGATTTCCGGTTCTGGACCAGCGACTGTTGCGGCGATTGGTGGAATTATGATACCGGCAATGATACGCCAAGGTTACGATAAGAAATTCGCAACTGCAGTTGTTGCCTCTGCAGGTTCATTAGGGGTTATTATCCCGCCAAGTATCCCGATGGTTATTTATGGTGTGGTAGGTAGTGTATCAATCGGAGATTTGTTTATTGCAGGGATTATCCCAGGATTATTAGTAGGATTAGCATTAATGATTTATGCTTATTTATATTCACGCAAACACGGGTACACAGGTTCAGGTGAAAAAACTTCAATTAAAAAGATCGTAATGGCTTCTTGGGATGCCAAATGGGCACTCCTCATTCCAATCATCATTTTAGGCGGTATTTATGGTGGTATTTTCACACCAACGGAAGCGGCTGTTATTGCAGTAGTATACGGTTTATTTGCCGGATTAGTATTATATCGTCAGCTAAAAATTAAAGAATTACCGAGCGTATTAATTAACGCTGCTTTAACGACAGCAACAATTTTGATTATCGTCGGTACTGCAACGGCATTTGGAAAGTTATTAACGATGAAACAAATTCCAAACCAAATAGCTCAGTGGATGTTATCTATCTCTGAAAACCCAATTGTTATTATCCTATTAATAACAATCTTATTATTAATTGTTGGTTGCTTTATGGATACATTAGCAGCAATCATTATTTTAACGCCAATTTTATTACCGATTGCAATTAGTATTGGTTATGACCCAATTCACTTTGGAATTATCATGGTTGTTAACTTAGCAATTGGCTTTATTACACCACCATTAGGAGTAAATTTATTTGTCGCTTCAGGTATTTCTGGTTTATCGATTGAGGAATTATCAAAAGCAATTGTTCCATTTTTCGTGGCGATGTTACTTACACTTATCATCTTAATATTAATACCAGAGCTTTCTTTATTCTTACTTAGCTTTAAATCTTAAGCATTCCTAGCTAGTTATATAGAGTGAAATGGTAACTAGCTAGTGTGGGTAGGAGTAATGTACGGGGGATAAGTAAATTTTTATTCAAACCATAGTTATTTTCGAGAACTCTGTTTTGCATTATAGTTTCCTTATCAAAGTATATAAGGAATATGAATGTAATTAAGAAAGCCTGCTATAAGTAAGGGGGACGTAAGTGGATATTATAAAAAAAATGCTTAAAGATATACCTTTACCAATAATGGTAAAAGTTGAACAAAAATTTCATGCACCCGAATTAGCCTGTGTTGCAAGTGAAGTTCATAAAGTGATCGTTCAAGCAAATGTACTAGATCGGATAACAAAAGGTGATCGTGTTGCGATTGCTGTAGGCAGTCGCGGAGTTGCGGATATTGAAATTTTAGTTAGGGAAGTAGTCAAGGTAGTAAAATCTGTTGGCGCCAACCCATTTATAGTACCCGCAATGGGAAGCCATGGTGGTGCAAGTGGTGAAGGGCAAAAGGAAGTATTGGAAGATTTAGGGATTACAGAGGAATTTGTTGATGCGCCGATCATTTCTAGTATGGAAGTAGTAAAAATAGGAAAATTGCCAAATGGATTACCCGTATATGTAGATAAGCATGCCTATGAGGCAGACCAAGTTATAATTATTAACAGAATTAAAGCCCATACTGCTTTTCGAGGACCAGTGGAAAGTGGCTTATTGAAAATGCTCACAATAGGTTTAGGAAAGCAAAAGGGAGCAGAGGCTGCTCATTTATATGGATTTGAGCATATGGCCAATCATGTTCCTGAAATGGCAAAAATAATTTTAAAAAAAGTTAATTTCTTATTTGGATTAGGATCAATAGAAAATGCATACGACCACATTGCCAAAATAGTTGCCCTTCCAGCCGAAAGAATCATAGCGGAAGAACCAGATCTATTACTTGAGGCAAAAGATTTAATGGCAAAGTTGATGTTTAAGAAGATTGATGTGCTTGTTGTAGATGAAATTGGTAAAGATATTTCTGGTGATGGTATGGACCCAAATATAACAGGTCGATACGCAACGCCCTACGCTACAGGAGGACCTGATGTGAGGAAAATTGTTGTATTAGGCTTAACAAAGAAAACGCATGGAAATGCGAATGGTTTAGGGCTGGCTGATATTACAACAAAAGATGTGTTTGATTCGATTGAATGGCATAAAGGCTATGCCAATTCACTGACGAGTACAGTAACTAACGTAGTAAAAGTGCCGATGTTCATGGAAACAAGTGAGTTAGCGGTCAAAGCAGGTGTTAAGACATGCAATACATTGGATATGAAAAAAGTAAGAATTGTTCGAATTAAAAACACATTAGATATTAAAGAAATATGGGTATCTGAAGCTCTTATAGAAGAGATAAAGGATAGAAATGAATTTGAAATTCTTAGTCAACCTACTATCATGAGCTATTAGTAGAATCAAAGATACTCATTTTATATAGTAGATCAGTTATTTCTTATAGTTGCTTATTGACTTGCTTGGACAATGTCGATTAGGCGATTTAAGTCAGTTATTAATTATAGTATTAATAACTTGTGCTTACTAAATAATTGTTAATTTATCAGAGTAAGTAAATTTAAGGAGATGATGAAATGTCTGTACAATATCCTAATATCACCAACCAAGTAAATCCATATCGAGACAATGTTCAAGGGAAAGCAAATGAACCGATTACTGTTGCTGGGTTACTTGATCGTTCAAAACAAATATTAGGTTCTGGGTACGAAGGGGGGGTACCAGATTGGACTCTTGAGGAAATTTATAATCGCTTAGAAGAAAACGCGCCGCGTATTGCAATTATTGGGGGATCTTCCGATCATCCAGCGCATATTATGGATTTCAAAACCTCTGCTCATGCAGCGATACGTATTTGGCAAAATGGAGGAGTTCCGTTTTATTTTTCGACCCCTGTTATGTGTGATGGAACTGCGCAAAGCAATCAAGGCATGAGTTATTCACTTCAAAGCCGTAATGCTGTAGCGCAAATGGTTGTAAATCAAATCGAAGCCCATAGTTACCACGGTGCTTTTGTTATTCAAGGTTGTGATAAACAACCACTTGGCGTAGTTAGTGCAATGGCTCATCTTGACAGAATTCGTCAATACCGAGGTGAAGCACCTTTCTTTGCAACATTTGCTCCGGCTCACGTATTACAAGGTGGAACGATTCCAGAAGAACTTTTTAAAGAGTTAGGGGAAGTTGCGGCCTCTGCTGAAAGCCAAGGTGCTGGTGATATTGCCGATGATCTTAAAGATGCAATGGCTTATATTTTACAATGCTCGTCAAATACAGCTTTCCAGGGTGTGCTTGAACGTGCAACAGAACGAGGAATTATAACGAAAGAAGCTCATAAAGATTATGAAAAGCGCTTAGCGGTAGCGACTTGTGATGGACAAGGCGGAGTCTGTGCCTTTAACGGTACAGGAAACAGTTCACGACATCTTGTCGCTGGTTTAGGATTAGTACATCCGGCTGTGGAACTTCTGACGGAATCTCCTAATCAATCACAAGTAAATAAATCTCTTGATAGTTTTGCAACAATGATTAATAACCCTGTTTTTGGAGCTGCCAATATTATGGCAACAAACATTCGAAACGGGATTCGTATTCACAGTGCATCTGGCGGATCAACGAATTTAATCATGCATCTCGTTGCAGGTATGTTATACGGCGGTTATAAGTTTAGCCTATCGGATTTAGATGAAATTCACCATGCACATCCGATCCCAGATTTATTTAACTATAGTCTGACAGAAGATCGTGATATCTTCTCTTTAGCGATACAGTGTTGTGATAGTCAAAGTAGAGGTATGGAGACGTTATTCCACGAGTTACTAGAAAATGGAGTACCGATGGATGTTGAAGCACCGACTGTAGCTGGAAAAACGTGGCGTGAACGTTTAGTGAAAACGGAAAATTTATCAGCTGATAATGTAAAAGAAAATCCTGTGATTCTTTCAAAGCCAAAAAGAGCATTTAGTGGTGTAGACGTATTAACAGGAAACTTCTTTGAAACTGCCGTTGTAAAAATTAGTGGTATGACAACGACACAGTTAGACCAGTTTGACAAGAAAGCGGCTTTTGTTCTGTACTATGAAAATGAAGTTGATGCTAATCAAAGTTTACTAGATGCAAATCTTTTACCAAAATTAAAAGAAAAACAAAGCTTTAGTCATGAAAATATGCTTGCTCTTCTTAAAGAAAATGCACCTGAGCATTATCAAGATTGGAAGGATCATGACTACGATAAACTTTTCGATAAGATGGTTGAGGAAAGTATCCTAAAAATTTCTATTATCGTTTCAGGTCAAGGTCCGATTGCATTTGGAATGCCAGAAATGTTTACAGCAATGCAACACATTAATGCAAATCGTAAGTTAAAACGTCTAGCAACATTAATTAGTGATGGTCGCTATTCAGGTGTAACTTATGGTGCGGCGATTGGCCATATGACACCTGAAGCAATAGATGGTGGGGGGATTTTATATCTTCAAACAGGTGACTTACTCTACTTAAATTTACGTAACCGAGAAATTCAGTTTATAGATGAGGATGCATTCCTAAAGGGTAATTTAGAGTTTAAGTTCGAACATATTCGAGAAGATAGAAAAGACCTTGCCTTAGAAAGACTTACAGCAATCAAGAAACGTCAACGTCAAGTAGCGGCAAGTAACCGAATGATTGGGCATACTGATGCTGCAAACGGTGTCGTCCCTCTTGGTGTTGCAGAAGAAGCAAGTCTTGATTATAAAACTAATATATTATTTGAAACAAAAAAAACTAGTAATTAATAGGAGGAAGTTAGACTATGGAAAAAACTCGCGATTTTATTGAAAAATTAGGTTTTCCAAGAGGAGATTGTAACGATCTTCCCACTTCAACAAAAACATTTCCGGATGGGGCGCAATACCGCGTTGAAATTCCAAGTGTGGAAGGAGTTGCATCTTTTGAAGCAGTTGTAGATTCGTGCAAAGAATATGATGTTTATATTCATAGAATTTCTCAAGGTAGTGGAATTATGCTATTAACGGATGATGAATTAAAACAAATGGCTGAAATTGGACGTCGTGAAAATTTAGAGGTTAGTTTGTTTGTAGGTCCACGTGGATCATGGGATATTACACCAATGCAATTGGCTAGTGCAGGAAAAATAGCTGGGTTACGTTTGCAAGGAATGGACCAATTAGTATATGGGATTGAAGATGTGAAGCGAGCTTGTGAATTTGGAATTCGTAGTATTTTAGTAGCAGATGAGGGTCTCTTATGGTTAATAAATGAATTTAAGAAAGCTGGAGAGTTACCAAGTGAGCTAGTTGTGAAAATTTCAGTACAAATGGCGCAATCAAATCCAGTTTCAATCCGCATAATTGAGGAAGCAGGTGCAGGTACGTATAATGTTCCAACTGATTTAACTCTTGCTCGACTTGCCTCGATTCGTCAAGCAATTGATATTCCAATCGATATTTATATTGAGGCACCAGATGATATTGGTGGGTTTATTCGCCATTATGATATCCCGGAGATTATTCGTGTAGCAGCTCCTGTTTATATTAAATTCGGTTTAAGAAATTCACCGAATATTTATCCGTCGGGAACAGATTTAGAAAATACTTCTATTGCACTTTGTAAAGAACGTGTTCGTAGAGCAAAGATTGGCCTTGATATGCTAAAGCGTTATGCTCCGCATTTTAAAACATCAGAAAAAGGGGCAAAAGGTTTAGGAGTTCCAGTTGAGGTTGTAACTACTGAGTAATTTTTAAGATGGAAAAGGAACTCGGTTTTATATTATAAAAATCTAGGAGGAATTAATTGTGAGAATTATTCGATTTATTCAAGAAAATGTAGCAGTATTAGGTGCACTAACAGATGAGGGAAGTATTTATATATTGCCGCAGCAAGGCTTTTTAGAGATTACAAATTTAGCAGACGAAAGAGAAACAACTGCACTTAAAATTGTTGAAGAAACTATCGCTAAAAGTACTCCATTAAATAAAAAAATTGAAGATTTACGATTATTAGTACCGATTGAAGCTCCCGAAGTTTGGGCAGCCGGTGTAACATATTTGAAGAGTAAAGAAGCTAGAAACTACGAAGCTACTGATGGTAAACTAGATGCAACAACTTTTTATGACAAAGTTTACGATGCAGTGCGTCCTGAAATTTTCTTTAAATCAACTGCTGCTCGTACAGTAGGGCCAAACGAAGACGTATGTCTTCGTACAGATTCTAACTGGCAAATTCCTGAGCCCGAGCTTGGTTTAGTCATTAACAAGGATGGTAAAATTCTTGGTTATCTTGCTGGAAACGATATGAGTAGTCGTGACATTGAGGGAGAAAATCCACTTTATCTTCCACAAGCTAAAGTTTGGAAAAACTCTTGTTCAATTGGACCAGCTATTCGTTTAGCTGAAACTGTTAAAAATCCTTATGAATTTGAAATTAAATGCCGAATTTACCGTAATGAGGAACAAGTTGTTGAAGGTTCGGCGTCAACCGGTCAATTAAAAAGAAAATTTGAAGAATTAGTAGCCTATCTAATTAAAGACAATACAATTTTTGATGGTACTGTTTTACTTACAGGTACATGTATCGTACCACCTAATGAATTCACATTAGCAGACGGTGACCGTATTGAAGTTGAAATCTCAGATATCGGAATTTTAAACAATCCGGTAAAAAGTCAAGTTCCTAAATCATTATCAACTGTATAAGGAGCATTATTTGCTTAAATAAAGTTTGACACGTAGTATAGTGAGCTAATCAATGGAACAAGTGTGGTGGTTTAAATCTTTGCTCTGGTTTTCCTGCTAACCTGCCCTAGGGGAACTGCTATTTCTGCTGAAACAACTGTGTTAATTGGTGCAGGGCAATTAATAGTAAAGCGTGCGGTGATGATCAAGTTGGGGAGAGAATCTTTTCTGATATTGTAAATGTAAGCTGTGGGAAGCCTTACAAAAGCTGATATTTTTAAACAGCGTGATTTTGGAATTTGGCGTATTGGAACAACATTCTAAAATATTAAAAAAATAAAAAGAACTTTGCTTTTATTATAAAGGAAGAAAAAGAGAGGATTTTTAAAATGACTGTAAATACTGAAGTGAAAACATTTTTGAACTACATTAACGGCGAATGGGTCGGAAGCTCAAATGAACAAGTGGAGGCAAGTATAAATCCAGCTAACAAAAATATAATTGTTGGTTATGTCCAAAAATCTCCAAAGGAAGATCTAGACAAAGCTGTTGCGGCTGCTAAAAAAGCACAAATTGGCTGGAAAAAGCTTTCTGGTGCCGCAAGAGGTGATTTCTTATTTAAGGTTGCTAATATTTTAGAAAAGAACTTAGTTGAGATTGCTGAAACGATGACAAAAGAAATGGGAAAAACGTTACCTGAAGCAAAAGGTGAAACAGCACGTGGAGTAGCAATCTTACGTTATTATGCTGGTGAAGGGATGCGTAAAGTAGGCGATGTTATTCCATCAACAGATAGTGACGCCCTAATGTTTACGACGAGAACTCCATTAGGAGTTGTTGGAGTTATAACGCCATGGAACTTTCCAGTCGCAATCCCAATCTGGAAAATGGCTCCGGCGCTTATTTACGGAAATGCAGTTGTGCTTAAGTCAGCTCAAGAAGCAACAGTGACTGCAGCTAAAGTGATAGAGTGCTTTGCTGAAGCTGGACTTCCAGAAGGTGTCGTTAACTTTGTCGCAGGTCCTGGATCTCAAATCGGTCAAGGCATGATCGATCATCCTGATGTGAACGGCATTACATTTACGGGTTCTGATGCGGTCGGAATGCGAGTAGGTCAAGGTGCATTAGCGCGTGGAGCAAAATACCAATTAGAAGTCGGCGGAAAAAACCCAGTTATCGTCGCCAATGACGCTGATCTAGATTTAGCTGTTGAAGCAACGATTAGTGGCGGTCTTCGTTCGACAGGTCAAAAATGTACAGCGACGAGCCGTGTCATTATTCAAGGTGAAATCTATGATATGTTTAAAGAAAAGTTACTAGGAAAAATAAAACAAATTAAAGTCGGAGACGGGCTTGCTGAAGGTGTTTGGATGGGGCCATGCGCAAGTCAAAATCAGCTCGATACTGTTCTTTCTTATATTGAAAAAGGAAAAGCAGAAGGAGCAAGATTACTTATCGGTGGAAATAAGCATGAAGCAGAAGGTTTAGAAAACGGCTTTTATGTCCAACCAACCGTATTTGAAGATGTGACTCGTGACATGGTGATTGTAAAAGAAGAAATCTTTGGTCCCGTATTAGTATTAATGAAAGTTGAGACCATTGAGGAAGCGCTTGAAGTAGCCAACGATTCGATTTATGGTTTAAGCGCGTCAATTTTCACAACAAATATCTCGAATATGCTTTCGTTTATTAAAGATATGGATGCGGGTTTAGTTCGTATTAACTCAGAAAGTGCGGGAGTAGAACTACAAGCTCCATTCGGTGGGATGAAACAATCAGGTTCACATTCCCGCGAACAAGGTCAAGCAGCGATTGAATTCTATACGTCTATTAAGACCGTGTTTGTAAAAGGTTAACAGCAAATTTTTAAAAGAGCAATTGATCACCTTGATTACTTGCCACTAACTGTATCTCTTTTAGATATAAACTAGAATTCCTAATCCCTCTTTCCGGTGGTTAACATTTGCATAAAGGGAACTTCTATTAGGACTATCAGTTATTAGTGATAAATAATTATGAAGAGTGGATTTTCAAAAGTTAATCCCCACCAATACAAAAGAAAGCAAAAATGAAAACCCTTGGGATACAAGGGTTTTTTCGTGTTTATGAGGGTTTGGAATTATGATGGAAATCCTTCGAAGTAACTGATCGGTGCACCTTGAGCCTACTAGCCACGGATTCAATTCGAAAAGTAAGTTTCCTCAAAACGATCGTAAACGCGATCTTTGTTAGCTAGTTTTTAAGCAAAAATAGGTCGATAGATTTTTCTACTCTCACAAAAAAGTACCCCGAGTATTTTTATACCTATAAAACAACAACTTAATTAGGTTAAGTAAAGAGGAATTTAATGAAAGAGCTTAATAAAATTGGGGATTTTAGTAAAAGTTAAAAGTGTGATTTTGCTTTAAAAACAAAAGGAACAGCAAGAAACGTAGATGATATTAAAATAAGCTTTAATATCATCTACGTTTTGGCTGACTATTGCAAGGTTTATATTGTTCCCTTGATCATAAGGCATTCCAGGAAAACATCAGAAAACATCACATTACTGCCGCTTTTTCTCTATATAATCCCCTGGCAGTTAGCAATATTCATAGTAGTCGATTAAAGCTTTACATAATTTCTCCACTGATGAACTGGCTTCCAATTTAATAGCTTTTTAGCTTTTTGATTGCATAATAATGTTTCAAACCCCGATAAATCTTTACGAAAATTTTTCACTGTTGGAAAGATTGTTTCCATTAGTTGTTTGCTTTCAATATCCATACTTGTATCATCGGCCGCAATATTAAGGACAACTGAACCAAGTCCGTCTGTCTCAACTGCTAATCGATAAGCTGTTGCAGCGTCTCTTGCGTCTATATAACTCCACAGAATCGTTTTTCGTATCTCAGGCTTATGTATGAACTCAGGAAAATTTTTATACATCTCAGGAGAAATGACATTCCCTAATCTCATTGATACTACTTGTAAACCAGTTCTTTGATTAATCATATCAGCTGTTTTTTCATTTACAATCTTAGATAACCCATAGCTTTCTTCTGGTAATTGTGGGTGATCTTCATCTATTGGTACATATTGCGGTGTTAAATTTTGCTTTGAAAAGCAAATGCCGTATGACGATTCACTTGATGAGATGACAGCTTTTTTAATACCTAAATTCCCAGCTGCTTCTAAAATATTATAAGTGGACATAACATTGTTTTGAAAAGTCACTTCGTTAGGGTGTGAGTAAGCCACTGGAATTGCTGCAAGGTGTACAACTGCATCAGCGCCTGCTAATATTCCGTATACTTCACCAAGGTTTGTTAAATCTGCAATCACCGTTTTACAAAGAGCTTCTGCTGGATGTTTAATATCTGCATTGACAACATCATATCCATGTTCCAAAAATTCCGTTATTACTGCAGAACCAAGAAGACCACTTCCGCCTGTTACAATAACTTTTTTCATGTTAACACTCCTCGTATTTTAATTCGACTACTTGTCGATGTGTATTGCTACCATCTCTATGTTAGCAGCAATTCCTTTCACAAAAAAGTATACGCTTTCTTAAAACTTAAAACAATTAACTTTTTGAGTGCCTTTTTCGCTTCCAATATTATAATAAACAAAATCCTAAAAAGACATACTAATACTACTATTAATTATGGGAGGGTATCAACTTGAGCACTGAAAAGACTAAATTAGCTGTTTTTGCCTTAGGTGGCATGAATGAAATTGGTAAAAATATGTATGCACTTCAATATGCAAATGAAATCATTATCATTGATTGTGGAAATAAGTTTGCGGATGAAAGTTTATTGGGAATTGATTTAATACTTCCGGACATTACTTACTTGCAAGAAAATAAAGATAAAATCAGAGCATTAATTCTCACGCATGGACATGAAGATCATATAGGTGGGATCCCATTCTTTTTAAAAAAATTAAATGTACCTGTTTATGCAACCCGTTTTACACTAGGATTAATTGAGTTAAAATTAAAAGAACATAAACTCCTTAGGGAAACGGAACTAATTGAAATTGACTCAAACTCAACCTTAAACTTTACAGAAATAAATATTGATTTTTTCAAAGTGAACCATAGTATTCCTGATTGCCTAGGGATTGTCTTTAACACACCTGAAGGTAATATTGTCCATACTGGAGACTTTAAGTTTGATTTAACACCTGTAAATAACGAGTATTCAGATATTCATAAAATGGCTGAAATCGGTAAACGAGGTGTCTTGCTTCTATTGTCTGAAAGTACGAATGCTGAACGACGAGGTTTTACGCCATCGGAACAAATTGTCGGTGAACATGTTGAAGAAGCGTTCATGAAGGCGACGCAAAAAGTTTTTATTTCGACATTCGCTTCAAATATTAGTCGTGTTCAGCAAGTAGTCGATGCTGCAAAAAAAACAAATCGTAAGGTTGCGTTGCTCGGCAGAAGCATGGTAAATGTTGTATCGGTTGCCATGGAACGTGGATATCTAGAAGTTCCAGATGGGATGTTAATCGGACAAGATGAAATCAACGAAATTGATTCTGAAAAGGTAGTTATCCTATGTACAGGCAGTCAAGGGGAACCAATGGCGGCTCTTGCTCGCCTTTCTAGCTCAAGCTTTCGAGGCGTTGAAATTTCACGAGAAGATACAGTCATTTTTGCAGCAGGTCCAATACCGGGAAATGAAAAGAATGTCTCACGAATTATTGACAACTTATTTGCACTTGGAGCAAAGGTTATTTACGGAACAGGAAGTTCATTTGGAATGCATGTTTCCGGACACGGCTATCAGGAAGATTTGAAACTAATGATTACATTAATGAGACCAAAATATTTTATTCCAATTCACGGTGAATATAGAATGCTGCACCACCATTGTTTATTAGCTGAAATGGTTGGCGTCGAACCAGAAGACACATTTATCATTAAAAATGGTGATGTTGTAGACATTGAAAACAAAGTTGCTCGTCAGACTCGAAAAATACCTGTAGGGAATATATATGTAGATGGTGTGGGTGTTGGTGATGTTGGAGACCTTATTCTGCGAGACCGTAAACAGCTTTCTGAAGATGGAATGCTGGTCATTGTTTTAACGATAAGTAAAGCGGAAAGAAAACTCATTTCTGAGCCGGACACGATTTCTCGTGGTTTCGTACATGCTGGAAACTCCGAAGAATTGCTGAAAAACGTAAACCGGCTTATTGTAAAAACGACGAACGAGCTACTAGAAGCGAATAAAAATGAATGGAATGGTATCAAGAAAAATATAAAAAAAGCGGTAGGACAATATTTATTTTCAGATACGAGGAAAAAACCAATGATCCTTCCGATTATTATTGAAATATAATCAATTAGATCTTTATTTACTTTTTTTTGTAAATGAATGAACTTCATAATACCAAAAACTAGCCACATAAAGCTACATATAGTTGAAAGTTTTTTAATTCAACTATATGTAGTATCTTAGTGGCTCAGAATCTGCATTATGAAATTCATTCAAATGAAGGTCTTTTTTGAGTTATAGGAAAGTATAAAGGTTTCACGTCTTGCGCTTTTCTTGATCCAAGCATCCCACTTGCTGATTTGGTTGATCAGCATTTTTCTGCAGTTAATTACTTGCATAAACAAGTAATTTGGTAGTAAGCTAGAAAAAAGGTGGGGAAGTCATTGTCTGAATATCGGTTAGAAGATTCACTTGGTTTTCTTATAAGTAGGGCTGGTCGGTCTTTATCAAAAAGTGTGCAACGGACTTTTTGTGAGCATGACCTCAATGTAACAACAGAACATTGGACGATTTTGGTTTTGTTATGGAACGAAAATGGACTTACTCAACTTGAGCTTGCTGAACGTACAGGGAAAGATCAAGCCAGTGTGTCTCGACTTATCCAGAATATGTTGATTCGAGAGCTTATCTATAGAAAGAAAGATCCTGTTGATAACCGCTGTAAACGGATTTACTTAACAGAAGTAGGCAAAGAACAGCAAGGAAAGTTAATGAATCTTGTCCAAAAGACATTAGTTGAGGCGACAGAAGGAATATCAAAAGAAGATGTTGCGACAACGAAGCGTGTTCTTAAAATGATTGCCTCGAAAAATTTAGCGACAAACTGGACGACTAAAAAGTCAGACAGAAAGTTGGCTGAGGATGAATAAACTACTTTTAAAATTGGCGATTCTTTCTGTTTCGCTTTTAACCATTATGGCAGGTGCTGCAATATCGCCTGCATTAGGAACAATTGCACTGGCCTTTCCCGATGCAAGTGATACAACAATAAAATTAATTTTAACATTACCATCAGTGATGATTATCCCTTTTATATTTGTTTCTAGTTATTTAACAAGACGCTTCTCAAAGAAACAAATTCTTTTTATTGGGATGTTTTTTTACTTAATCGGTGGATTAGCAGGAGGATTGGTATCAAAGATTGAACTGCTCTTATTTTTCCGTGCTATTTTAGGTATTGGTGTAGGACTGATGATACCAATTTCAACCTCACTTGTGGCAGATTTTTTTGATGATGAAGAGAGAACAGCTACAATGGGCCAAGTAAGTGCGGCAAATAACCTTGGTGGAGTAGTTTTGTTTCTGATGTCAGGGATGTTAGCGGCAATTAGCTGGCGAGTGGCATTTAGCGTCTATAGTTTAGTCATAGTCGCTGCACTTATTGTTTTTTTATATTTACCTCATACAAAGCCGGATCGTAGTCTGTCAAAAGTGAAATTGGAACGACTACCGAAAAAGCTCTATGTTTATGGCACTGCAATGTTCTTAATTGTCTTAGCATTTTATTCGATCCCTGTAAATATGGCTCTGTTTATGCAACAAGAAGGAATTGGTAATTCAAAAAATGCAGGAGCTGTGATATCGGTTGCAACTGCAACTGGTTTCTTCGCTGGATTACTATTGGGTCGTGTTAAGCGGTTATTACAAACTAATTTTATTGCCATCCAACTATTACTGATGGCAATTGGTTTTTTTGTACTCGGAAATTCAAGCCAGGTATTCTTTATCGGAATAGGTGTTGGATTTATGGGCTTCGGGTTTGGTTCGATTATTCCAACGGTGTTTGACCAAGTGTCACGGCAAGTTCCAAAAACACAAACCGTTCAAGCGATGGCGATTGTCACAAGCATGTTATTTTTCGGGCAATTTTTTTCGCCACTCTTTTATCATGGAGTTGGTGTCTTATTCGCCAATGAAACGATTCGATTCCTTTATATGTTTTTTGCGACTAGTACGTTTCTAGTTGCAATTGTATTTTTTGCTCTTGCATTTCGGGTAAGATTTAGACACAAAAAGAAGCTAACGAGCATTAGCAGACAATTAGTTACTTACCCCGAAGTTAATAAAAATGAAATAAAGGATACCGATACCGCTATTTGATTGAAATTACTGCGCATATATTTACAAAAGTAGATGACGAAACAGGGGAATCCCTTGTTGATGTAGTGATAATCAAATAAAAAGTGGACAATCATTTACTGTCCACTTTCATGTATTTAAGTATTAAGCTCTAACTTCACTTTCAAATTTCCCTTTATGAGCGCCATTACAATAGGGTTTATTACTTGAAAGACCACAACGACAGAGATAAACCTGTTCTTTGGTTTCCATTTTCTTACCTTCACCATCAACGAAAGTAGCCCCATCAACTACTAATGGACCGTTATCTAAAATTTTTATTTCAGCCATTTCTATTCACCCCCTTTCAAATAAACGTCTGGTCAAATTTGCGTATCGCCTTTAATCCCCTTTAACTTTTTGTTTTGTAAATTCTCTATTAATTAATCCTCAAATGCATGAGTTCTAGCATCTGATGTAGTTTGCCCCCATTTAATCATTCCTAAATTATCTGAAGTACATTTGGGAAATTTTGAAGGTACTTCCCTTTTTAATAAATCACCGTTACGAAACATAACATGAACCCTTATATAAGGGTTTTTTCTTTTTTTTTAAACATACTAGATATAGCAAGATAATATTTGACTGTTTTTGACCGTTATATGAATATAAAACAAAATAATTGATCGTTTATGAAAGATAATGATTGATTTATGTAAGGGCTTACGTTATGATAAATTTATAAGAATTATCAAAACATTTTGTGGAGGTGATTAAATGCTTACTCCTGAAAGACACCAAATAATCTTAGATTTGATAAATGAAAAAGGTGTTATTAAGCTTCAAGAATTAGTGGATGCTACTGCTTCCTCTGAATCGACGATCCGTCGAGATTTAAGTCAGCTTGAAGATGAAAAGAAAGTTAAGCGCGTCCATGGCGGAGCTTCGTTACTAAAGCAAAAAAGTGTAGAACTAAGTATTTCAGAAAAATCTTTGCAAAATTACAACGAAAAAGAAATGATTGCAAAGTTTGCAGCATCACTGATTAGAAATGGTGATTGTATCTTTCTAGATGCAGGAACAACAGTCTTGCAGATGATTCCACATATTACCGCAAAAGAAATTAAGGTTGTCACGAATGGGTTGACTCATTTAGATGCGCTTCTAGAGCAAGGCATAGACACGTATTTAACTGGTGGCTTTATTAAGCAAAAAACAAGAGCTTTAATAGGAAAAGGTGCTTTAGAAGCGATCAAGCAATATCATTTTGATAAATGTTTTATCGGAGTCAATGGTATTCATAGTGAATATGGTTTTACAACGCCTGACCCGGAGGAAGCAATGATCAAAAAGAGTGCGATCAATCTATCACAAGAAATCTTTATTCTTGGTGATCATACGAAATTTAATGAAGTGACATTTGCTCAAATAACTGAACTAAAGCAAGGAGTTATTATTACAAACGAAAGTGATGAAGATATTTTGGCGCCATTTATGGAAAAAACAACGATAAAGGTAGTGACATCATGATTTACACATGTACATTAAATCCATCGATTGATTATGTCGTCGAGGTGGACAATGTCGAGATTGGATCTTTAAATAGAGCAAATAAAACTGCTTTTTATCCAGGCGGTAAAGGAATTAATGTTTCTAGAGTTTTAAAGAAGCTTGGAGTAAAGACCACTGCATTAGGTTTTGTTGGTGGTTTTACCGGTGAGTTCATAAAAAACTCACTTAAAGAAGAGGGGGTTTTTCAAGATTTCACATGGGTCGATGAACCAACCAGAGTTAATGTGAAATTGAAATCTTCTGTCGAAACAGAAATTAACGGTCAAGGGGCAACAATTTCAAAAGAAAAACAGCTAGAACTTTTTGAGAAAATTCAAGTGATGACAGAGCAAGACTATTTTATCTTAGCTGGAAGTTTACCTTCAAGTATCTCGGCTGAGTTTTATCAAAAGATTCTCTCGCAATGTAAAGAAAATAAAGTTCGTTTTATTGTCGATACGTCAGGTGAGGCACTCGCAGGAATTTTAAAATATCAACCATTTTTAATTAAACCAAACCAACATGAACTAGGTGAATTGTTTAACGTAGAAATTTCTACTGTAGAAGATGCACTTAAGTATGGGCGGAAGTTGCTAGAAAATGGGCCACAAAACATTATTGTTTCATTAGGTGGAGATGGTGCACTACTGCTAAATAAAGAGATTTCAGCTTATGCAAATGTTCCTAAAGGACAATTGAAAAACTCAGTCGGTGCAGGGGACTCACTCGTTGCAGGCTTTATCGCTTCATACGTTGAAAATGAAAATTATCTTGAAGCGTTTAAATATGGAATTGCTGCTGGAAGTGCAACCGCATTTTCTAGTGATTTATGCAATAAAAACAACTTAGAAAAACTTTTACCTGAAATAAAAATTGAGATCGTAAACTGAGGAGGGAATAAATTATGAAAATAACAGATTTATTAACAGCTGATACGATTGAATTAAACTTGCAAGCTAGTTCAAAAGAGGCTGTCATTGACGAGTTAATTAGAAAACTAGACAAAGCAGGGAAGCTTAAAGATCCTAAGAAATTTAAAGAAGATATTTTAGCTCGTGAAGCACAAAGTACAACGGGAATTGGCGAAGGAATTGCGATTCCACACGCAAAAACAAGTGCCGTTAAAACACCAGCAATTGTTTTTGGACGCTCTAAATCAGGAATTGATTATGAAGCACTTGATGGACAACCAAGTCACTTGTTTTTTATGATCGCGGCTAGTGAAGGAGCAAATAATGCTCATTTACAAACGCTGTCCCGTCTATCTAGCTTTTTGATGGATAAGGAATTTCGTAAAAAATTAGAAAATGCTACAACGATTGATGAAGTAGTAAGTGCGATCAACGAAAAAGAGGCAGAAAAAGAAAAAGAAGAGAAAATTAATACTAAGAAAAAAGCAAAAATTTTAGCTGTAACCGCTTGTCCCACAGGCATCGCCCATACTTTTATGGCCGCCGACTCGTTGAAAGCCAAGGGTAAAGAATTAGGTTTTGACATCAAGGTAGAAACGAATGGTTCTGGTGGCGTTGAAAATGAACTTACGGCTTCGGAAATAAAAGAGGCAATTGCAATTATCGTCGCCGCTGATACTGCGGTTGAAATGGACCGTTTTGATGGTAAGCATGTCATTCAAGTTCCAGTAGCTGATGGTATCCGTAAACCTCAAGAACTAATCGAAAGAGCTAGTAAACAAGATGCACCAATTTATCGCGGTTCAGGTAGTTCGAATAGTTCTAGTGAAGATGGTAGTAAAGGGAAATCAGGCTTCTACAAGCACATCATGAACGGTGTTTCAAACATGTTGCCATTTGTTGTTGGTGGTGGTATTTTAATAGCACTATCGTTTATTTTTGGTATTGAGGCTTTTGACCCTGAACATTCGTCGTATCATCCAATTGCAGAAGCGTTAATGACAATCGGTGGTGGAAATGCCTTTGGACTAATGATCCCTGTCTTAGCTGGTTTTATTGCAATGAGTATTGCTAACCGTCCTGGTTTTGCACCTGGCATGGTCGGTGGACTTATGGCAGCGAGCGGCGGCGCTGGATTTTTGGGAGGTTTAATTGCTGGTTTCTTAGCAGGATATGTGGTTTTAGGACTTAGAAAAGCATTTAGTGGGCTGCCAAAGACGTTAGAAGGTATTAAACCAGTTTTACTTTATCCGTTATTTGGAATTTTAATTACAGGCATGGTCATGTTGTTCATTGTTATGGAACCAGTAGTTGCTTTAAATACAGCAATGGAGAACTGGTTAGGTGGAATGGGAACAAGTAACTTAGTATTATTAGGATTAATTTTAGGTGGTATGATGGCCATTGATATGGGTGGTCCAATTAATAAAGCGGCATTCACATTTGGTATTGCAATGATTGATGCAGGAAACTTAGCTCCACATGCAGCTGTTATGGCTGGTGGAATGGTTCCACCGCTAGGTATTGCATTCGCAACAACATTTTTTAAAAATAAGTTTACGAAGGCTGAAAAAGAGGCTGGAAAGACAAACTATATTATGGGGGCATCTTTTATTACAGAGGGAGCGATCCCGTTTGCGGCTGCTGACCCCGGACGAGTAATCCCGTCAATTGTTGTCGGTTCGGCAGTAGCAGGAGCGTTAACAATGGTGTTTGGAATTGGTTTACCTGCTCCACACGGTGGCTTGTTCGTCATTCCACTAGTGAGTGGTAATCCATTTATGTATATTGTAGCGATCCTAATTGGCGCGGCAATTACAGCATTAATGTTAGGTTTTTGGAAGAAGGGAGTAAAAGAATAATGTTAAAACAGTGGATGTATGGTTTAATAGCTATATAGCCAACCTCTAAATTATCTGAGTTTTTAGGGTAGGACAAAATATTTCTTAGGAGTGAAGATAAAGATGATGAAAAAAACATTTAAAATTACTAGTGAAACAGGAATTCATGCTAGACCAGCAACACAATTGGTTAACAAAGCAGGCCAATTCGAGTCAGAAATCACTTTAGAATATAAAGGGAAGTCAGTTAATTTAAAGTCAATTATGGGTGTTATGTCTTTAGGAGTAGGCAAAGGAGCAGAGGTTGAGATTAAATGTGTAGGGTCTGATGCTGAAGCGGCTTTAGTTGCATTAGAAGAAGTTATTAAAGGCGGTTTAGGAGAATAATGTCAAAAAAAATAAACGGCATTGCAGCTTCTCCTGGAATTGTCATTGCAAAAGCGTTTAAACTAGTCCATCAAGAATTCAAGATCGAACAAAAGCATGTAACGTCTTTTGAAGAGGAAATTAATAAATTTCAAGAGGCGTTGCAGAAATCTAAGCAAGAGATAGAAATAATTAGAAAAAAGGCACTTGCTGAATTAGGCGAAGATAAAGCAGAAATATTTTCAGCTCATTTATTAGTACTGAGCGATCCAGAATTAGTAGACGCTGTCATTAATAAAATTACCAGCGAAGAACTAAATGCTGAGTATGCATTAAACGAAGTGGCTAATTTTTTTATCACAATGTTTGAAAACATGGATAATGAATATATGAAAGAACGATCCGCGGATATTCGTGATGTGACGAAGCGAGTTTTAGGTCATCTTACCGGTGTCACGATGACCAATCCTAGTTTGATATCCGAAGAAGTGATTGTGATTGCAGAAGATTTAACCCCTTCTGATACAGCTGAGTTAGATAGGAGATATGTAAAAGGCTTTACTACTAATATTGGTGGAAGAACATCACATTCAGCGATTATGGCTAGAACCATGGAAATACCAGCAGTCGTCGGAACGAAAAACATAACTGCGAGTGTCGAAACGGGTGATTTAGTCATTGTTGATGGAATTGATGGATTAGTAATAGTAAATCCAAGCGCTGAGATTGTAGCATTGTATGAAGAAAAAATAATGGCATATAATGCTCAAAAGTTGGAATGGTCAAAGCTTAAAGATGAGAAATCACTGTCACTAGATGGCCACCAAGTCGAGCTTGCAGCGAATATCGGTACTCCTGCTGACGTAAAAAGTGTACTAGAAAATGGTGGTGAAGGTATAGGATTGTACCGAACTGAGTTTTTATATATGGATCGAACTCAATTTCCAACCGAAGATGAACAGTTTGATGCCTATAAAACAGTATTAGAGCGTATGGAAAATAAACCTGTTGTTATTCGTACTCTTGATATTGGTGGCGATAAAGAACTCTCGTATTTGGACCTTCCTAAGGAAATGAATCCATTTTTAGGATTACGAGCGATTCGGTTATGCTTAGAAATGCAAGATATGTTCCGTACACAGCTCCGAGCTTTGTTGCGTGCAAGTGCGTTCGGCAATTTAAAAATTATGTTTCCAATGATTGCAACTCTTGATGAATTCCGTCAAGCAAAATCATTATTAATGGAAGAGCAAACCAAATTAAATGCTGAGGGTATAGATGTCGCTTCAAATATCGAAGTTGGTATCATGGTAGAGATACCATCAACTGCAGTTTGCGCTGATTTATTTGCAAAAGAAGTTGATTTTTTTAGTATTGGTACGAATGATCTCATTCAATATACGATGGCTAGTGATCGTATGAACGAGAGGGTCGCTTATTTATATCAACCACATAACCCAGCAATTTTACGCTTAATCAGTATGGTCATCAAAGCAGCGCATAACCAAGGGAAATGGGTAGGTATGTGCGGGGAGATGGCAGGAGACAAATGGGCAATTCCGATCTTGCTAGGATTAGGTTTAGATGAGTTTAGTATGAGTGCGACTTCAATTTTACCGGCAAGAAGTCAAATTTCTAGACTTTCAAAAGAAGAAACTACCAGTCATATCGAGTCAATTTTAAATATGGAAACAGCTGAGGAAGTTAAGCTGTATGTTGAGGAGATTTTTCTTTAATAAGTGGAAATTACAAAAGTAAAAAAATCCTTACTAGCTGTGAAAACATAGTAAGGATTTTTTGCTTATTATAAATTAGTTAGCTGTACGGATAAATATTATCATCGAGATTTTGTGCCACTAGGATACTGCATGTAGTATAGTTTAATTAAAAATGTTTAAACTAGGGAGTTGAAATGAACCGTTTTCAACTTAGTAGATTGATGTGGCAAGTTTATTAGTTATGAAATTGATTCATTGTGGTAACATTTTTATATATAAACGGCATGTGGATAAGTATTGAAGAAAACTAAGCGAAGCACTGACCTTTAAAATATAGTTGTTTTAGTCGAGAGGTTCACATTAGTTTCACAATTTTGTTTCTTAATATAATTATCATATGTTATGATAATTATATTAATTGTTACAACTCCGAGTTACAATAATAAATGTACGAGGATCCTGCTTTTAGGGACACAGAAAATATGAACTCAAAACCCTTGGTATACAAGGGTTTTCTTATTGTTTAGCTTCAGCACCTAGTCTCTCGAATGTTTCTACTAACTCGTGGCTACCAAGGCGCTTGTGCTTTTCTGTTTTGAAATATAAATTTAAAGATGAAAATACAGGTGAAAACGATGAAGCATGTAGACACACGAAAAGGGAAAATCCAATTATTTGTAAAGATTTTATGGCCAATTATGGTGACGCAAATTAGTTTGTACTCCATGAACCTCGTTGATACGATGATGTCTGGAAGAGTTGGGACGGACGATTTAGCAGGTGTTGCGATCGGTTCTAGCGTCTGGATGCCGGTTTTTACTGGGATCAACGGAATAATGTTAGCTGTGACGACAATTGTTGCCCAGTTGATTGGCCGTGGACAGCGTGATAAAATTTCAAATTCCGTTACCCAAGCAATGTACTTATCGATTGTTCTCTCAATTCTTGTGGTAATTAGTGGAATATTTTTCCTTGAACCAATTTTGTCGTTTATGAATTTAACGGCGGCTGTGAGCCATATTTCTTTTCATTACTTGATCGGGTTATCCTTTGGAATAATACCTTTATTTTTGGCTTCTGTTCTTCGTAATTTCTTTGATGGACAAGGATTTACACGGATAACGATGATTATTACGGTAGCTGCTGTCCCATTTAATATTTTATTAAACTACGGCTTTATTTTTGGGAACTTTGGATTGCCAGCACTAGGTGGAATTGGAGCTGGATACGCCACGGCAGCAACATATTGGATCATCCTTTTTTTAAGTATCTGGATGACATTCAGGCTAGAAGTGGTCAGACACTACAAGCTTTTTGTCAGTTGGATGAAGCCATCTTGGAAAACGTGGAAGGAGCAGCTTTCAATTGGGGTTCCAATCGGGCTTTCAATTTTCTTTGAGGCTAGTATTTTTTCAGTCGTTACGTTACTTATGGCGATGATGTTTGCGACAGTAACAATAGCGGCCCATCAGATTGCGCTGAGTTTCACTTCACTGATCTTCATGATTCCGTTAAGCATCTCGATGGCCTTAACGATCGTTGTAGGCTTTTCTGTTGGTGGTAAAAAGATCGAAGCTGCAAAGCAATATGCTCGACTTGGCGTACTTGGAGGGATTGCAATTCTGGCAGTAGGTGCAGTATTCCTCTACTTTTTCAGGGAGAAAATCGCATACCTTTACACAGATGATCAGGAAGTTGTTATGATGGCAGGTCAATTCTTTATTCTGGCGATCTTTTATCAACTATCAGATGCTGCTCAATCAGGATTGCAAGGAGTACTGAGAGGGTATAAAGATGTCCAAGTTCCGTTTATAACTGCATTTATTTCCTACTGGATTATTGGGATTCCAGTAGGTTATTACCTTGCATCATTTACGGAATTTGGACCATTTGGCCTATGGGTTGGAATTACCTTAGGACTCACATGTGCTGCGATCGGTTTTTTTGTTCGACTCCAAATTGTTCAGCGGCGGGCAGAATTACAAGCTAATTCTCAAACTGAATCTAAATAACATAACTATCTGCTAATTATTTAATAAGTTTGTTAGTGTCGACGAATTTTTATGATATTCTAGTAAAAAGGACTTTTTTACTAGACGCTAATGTTAACAGGTTACTACTGTTTCTTTTTAAAAATTCAGATAAAGCACTTTACAAAGTGAAGAGGGCTGAGCGTAATCAGGTTAATTCTTTTAATATGTGAAGGTGGTGAACTAAATGCGTAAAGACGAAAAACCTTTTAGAGAGAATGAAGCAGATCAAGCTTTAGTAACGAAACAAAAAAAATCTAACATTTTTTCTGATCTAAGGTCACTTATTAAAGCGCCTGTTTTGATTTCTAATGTATTACCTGTTTTTACTGGTTTTTGGTTAGCGATATATTTTACAAATGGATCCTTTATTGATTACTTGGATGTATTTTTGCTAACGATAATTGGAAGTACATTTGTGATGGCCGGTGCACTGATCATCAATAACTGGTATGACGTTGATATAGATAGAGTTATGGAAAGAACACAAAATCGCCCGACGGTAACAGGTGCTATTTCATTGAACGTTGTATTAACGATGGGAATTATTTTTACAATTATTGGTTTTATTTGTTTACTTTTTACAAGCATTGAGGCAACCATTTATGCATTTATAGGGTGGTTTACCTATGTTGTCCTATATACAATGTGGTCAAAACGACGTTTTACATTAAATACGGTGATCGGAAGTGTCTCTGGTGCAGTGACTCCTTTGATAGGCTGGGCAGCGATAGAGTCGGCTGCTCATATTGTCCCGATTGTTTTGTTTCTAATTTTATTTATTTGGCAAATGCCCCATACATTTGCTATTGCGATAAAAAAATCTGAAGAATATAAATTGGCCAGAGTTGCCATGCTTCCAGTTGTACACGGTTTAGAAATGACAAAACGGCAAATTGTTGTTTATGTATTTTGTTTATTACCATTACCTCTTTATTTATTTTCGCTCGGGACAACCTTTGTTATCATTGCAACAGGACTTAATGTTGCTTGGTTAGCTGTTAGTATCTATGGATTTTTTACAAAAGATAATCTAAAATGGGCACGTATTGTTTTTTTGTTTTCTGTAAATTATATAATGATTCTGTTTCTGATGATGATCATTGTTACATTGCCAATTTAAGATCGGATTGAACTAGTATAATTGTTTGATAATCTAAAGAGAAGTAACCGATCCACTTGTTTGAGTGGATCGGTTACTTCTCTTTTTTATTGGAGGAAGTAAGTAGATGACGTATAGGGCTCGTAATCAGCCGAAAAAAAGGAAAGTGGTCACTAAAGGGGATAAGGACTTTATTAAACATTATAAACTTTTTAGTATATAAAGGTGACTAAAATCACTGCCTCAATATGAATTCTCAATTAAGATGTTAGTAAGAACTTACAAATAACTCAATAAGGAGGTTGTTATTAATGTTAAATAACCAAAGTGAAAACGTACGTGAAGAGGTTGAAACGGTAGAAGAAGATAATAAACCATTAATAGGAACGTGGTTTTCGTTAGGAATACTATTGGCAGTAATTGCGGGAACGTTTGTTTTAATGTTTTCGATATTTTTATCTAGAGTATAGGGGGGAAGAGTTATGAAAATGCACCTTGATGAAAAAATATGGCTGATCTTAAGCTTCGGTTTGATAATGGGATTTATGCTAATTACTGGCTATCAGACATTTGTCTTAGGAATGGGGCCGCCAAGTCATATGGAAACAATTGATCCACAAAAGGTCGATGAAACCGCTCCATTTGATAATCCAGGAATTACTCAAATTGGAGAAAATGAATATGAAGTTGTCATGACGTTAGCGGTATTTAGTTTTAATCCTAGTAATATTGAAATTCCTGCGGGGGCAACTGTCCATTTCACATTGACTTCAAAAGATGTGATCCACGGTATCCAAGTTGCAGGAACAAATATAAATGCAATGGTTACACCCGGACATATTCAAAAAATCACGCAAAAATTCGATAAACCAGGTGAATATTTAGTCTTATGTAATGAATATTGCGGAACCGGTCATCAATTTATGGCAACTACGATAACGGTTAAATAAGGGGGGATACAAAAGTGGAAACAGCAAAAACAACATTTAAAGAAAAAGCAAATAAAGCACTAGGTATAAGTCCAGAAGATGCTCTTATCTCGAAATCATATCTAATTGTATCGTTTACAGCATTACTTCTAGGCGGACTTTTAGGTTTATTACAAGGTTTAAACCGCGCAGGTCTTTTGGAATTGCCATCATGGTTTAACTACTATCAAGTTCTAACAGCACATGGCATACTTTTAATTCTTGTGTTTACAGCATTCTTTACGATTGGATATTTCTATGCAGTACTTTCGCATTGCTTAGGAGGGCTTCTTCCAAAAGTTAGAAAGATGGCTTGGATCGGTTTTGGAATGAAAATTTTCGGTTTTGTATTAGCAGTCATTCCGATAATTATGAATGAAGCAACGGTAATGTTTACATTTTATCCACCAATGGCAGCATCACCTATTTTCTACTTTGGTTTAGTATTTATTGTATTGGGTGTATGGATGTTGGCATTTGGGGCATTTCTTCAAGTTGCTAACTGGAGAAAAAATAATAAAGGCCAGCATGTTCCAATCCTTGCCTACTTTGCTACTGGTGTATTTGTTTTATTATTCTTCGGTAGTATCCCAGTAACAATTGAAGTTTTAATGATTATTCCTTGGGCACTAGGTTGGGTAGAGACAATCAATGTCATGCTTGCTCGAACATTATTTTGGGCTTTTGGGCATACATTAGTAAACATTTGGTATTTAGTAGCGGTATCAGCTTGGTATGTCGTTGTACCAAAAATTATCGGTGGAAGACGATTTAGTGATACGTTAACTCGTGTCGTCATTATGCTTTTAGTAGTAATGAATATTCCTGGAGGGTTTCACCATCAAATCGTTGACCCAGGGATTGCAGAATCAGTGAAGTATTTACATGTATTTATGAGTCTAGCAATTGGTTTTCCTTCATTAATGACTGCATATGCAATGTTTTCCGTGTTTGAAAAAACGGCAAGAAAAAAAGGCGGAACTGGAATATTCAGTTGGTTTAAAAAATTACCATGGGGTGATGTTCGCTTCCTCGCACCAATGATTGCCATGATTGCTTTTATTCCAGGTGGAGCAGGCGGTATTGTTCAAAGTATGAATCAATTAAATCAAGTCGTTCATAATACGATGTGGGTTGTTGGTCATTTCCATATCACTCTTGGAACGTCTGCGGTTCTTACCTTCTTTGGAATTTGTTATTGGTTAGTTCCTTATATATCAGGCCGCGTACTGACACCTAAAATGAATAAATTAGGAGTTATCCAAACGATTTTCTGGACAGTTGGTATGATATTTATGTCAGGATCAATGCACTGGGTTGGTCTTTTAGGATCACCACGTCGAACATCCTATACAACATATTCTGACAATGCAACAGCATTGAGCTGGGATCCGTATTTGATGTTTTTAGCTATCGGAGGAACGTTATTAATGATCGGTGTTATTATCCAAGTTTATGCCGTCTTTAATATGATGTTCTTTGCTCCAAAAGGTGAAACTGAATTTCCGATTGCAAAAGCAGAGGATGATGCTGTGAAAACGCCATATTGGACTGAGCGTTGGGGTATGATCATCGTAGTCATGTTGTTGCTTGTTGCAATGGGTTACGTGATACCAATAGTTGAATTTATCGTTAATGCACCACCAGGATCACCACCATTTAAAACCTGGTAATTTAGTATAAAGAGGTAGCGAGTTTATTACCGCTATCTCTTTATACTCATTATGGATGCTTATAAAAGTAAACTAATTTATATATAGGAAGTGATCGAGATGAAAAAAAATCGACAAACTTCATTTTCTTGTTTTCTTGTTTTATTATTTGGATTTGGACTGTTCTATATTGGGACTGATGGATTTAGCGCTTATACTGCTGAAACAGCGAGGTTGAATAAGTTAGTCGAGCAAAGGCCAGTATTTCCTGATGTAACGTTTGAAGACAGCAATGGACGTATCTATCCTGTTTCTGAGTTTAAGGATAAATATATTTTTATTACATTTTTTTATACAGCCTGTTGGACTGTTTGTCCGCAATTGGAAATAAATATGGGTGAAGTATATGATCAAATACCAAATCAATACATCGGTGAAGATATCTTGTTTTTGAGTATCAGCTTTGATCCCGAAAGAGATACCCCGGAGGTGTTAGATACTTACAAAAATTATTTTGATGCTGATGGAGAAACGTGGCGGATGGCCAGAATAAACGATCCAGTAGAATTAAAGTCTTTAACAGATGAGTTTGGTATTATTGTTATTCCAGATGGAAATGGAAATTTCGTTCACAATTCGGCGTTCTATGTAGTTGATAGAGAAGGCGCGCTTATCGATGTTATGGATTATACTAAAATTGATGAGGCGGCACAAAGAGTTATAACAATTTTAGAAAGTGATAGGGGGGATAAACAATGAACCAATTTATCATTGGATTATTTTTGTTGTTATTCTTAGCGCTACCCCCTGTAGCAAATTTATTAGAATCGATTATGATCATGCATATGCATATGCAAATGCCTTTACTTGTCGTTTCAGGATTTCTGATCGCCAAATATTTTTTAAGACGTTTTCCTAACTTTTTTGAAAAATGGAATCAGAATGGTATCCCAGGGATTATGTTATTTATGATCATCATGGTTTATTGGATGATCCCACGAACGATGGATGATGCCTTAACCTTGCAGAGTGTCCAAATTTTTAAATTTATCAGTTTACCATTTTTAGCGGGAATACCGCTACGTGATAGTTGGAAAAAAATCAACTCGATTGCAAAAAATGCAATAATTATTAGTTTTACGATTATTTTCTTTGCAATGGGATGGTTATACATTAAATGGCCAGACCCATTATGTAATAATTACTTATTAATAGAACAAATCACTCTTGGTTGGGGATTTATGACGATGGCGTTTTGCATGATGATCTATTTGGCTTATAACGCATTTGTCGATCCGTCAAAATATGAATGATAATGGTGAAGTTGGGTGCAAAGTTAACGGGGCGATATTATTTCGAGATTTAAACCTTTTATATCTCATAACGACCCGTATGTTTTTCAAGGAATTTGAGTCTTAGCTGAGCCTAGGGCTTTTTTTTTCGTCTGAAATTCACTTTAAATTCATTTAAAATTCATATGGCCAACCTATAATAAATTAGCATGGAAGATAAAAGAACATTCAAGCTAACAGATAATGATATCAAGGGGGAGACGAAGAAAATGAATTTTATTAAACGAGCACTTTTGAGTGTTAAAGCTCGGAAAGGAAAAAGCGTCTTACAAATTTTTATTTTTACAGTGATTTTTGTATTAGTTTTATCTGGACTTGCTATTCAATCAGCAGCAAATAAATCGGCTGATATGGCGAGACAATCTCTAGGCAGTAATGTAACTGTCCAAGCGGATATGCAAAAAATAATCGAACAGGTTGGAGCCGTTGAGGGTGGAGGTGGCAGGGGGAGGCAAAGAAAACCAGTACCAGTAGATACAGTGGAAGAATTACTAACATATCCAGAAGTAATTGGCTATAACTTTTTCGCTTCAGCAACAGGGATAGCCATTGGCTTTGAACCTATCGAAGATGAAAGTTCAGAAGAGGTCGATGACGCGGAAGAATCGATAAAGGAAGAAAATACTGGGCGCGGCGGATCTCCTATGGGAGATATAAGCCTTGAAGGAGTTGTATTTTCGGATGCTGCTCAAGAATTTATGGACGCAGTATCAACGATCGTTGAAGGGCGCCATTTAACAGAAGAAGACATCAATCAAAATCTTACCATCATTGAACAAAGCTTAGCAGAAGAAAATGCTTTAACTGTTGGCGATACAATCACGATACAGTCACTAGATGAAATTGAAAGTTTATTTGATCTAGAAATTGTCGGGATTTATCAAACAACAGCGATAGGAAACGATTTTGGAATGTCCCTTTCAGCGTTAAATCCAGTTAATAAACTGTATGTTCCTTATAAATTGGCTAACGGTTTGAAGGGCGAAGCGTTTATAGGAACAATTGACAGAGCGGTCTTTCACATCGATGATCCCGTCAATATCGACAATTTTATTGACCGAGCAAATGCAGAGAGTAGTATAGACTTCACTGTATTTTCATTAGATACAAACGATCGATTATATCAACAAATGATTGGACCAATTAATAACGTAGCATCATTTTCTGAAAATGTCGTTTATTTAGTTACAATGGCTGGGGCTATTATTCTTGGATTGATTGTCATGATGTCGATCCGTGAAAGAAAATATGAAATAGGTGTTCTATTAGCACTTGGAGAAAAGAAATCTAAGCTTATCGGTCAGTTTCTTGTTGAAATAGTTGTGGTTGCTATTATCGCTCTAGGTTTGGCAAGTGTTACTGGAAATATGGTGGCAAGTCAAGTCGGTGATCAACTACTCAATCAACAATTGCAAGTGGAGGAAACGAGTTCAACCCCTGAGTCATTTGGATCAGTAAGGGGAGCAGGAATGGGAAGAGGAAATATAGCAACACAGCAAGTCGAACCAATAGATGAATTGTTAGTACAAATCACAACTGAGGACTTAGGAATGCTTGCTGTGATCGGCTTATTTATTGCCTTATTATCAGCACTGTTACCATCCTTATCTATTTTACGATTACACCCTAAAACAATATTAACAAAACAAGATTAGGAGGCGAGGGATTTATGAACCATTTACTTGAATTTCAAAATGTTAGCTATTGGTATAAACAGGAAAATAATACACTTCCAATCTTAAAAAATGTCAATGTAAGTTTTGATAAAGGAAATTTTTATACAATTGTTGGCCCATCAGGTTCAGGAAAAACGACTTTTTTGTCGCTTGCAAGCGCATTAGATATACCTAAGGGTGGGAAGGTTTTATACGAAGGAAAAGACATTAAAAAAATAGGCTTATCCCAGTTCCGTAACCAGTACGTCTCAATTGTTTTTCAGTCATTTAATCTACTTCCATATATGACAGGGTTGCAAAATATTTTAACGGCAATGGAGATAACAGGATCAACTGTAAAAAATAAAAAACAACTTGCTCTAGAGATGTTAGAAAAGGTCGGAATTACCGAATCTCAAGCAAAACAAATGGTATTGACATTGAGCGGTGGACAACAACAACGTATCTCAATAGCGCGAGCACTTTGTTGTCAATCCGATTTAATTGTAGCGGATGAACCTACAGGGAACTTAGATGAAGATACAGCAAGTGACATAGTTAGGCTATTTCAAGACTTAGCTCATAAGGAAGATAAATGCATCATTGTCGTTACACATAATAATCAGATTGCCAAAATCTCTGACATTACCGTGAGTCTTTCTAAAGGTGGTGTAACAATGAAAAACAATATAGAAGCGATTGCTGTAGATGGAGGTGCATGACAACCGGTTAAAACGGATTACGGTTATCATATTATAAAAGTAGAGAGTGTACAGGTTACCCCTTATGATGAAGTTAAAGAGGGGAGTGTTTCCGAATTGGTGCATAAGAAATATCTCACCTATTATTTAGAGACTCTCCCAGAACTAATAAAAGAAATATCCATTTAACAAACAGCTATTGCATTAAGGGTTAAGTCCCCCACATCTAGGTGTAGCGAAGATGGGCACTTCTTTAGTAACGTCATTGATTTTCAACACCTTCTGGGGATTTAGTCGATAACCATTGGGAACATATCGATAGTGGAGTCCCATGTATTACATGCCATGCTGTGTAACCAGCCTCAAAAATATTGTCTACCGAGTCTGTCCCAAAGCAAAGTGTCAGTCATTCCAAGTGCTTATGGAATAGCTTCGGTAGTAGCTTATTTTAATGTTTTTCCATTTAGTTAGATTATTCAGACGGTTTAATGTGTGTAATCATTCCATCTTTATAAATGTACAATGGAATGTCTGGACGAAAATCAAGAAAACCTTCCTGCATCAATAAATAGTAATTTACTCGAAAATAAGGATCATATTTAATTGAAGGATGTTTTTTGAATTCCTTGATAAAAGCATCGACTGCTCTTTGAACTTTATCCATAATCGCGGGAATTTCCTTTTCTTCTTCTTCAAAAATATCAAAAGTTTCTTTTGACATGTAATAAGTTTTAGTCGGAATACCACCTAAAGTTCGAGCGAGTTGTTGAAAATCAATACTATTATCATCGTTTATTAAAATTGTCGTAAAAACTCCTTTTGCTAAACTGTCTGAAAATATCATTACCGCCTTTCGAACATCATGAATTGTAACATCAATAATAGGGAATTGCTTTTTGGGCTTTTTTCTATTAAATAAAAACATGGAAAAATTCCTCCCTTCACGAATATGAGTCGTTTTATATTGACTACATTTGAGGCTTTAAATATTTTTTGGATCATTTTAAATCAGGTAAAACCTATGACAGCATTAATACTTAAAATATTTGCAATAAAAAAATATAATAATAGGCAAATACCTGCGGAAAGTGTTAATTTATTGCTTTGTTAATGAAAACCATTGAACAAGTGGTCTTAAATGATGCATAATTATTCCACCTCTTCCGTTACTTAAATTCGCAAAGTAGTACAGTATTTTATTCATTCCTTACTATATATATGACATTACCAGTGTTAAGTTCTAGGGTTGAAATGAAAATTTGTGAATTGCTTCACTAATAGATTAGGAAATTATATTTATTTTGGTAGAGAAAACCTGGCATTAGTCATGCTCCATTTTGTTAGTGGTATAGTTGGCTAATGATAGGGAATTTATGACAAAAAAGTTACATTAAGCGCTTTCAATATGTTATAATTTTCTGATAAAGGGGGGTATTTTTAGATGGGAAAAGTAGAAAAAGCAATTCAAGATTTTTATCCAGAAGATTTTTCATGGTGTTATGGATGTGGGCGCTTAAATAAAAACGGTCATCAATTTCGGACAGGTTGGCAAGGAGAGCAAACGATAACGATTTATGAACCGTCAACAGAGCTTACAGCAATTCCGGGTTTTGTTTACGGGGGCTTGATTGCTGCATTAATTGATTGTCATGGAACAGGCTCAGCATCATTGGGCGTGCATCGTAAAAATGGACATGAAGTTGGCGAAGGAGCAGATCCAACGAGATTTGTGACTGGTTCTTTAAAAGTAGACTTTTTAAAGCCGACGCCACAAGGGGTGCCACTAAAGGCAATCGGGACTGTTGAAGAGATCCACCCCAAAAAATGGAAGGTATCTATAGATGTCTTTGCTAATGACGTATTGTGTGCTCGTGGGGAAGTAGTCGCTGTGGTCATGCCAGCCTCGTTTGGAGAAGAAAAATAGATAATTAGCGATATAACGTTTAACTTTGAAGCAGTTTTGGGAGTAATTATTGATCGATTTCCCCTTTTCTAAGGTAGAATTTTAGTAATCTTTATAAAACTCTAGCTAATTAGTCAGTGAAATAGTATTTCGTTAAATAAAAAGGGAACAAGAGCTTAAACTCTTGTTCTCTTTTTTATTTTAATATAAGGACTCTTTACAACTATGTAAGCTGTCTTACAGAAATTAATAGCCATAATTAGTATTATATAGATATATGATGTCGTTGAACGAGAACAATCTAGTAAGTCTAAATAGCTTTTTTGAATATAAATTTTAAGGGAGGTCAAGAATGATGAGAAAATGGATTTTGGGAAGTGTTGCCATAGTTTTTATCGGGTATATCTTTTATACAAACTTTTTTGACAAACATGAACAAGATGAACAAACCTCGGCACCTGAAACTTTTGAGGAAACTGAGAATTTACTAAGTGAACAGCAATTTTTAACTTCAAGCGAATTGCTTGAAAGTCTTCAACAATTACCAATAGAAGAACAAGAAAAACTATTGTTAGGAGGGCCGCCGCCAGAAGGTATTCCTTCTATTGATCAGCCCTCATTTATTAGCATCGAAGCTGCAGATGCATGGATTGAAGAGAATGAACCAGTGATTCACGTCGAAGTGGCTGGTGAAGCAAGAGCTTATCCGATGCAAATAATGATGTGGCATGAAATTGTCAATGATACGATAAACGGCATACCTGTTACAGTAACATTCTGTCCTTTATGTAATTCGGCATTCAGCTTTGAAAGGGAAACCGAAAATGATTTATTAGACTTCGGTACGACAGGATATTTATATAATGGAGCATTATTAATGTACGATCGCCAAACACAGTCATTGTGGTCCCACTTTGGTGGCAATGGTATCTCTGGAATTTACGATAAACACCAGCTAGAAATTGTCCCAAGTACGATTATTTCTTGGTCAGAGTTTAAAAAGGGATTTCCAACAGCAAAAGTATTATCTAGAGATACTGGTTTTCAACGTGATTATGGCAACAACCCGTATGTTGGCTATGATGATGTAAATAGTCCGCCATTTTTATTTTCCGGTAAACTTGATGAAAGCTTTGCTCCAAAAGAAAGGATTGTTGCCGTGAAAATAGCTGATCAAGCAAAAGCATATTTACTAGACGATCTACAAGAAAAAAGTTTGATAGAAGACACTCAAATTGTTCTGTTTTATTCTGAGGGTACAGCTTCAGGTCTTGATCAAAGCACAGTTGCAGGTGGAAAAGAGGTAGGTAGTACGATTGCTTACTTTCGTGAGGTAGATGGAGAGCAATTAAATTTCTATTATCAAGATGGAACATTTAAAGATGAGCAAACTGAGTCAACGTGGAACTTTTTTGGAGTAGCGACAGACGGCCCTTTAGAAGGGGAGCGATTGAACGCCGTTCCATTTAAAGTCGATACGTTCTGGTTTGCTTGGGCAGCGTTTGAGCCAGATACGGAAATCTATGATCCTCAATAAAGTTGTCAGGCTAATGGGAAACCAATGGCCATTAACGTTTCAAAAATAATAGGACAATTGGAAAAATATCACTCACGATATATGTGGAGGCGAAGAATTTGGCAATTATATTAGAAAAGCTTAACTTATTTCGAAAAAATAAAGTGATGTGTGAAATTAAAAGGGATTCCGTAAATGAAATTATTAAAGGAGCAAAATTAGAGTTGTATAATCAAAATATTGTCTCTTTACCTGATGGGGGGATTTTTGCAACTGAATTCTTAAATCGACCAGCGAAAGATTCAGGCTTTCATCATGCGGGAGAATTTTATTCATTTGCAGCCAGCCACGGCTTGATCGCGAAAGTAGATATTGCAGCTATTGAAAACACAGTTTCTAATTTAAAGGAATTTGGTGAAGTAGGAAAACATTTTATAAATGTTCATTTATCAACATTATTTTCAAAAGAATGGCAACACTTTCTCGAAAACACGGATAAGAATATTTTTAAAAATGTTGTCCTAGAAATTTCAGAGCGAGAGGGATTAAACGACTATACTCGTAAAGACGTCGAAAAAAAGATTTATGATCTTAAAACAGAGGGATTTGAATTTGCGATTGATGATGTCGGAATTGGATACTCAGGATTAACAAACTTAACACTAGTAAAGCCAGAGTATGTTAAGCTTGATCGAATGTTAGTCGATTATATTGATGAGGATATGTATAGGCAGCATCTGATGAAAGCATTAATTAGCTATTGGCTTGAAAGAGAAGTTAAGGTTATTGCTGAAGGAATCGAAAGAATTGAAGAGGCGCAATTTTTCTCGGAACTAGGAGTAAAGCTAGGGCAGGGTTATTACTACCACAGACCAGTAAGGTCGATAATTACTTAAACACTTAAATAAGTAAGTTAAAATCCCTACTCTTAATTAAGAGTAGGGATTTTTATTACTGGCCACGGACAAAACAACTCGTTGTCTTGTAAGGTTGACATTTATTGAAATGAGAAGCTTATTAGGCTCTATAATTTTTAAATATGTAATCTGGCTTACAGTTTATTAATGACGATTAAGTTATTATAAAATTAAGAAAATTTAAAAAAGGAGTGATAATAACATGAGTGATGTAGTGGAAACATATCAAAGACCTATTCGAGCGGGGATTATTGGCGGTATTGTTGCAGGGATTGTATTTGGAATGTTAATGCAGATGATGGGAATGATCCCAATGGTCGCGAGTATGGTAGGGAGCGAAAGTGTAATTGTCGGTTGGATCATACACATGATCATAAGTATTGTATTTGGAATAGGTTTCGGAGTTATTGTTAAGACGAGAGGTTCATATTACAAAGCTGCAGTTATCTATGGTGTAGTTTTGTGGATCCTTGGTCCGCTTGTGATAATGCCAATGATGATGGGAATGGGAACCAATTTACCTCAAGCATTTACACCAGACCAATTAATGAACCTAATGACACATGTTTTCTTCGCGCTAATTTTAGCTGTTGTTTACAAAAAGACAATTTAATTAAGGGTAATAAACACATCAAGAGAATTCATACAATTCATACTTGTTTTGTTATAACCGAAGTAAAGATAAAAATCAGACAATATTAAAAGGCAAAAGAGTTATGCATTGGATTGCATCGCTCTTTTTTTGTTTACTTCTCTTTTAAGCATCTAGATATATATCAAAATGAATGAATTTCATTTAAGTAGTTAACATTTTATAAAATAGGATAATACCCAGATGAAACTATTTGTTCTGCAATTAATTGGTAACCTAGTTTATTAGGGTGTACCCCGTCTAAGGAAAGTAATTTTTTATTATTAAATAGGTGCGATATATCCACAAATTTCACAAAATCTTTATTAGTAAAAGAGCTAAGTACGCGATTTCCATGATCGCATAAATACTGGCTATAGGGTAACCTTGGATATGTGTTATATAGACCAATGATGCGGATGAAGTAAGGAGTTATTTCAAATGATGAGTTCATAAGAGTGGTGTTTTTTGTAGGTATTATCGGGTTCGCTTTAGTTTTCAATGATCTTTAAAAATAGAATAAATAGTCTGTTTGTCTAGTCACATTTTATGAGTTATGAATATAGTGTGGATATGTGGTTTAATAACTACAAAAAAAATATAAAAAGGAGTGTCTTACCATGTCATATGGAGCAGAAGCACAAGCACAAGCAACAGCGTTCGCTGGGCCAGGAGGAGCACCGGCACCGGTAGCAAGAACAGGAGCAGGAGCAGGTTTCGCGCTAATCGCTGTTCTATTTATATTGTTAGTAATTATTGGAACGGCGTATGTGGGTACTGGTTATTAGAAGTAAAGTTAATGAATTTCATCATGCTGAACTGATTCAGCGCTACTAATACTACATCTAGTTGATCCATTCTCCTCAACTAGATGTGGCTGATTTATTGGTATTAAGAAATTCACTCAGCAAGCTATTTATCAAACAAGAGGGTTGATCTGTTCACTCAGATCAGCCTTTTTTTATTGTTGCATTTTGACAGAGATGTTTCAAAATTATCTTGTTGAGCAGGATAAGGCGCTTTTAGGATAACCAGTCATTTTTGTAAGCTAGCTTACGGATGTTACAATAGAAATGATTTATAATTATCAAAAGGAGATGATCAAGTGGCTGAAAATATTGAAAACAAACAACAATTTGAAGATCTAATTGTCGGTGACAATCGAGTAGTGATTAAATTTTATGCTGATTGGTGCCCTGATTGTAGACGAATGGACTTTTTTATTGGAAGTGTACTTGAACAATTACCAGCTTTCCCGTTTTATGAAGTAGACCGAGACAATATTCCAGAGTTAGCAGAAAAATATGAAGTGATGGGGATTCCAAGCCTTTTAGTGTTTGAAAATGGGCAGAAAATCGGACACTTACACAGTGCTAACGCAAAAACACCAGAAGAAGTCACTACTTTTTTATCTGAATATTTTTCCACTAAGTAGTAATTAGTTGTTTTTGTTGAACTATTTGAATTGAGGAGTAAACGAGTTGAAAAAAAACCGAGCGACCATGATATTTATTAGGTTTGTGATCATCTTATCGCCTATCTTGCTGTATGCACTTTTACCAAGTGTCAGAAGTTTTATTGATGAATCAATTAAACAACTAGCAAATGGAGATATTGAGGGCATAAGAGATTACTTGCTGTTATATGGATTTTGGTCGCCATTTGTTTCTACGATTTTAATGATCATAGCAGTTATCATTGCACCGTTACCAACTTTTGTGATAACTTTTGCTAATGGACTTTTATTTGGTACATTTTTAGGTGGACTTCTCTCGTGGATTAGTGCTCTTTTCGGTGCAATAGCTGCTTTTTATATTTCACGTAGCTTAGGTAGACCAGTCGTCGAAAAAGTCGTGAACAAAAAAATCTTATCTTGGATGAGTAATTTTTTTAAAAGTTATGGTATTCATTCAATTATTTTAGCGAGGATTGTTCCGATTGCTTCCTATGGAATGGTTAGCTTTGCTGCAGGTTTGACAACGATGAGATTTAGAACATATATAATTGGGACAGCCATCGGGCAAACACCAGCAACGATTCTTTTTTCATACTTAGGAGAACATGCAACCGATTCAGTGTGGATCTTATTTGTAGTTTTTCTAGTAGTATTCGTTATGGTTGTTATAGGATCAATTTTAAAGCCTAGGTTCGAAAAGAGCTGGAAAAAGCAATAATTCTTATTGATTTTTAAGTCGTGATAAAGCTCTAAGTTGAGTATCCGAGCTTCACAGCTATATAATATAGTTATAGTGTAAGCTGCCTTACAGAAAAATAAGGCGGCTTTTTCTATACTGAAAATAGATAAATGAATTTCATAATGTAGATTCAGCGCCACTAGGTATTTTGCTACTGATTCAAAATACTTGGTATTTTGTTACTGATTCAAAATATTAGTATATTACAACTAGTTGTAACTTGATGTGGTTAATTTATTGATATGATGAAATTCACTAAAGACTAAATAATTAGGGGGATAGTATGAAAAAAAATATTTTTATTTCGATTATTGCTTTTTTAACAATTATTATTATTGCTGGATGCGGACAGAAGGATACGGCTGTTAGTAAAGAGAGTGAAGCGATCCTTGAGGAAAATTGGGAGGACATTGCAGTACTTGCTGAAGAAACAGAAGTGAGAATTTTCATGTGGGGTGGCGATGATGGCATTAATCAATATATGGATGAATGGGTCGCGCCTAATTTAATGGAACAGTATGGGGTGAAGTTAGTCCGGACACCGATGGATACTCACGAAATTTTACAAAAGCTAATGACAGAAAAACGTGCCAATAAAAATGAGGGAACAATCGATATTTTTTGGTTAAATGGCGAAAATTTTAAAAATGCAAAGGAGAATGATCTCCTATGGGGTTCGTTTGCACCAAATCTTCCAAACTATTTAGCGTACATTGATGGAGAAAGTCTAGATGTAAATTATGATTTCGGTACCCCAGTTGACGGTTTAGAGGCACCGTGGGGAAAGGCGCAATTTGTGTTTCAATACGACTCCGCGAAAGTAGCGAACCCACCTACAACGTTTGCTGATTTGAAAATATGGATGGAAGAAAATCCGGGTAGATTCACTTATCCTGAAGCAAATGATTTTACTGGAAATGCGTTTATACGACACTTATTTTATGAAAGTGTTGGTGACATAGAAATGCTCCTTGAAAATGGCTATGACGCGGAGCTTGCGAACGCTAGCAGTGATCAGATGTGGAGTTATTTAAATGAGATTAAGCCTTATTTATGGAGAAAAGGGGAAACCTATCCGCAAACGTTGACTGACTTAGATCGCTTATATAGTCAAGGCGAGGTTTGGATGACGATGGGCTACAATGAGGCACGAGCAGTTAGTTTCATTGAAGATGGGATCTTTCCGGAAACGACGGAAACGTTTGTTTTAGAATCAGGATCAATTGGAAATACCCATTTTTTAACCGTTCCTTTTAACAGTCCTAATAAATCGGGAGCATTAGTCGCAATCAACTACTTGCTAAGTCCTGAAGCACAATTAGCAAAGATGGAACCTGGTATGTGGGGGGAGAACATGGCGTTGGATCCTACGAAGCTTGGAGAGGAACATCAACAGCATTTAGCTACTCTAGATCGGGGGAAATCGGTTTTGGCAGCAGAAATATTACAAGAGCATCTACTTCCGGAAGTTGATTCCCGATATGTGGAGTGGATAAAGGAGAATTGGTTATATGAGGTGGTACAATTCAACCAATAAAAAATTTCTTTATTTGCTGCCAGGGCTATTATTCGTCTTAATTCTTGTCGCCTATGGATTATTACAAACAATAATCGAGAGTTTTGCAGATCCAAAAGGTCAAGGCTTAACGTTTGCCAATTACAGCAGACTATTTGAACAAAAGTCATTTTGGGATTCACTAGTATTTAGTTTCCGAGTCTCATTTATTTCAACCGTCATCGCACTTACAATTGGTATTGTCGTGACGAAGTTCTTACATGAAATATTACTAAAAAAATCCTGGAAACTACTTATCTGGTTGCCAATGCTGTTTCCACATTTTATTGCGGGTTATCTGATATTACTTTTATTTGCACCGAGTGGCTTGTTCTCAACGTTGGCTAGCCAAATTGGAATTATTGATGAAATGAGCCAATTTCCGATCATTGTGATGGATCGTCAAGGTGTTGGAATTATTTTAACGTATATTTGGAAGGAGATCCCTTTTGTTGTCCTGATGCTTCTGCCAGTATTTGCTCAAATCGATAACCGCTATAAAGATGTTGTGAGAACACTTGGCGGTGGCAAGTGGGAAACTTTTCGGACGGTCGAATGGCCTTGGCTTTTTCCAGTTGTCGTTGAAACGGGTTTGATTATCTTTGCCTTTGTATTTGCAGCCTTTGAAGTCCCTTATTTACTTGGCGCAACATACCCGAAAATGCTACCAGTTTTAGCTTATCAATGGTTTTTTGAGGGTAATTGGAGTAACCGACCACTTGCAATGGCCAGTATGCTCTTAATTACAGCGATGATAATGATCTTGGCAACGATATTTTTTTATCTATTACAAAAAAAGCGTTATCGAATGATGAGGGGAAATTAAATGAAAAAACAGCGAAAAATGATCGTAATCGTTATATTAATCGCCGTGTTTTCCGTGCCTATCATCCTTTTATCATTGAAAAGTCTTGCTGTTGGCTGGAGTTGGGGAGAACTCCTTCCTTCAGATTTCAGCTTACGGGGCTGGAGCGTTGTCTTGAATGACCCAAAGATTGTTGCGGCTATTTCAGTTACTTATAAAATCGCAATCGCTGTTATTTTATTAAACTTATTAATTGCAATTCCAACGGGGAGAGCACTTGCTTTTTATTCGTTTAAAGGTAAAGGTGTCATTGAAACGATTTTATTTATGCCGATTCTTATTCCAGCCCTGGCGATAGCAATGGGCATTCATCTAACGATGATTAAATTAGGTCTTGCCGATCAGTGGTTAGGAGTGGTTCTTGTTCACTTGATCCCGACAGTCCCCTATTCAATTAGGATTTTGCGATCTGGATTCGAGCGGGTTGGAATGAAGTGGGAGGAACAGTCATTCACACTTGGTGGCACAACGTTAAGTACGTTTTGGTTGGTCATGTTTCCATTACTGTTGCCAAGTTTGCGAGCAGCGATTTACCTAACATATGTTATCTCGTTAAGTCAGTACGTACTGACCGCGCTTATTGGAGGCGGAAATGTCGTAACGTTGGCGATGCTCTATTACCCGTATTTTTCTTCTGTAGATGACATGGTTATTGCCAGCTTTTCACTTATGTTTGCATTACTACCACTTTTGTTTATTGTGATGGTGGAACTAGTAATTCGAGTGACGATTTTTATAGGTAAATGAGTGGATTTCATAATACCAATAATTTAGGCATATCGAGTTAAATCTAGTTGAGAACACTTTAACTCAACTAGATTTAGTATCTTATTGGCGTAAAATTAGAATGATGAAATTCGTTAAAATAGTTATTGTAAAAAAAGGTGGTGAAAATGGCCAAGTGATTAAATTGGTAAACTGTCAAAAAGAATTTTCAGAAGGAACGATTTTTAAAGATATAACTGTAGAGATCGCTGAAGGTGAGATTGTTAGCTTAGTAGGACCGTCCGGGACTGGTAAGTCTACATTACTCCGCTGCATTGCTGGACTAGAAAACCTGACTTCGGGGGAAATTTTTGTGGAGGGAAACAATATTGTCAATGTTTCCCCAAGTCAGCGCCCAAT
Source organism: Bacillaceae bacterium IKA-2 (assembly GCA_031761875.1). Classification (GTDB taxonomy): domain Bacteria; phylum Bacillota; class Bacilli; order Bacillales; family Anaerobacillaceae; genus Anaerobacillus. The sequence goes on along the minus strand of CP134492.1, from coordinate 3,648,486 downwards.
CGTGATGATGTTCCAGCAAACCTTACTTTTTCCGCATCTGACCGTAATAGAAAACGTTACCTATGGCTTGAAGATGAGAAAGGTCGGAAAAAGAGAGCGGATAAAGGGTGGACAGGAGTTTTTGGCAAAGGTAGAGATGACAGGTTTTGAGAACCGTTATCCATACGAACTTTCAGGTGGGCAGCAGCAACGTGTTGCATTAGCGAGGGCGTTAATTTTAAAACCAAAATTGTTACTACTTGATGAGCCATTCAGTTCGTTAGATCCAGAGCTTCGCAGCACTTTAAGAGAATGGGTTCATGGTTTATTGAAGCAAGAAGGAATGACTGCCATGTTCGTTACCCATGATAAGGAAGAAGCGATGCTGATCGGTGATCGCGTTGCCGTCTTGGAGAATGGAACGTTGCAGCAAATTGGTACACCTGATGAGGTCTATCATTTCCCGAAAAATAAAGAAGTAGCGGCGTTTTTTAGTGAAGGTTTTGTTCTTGATAGTGGGTTATTTGTTCCGGTTACTAAATTAACGGTTTCCGATGTTGTTGAAAATGACACGAAGTTTAGCTGGAAAGGTCGGATTACGAAACGTTTTATGAAATATGGTCAGTCGTTCGATAAAATTAGCCTAGATGAAGTTGTTAGAGAGATTATTATCCCAACTAATCAAGATATAAATGAAGAAGATGAGGTAATTGTTACAATAAACGAAACTGATGTATGGCAGTTAAAGTGAGGCAGAGGGGAGTTGAGGTAAAGTTGAAGTTGAAGAAAAAAACGATGCTAAAAAGTTTAATTATTTTACTAACGATCGGGTTTTTATTGTGGTTTAACAATGAGTATATCCAAACAACTCCTGTAGAAATTCGCAATTGGATTTTATCGTTTGGTTGGTTTGCACCATTTTTATTTATCATTATTTATACATTACGACCATTGATTTTGTTTCCTGCATCGATCTTATCTTTAGCGGGAGGGTTAGCATTTGGAGCTGCATTTGGTACGATATTTACAGTTATTGGGGCAACGGCCGGAGCGGTACTTTCATTTATAATCGCCCGGAAGTTAGGGAAAAATGTTGCAAAAAAAGAGTGGACTGGAAAATCGGCCACCGTACAAAGACAATTAGAGGAAAAAGGCTTTTTTTACGTTGTCCTGCTTCGTTTCATTCCTATTTTAAACTTTGATATGATCAGCTACTTAGCAGGGATATCAAAAGTAAAATTACGAGCATTCTTTTTCGGAACTCTTTTTGGGATCATCCCAGGAACGTTTGCTTACAACTTTTTAGGGGCAAGTATCGTCGATGGCGATTGGGTAACCGTTCTCTTGGCTATTGCCATATTCTTACTTGTCATGTTTATTCCTATTCTGACAAGTAAAAGATTAAAACAGAAACTAGGGATTTCCGTGAAAACGTGATCGGAGGGATTGCTTGTGCTTGATACACATGGTAGGAAATATGTTCAACCAATGATTTTGAGTTCTGCAAAAGGGCTATTAAAGCTTGGTTTATCAGCTAATCAAGTAACATTGATTTCATTTTGTATCGGAGTTTCGACAGGTTTGTTAATATACTTTGGTTATCCTATTATCGCTGTTGTTGTGCTCTGGCTTTCTGGCTTTTTAGATGCAGTAGATGGAACGATGGCGAGACTAACAAAGCCATCTAGCTGGGGAACGGTACTAGATGTAACACTAGATCGTTTAGTTGAAATAAGTGTGATTTTGGGCCTAGCCTTCGCATTTCCTGATGCAATGTGGGCTTTGTTATTACTAAGCGTCTCGATTATTTTTTCAATGACGGTATTTTTAACAGTAGGAGCAGTTTCCGAGAACAAAGGCATGAAGTCATTTCATTATCAAGCAGGGCTTGCAGAGCGAACAGAAGGATTTATTTTATTTACATTGATGATCTTACTCGCAAATCATTTACTACTAATCACGCTAATTTTCTTAGCCGTTGAAATATTTACAGGCATGCAAAGGTTATTAGAAGCTAGACGAATACTGAAAGACTAATTAAGTGCGGTGTCAGACACCAAATGAAAAGTTTGTGAATATCAAATCGCGACACTGCGATGTTCTTGCCTAAATTTCACATGGTGTCTGACACCGAGTCAAATCGCACAATTTAAGCAAGGTGATCGTTCGACAGTAAGATGTCAAGGGCAATCAAAAGATGGGGGTTTGTGTTGATGAAAAAATATGATTTGATCGTTATTGGTGGCGGGGCTGGTGGGTTAACGGTTGCTGCTGGTGGCGCAAGTTTAGGAGCAAAAGTGGCACTTATTGAAAAGGAACAAGAGCCTGGTGGAGATTGTTTGCATTATGGTTGTGTTCCTTCTAAAGCGCTAATAGAGGCGGCAAAAGAAATATTTACAGCAAGAAAAGCAGCTGCAGAGTTTGGGATGACACTAGACGGTGAAGCTAGCTTAGCTGTTGCAAAAAAACGTGTCAAAGCAGCAATTGCTCAGATTCAAGGCCACGACGGTGCCGATCGCTTCAGAGATATGGGTGTTGATGTCTACCAAGGGCTAGGGACATTTAAAGATGCTAACCATGTTGAGGTTAGTGGTATAGATGAGGTTATATATGGAAAACGAATTGTCATAGCGACAGGCTCTCGACCAATCATTCCACCTATTGATGGCTTATCTGAAGCTGGATTTTTAACAAATGAAACGATTTTTGAACAAGAAGAAGCTCCAAAGCGACTGCTAGTGATTGGTGCAGGCCCGATTGGTTTAGAGCTATCGCAAGCAATGGCAAGGTTTGGTTCCGAAGTCATAGTCGTTGATATGGCAAAAGAAATTTTTGGAAGAGAAGATAACAAAATTGTTCCATTTGTTAAAAAAGCACTTGAAAAAGAGTTGGAATTTCGACTTGGGGCAGGGGTGAGAAAAGTTGCACTAACTGACAGCGGTACAAAAATAGTTACAATAAGTGTCGATGGAGATGATGAAAACATTGAGGTAGACGAGATTTTAGTCGCCGTGGGTCGAAAATCTAATATTGAAAATCTACGTTTAGAGGCGATTGGTGTGAAGGTAGAAAGAGGAAATATTGTCGTCACACCGACATTAAAAACTTCTATTCCTCATATTTACGCCGTTGGTGACGTTATTGGTGCGTTTCCTTTTACACATGCAGCGGGAATGGAAGGGAAAGTAGTCGTTGCAAATGCCGTATTCGGTTTAAAAAAGAAAGTTGACTACGACAATGTTCCCTGGGTAACGTTTACAGATCCAGAAGTGTTCCATTTAGGGTTAACAGAACAAGAGGCAAGAGTTAAGTTTGCTGACAATGCAACTATATACGAGGTAACCACTGATGATGTAGACCGCTTTGTAGCTGATCGTAAGCTAGATGGGATCGCAAAAGTAATTACCGACAAAAATGGCAAGATATTAGGAGCACACGCCGTTGGCCCTGGAGCAGGGGAGTGGATGCAGGAAATCGTTTATGCGAAACAGCATGGACATAAAATAGGTAATCTATCAAATGTTATTCACCCTTATCCAATCAGAGGCGCAATTTTGCAAAGATTAGCAGACCAATACTGGCGCAAGAAGCTATTTGGCGGGGCGATCCCTAAATTAGCAAAAAAGTACATTCAGTGGTTTCGGTAGTTACTTAGTCGGGTGTCTGGTGTATGAAATAATAAATGTCGAAAGATCTTTTAAAGAGGAGAAAGGAGAAAAAAGGACAAAAAAAGACCCCAGCGACTACATGTAGTAAGATAAAACTACCTGACGGGAAGCCTCATCACAAACTACAAAATTGGAGCGTGAGTCACATGGGGCAAAAACATAAATCTAAGTCTAATAATATTAGAGGAAGAAAAGGAAGTCAATTCCGATCTGAGCTAAGAGGTACAGATCTGGAGCGAGTATTAATTGTAGCCATTGATGCAGCGAAGTTTTATCAGAAAGCGATGGTGTGTAATTATTTTGGTGATGTACTAGTGAAACCTACATTTTTTGGTGTTAATAAAAAAGGTATTAGCCAACTTCACGAAAAGATCGAGCATGCAAGCAAGGAAGTTGACGCAGAGCGGATTTTTGTTGGTATTGAGGCAACGGGGCATTACTATGAGGATATTGTGAGGGAATTAGGCGCTTTAGGATACGGTGTAACGATTATCAATGCGGCAACGACACACGAAGAAAGATCAAGTTCGTTGAACTGGACTAAGACCGATGACCTCGATCTCAAGGCTATTGCCCAAGTCATTATTCAAAATAAAGGGACGGAGAGTAAGTTGCCGACGGGAACTCATCAAGAGTTAATAACGTTAACGAGAGCACGTAGGAGTGAAGTTAGAAAGAGATCCAGAGTCAAGGTAGAGATCCGGACGTTAATGGACAAAATTTGGAGAGAGTTCCAAGGGCACGTTATAGTAAATGGTCATACGCCAAATAAAGTAGAATTATTTAGTGATTTTTGGGGCAAGTCCTCCCTCTTTTTTATGGAAAACTTCCCGCACCCAGAAGATCTTCTATCAATGAGTGAAGAAGATCTTCGAAACCTATCGATTGAACATAATTTGAAGTTACGAGATTTAACCATTAAGAACCTGTTATATATCGCTAAGGAAAGCCTATGCAGGCCTAAAAGAGACGTTCGAGCTGAGCTACTATTACTAAAGCTAGCCTTACCAAACTTTCGAAATCTGAATGCCAATATAAAGGTGTTAGATCGAGAAATTGAGCGTATTTTATTAGAAACAGATGGGCGTCTCCTTCTCAGTATTCCAGGAATTGGAGTGACAACGGCAGCGGAATTCTACTGTGAGGTAGGCGATGTACTGGCCTTTGAGCATGCAGGGCAGATTATCAAAAAAGCAGGAACCAATCCAATTGTCATTCAATCAGGGGGTCTAGAAGGGTTCTATGGAAAAATATCGAAACAAGGAAATAAGAATTTACGCTATGTCGTCTATAATATTGGAAAGAGCTTAGCACAGCACAATAAAGATGTACGTCCGTATTACGAGAACCTCAGAGCGAAAGGCAAACATCAAAGAAAAGCGTACATTGCCTTAGGAAATAAGTTCATTCGAATAGCATTTGCGATGCTTACGAATCGAACCGTGTATCAGACAAATGATGAGTCTTACCAGTATTTACGAATGATGAAAGCAAAGTTACGACATACAAAAATGTCGGAGTTTTCTCGAATCATTAGTGCAGCATAGTGAAATAACAGTAAAAATATGAGTCTCCTCCTCTGGGACTGAGGGAAAATCGATTCGGTGCCGGAGGCTGTAGACCTCGAGTGTCAGCATGATTTACCTCGTCCTACAAATACGAATTGTACGTTAAGATAAAATCCTGAACTAACCAGGTTGTATCCCTGTAGTATGAAAAACGAGGTTAAGGTTCTTTTCAAGTCCGAGAGGAGAAAGGCTCAATAATAAGCTTTCTGTCAGTTGCTTATTGGAATTTTTTGTATATTATTACATGAGTTTATTAAGTTTGTTTAATTTTTAGAAAAAACTAATTGACATAGTACGCTGACACCAATCAAGAAGTTTGTGAATACAGAAACTTGAAACTATCGTATTATCACGCGATTTTCACATGGTGTCTGACACCGAGTGTAATACACCAACCAAAGTTAGGGGGAAGCAAAGTATGCTAAAAAAAATAAAGCATTTTCTGTTTACGAAAGTAGCAAAAGTGATGGTAAGGGGTCAAACAGATAAGGTTGGGTTGGTAAAGCTAGACAAGCCAATGAAAGAGTGGCGGGTCGCTTTTTTAACAACGGCTGGTGTTCACCTGAAGTCTCAAGCTGGGTTTGATGTAGAGAATGGCGATCATAGCCTCCGTTTAATTCAAGATGATGTTATTGAAGCGGAACTAATGATTACCCATACTCATTATGATATAACGGATGCTGAGAAAGATATTAATTGCGTTTTTCCGATTGCTATCCTTCATGAGCTTCGGGATGAGGGGATAATTAATGCTACAGCTTCGACTCATTATGGATTAATGGGTTATATTCCAAATACCAAACCACTACTTGAAGAAACAATCCCGCAAATTGTTGCTCAGTTAAAGGCTGACAAGGTAGATGTGCTGCTAGCATCACCTGGCTGATATATTTGTCATCAATCCGTGGGATTGATTCAAAAAGCAGTTGAAAAGGCTGGGATTGCCACAAGTAGTATTTCCCATTTACCTGACTTAAGTAAAAAAGTAGCTGTGCCTCGTGCTCTCCATTTACGATTTCCGTTAGGGAGAAGTTTTGGAGCTGCTGGGAGACGAGATTTACAGAGGAAAATAGTTATCGATATGCTTGATAGTATTCAGACAATTAGTGGAGATGAAAATATGGTCAAGTTACCGTATCGTTGGAAGAAGGATTAACACTAGAAGTAAATGCCTAACACTGATATCGATTGCAGAACTCATATTAACGAAGGTACTGACTCAGATGTCAAAGTGTAAGTTAGATTACATAAATTCACGGTTAAATTTGTTAGAATACCACTATAATAACATTTCTGATTGGCGATACGTATTTGGATGGAGCCCTATTATGAGTGCAAATCCATGTGCAGGGATTTAATGTTCATGAGCATATACGAGAATTAGTGATTGTTGAATAAAACTTATAAGAAGGAGCTGATAAAATGGAACATTTACAAATATTCTTTGATTATACTTGACCGTTTTGCTATACGGAGACGGTGTCTCTAAAACCTTTGGAACAAGATGGAGTTACACTAGATTGGAAAGCGTGGAAACTACCTCTAGACGCAAACCCACCAGCTAAACCAGAAGGGTATGGTAATGGTGCGAAACAGTATCTTGAAAAACTAATAAAAGAAACAGGATTACAGATACAGCCACCATCCGCGAAAAGAGATACATATTTAGCGCATGTAGGGGCTAAATATGCTAAAAGTAAAGGTTTGTTTCATGAGTATCACCAGCGGATTTTTGAGGCTGTATGGGAGAAGGATGAGAATATAGAAGATCTTATCCTTCTAGCAAATATCGCCAAAGAGATTGGATTGAGTTCAAGTGAATTCATTGAGGCGGTCACTGGTGATGAATATAGAAATATTGTTGAAAATGATTATCAGAGCGCGGTACAAAATAAGATATGGACAATTCCATCATATCTTGGTAAGGGTGGGATTATTCAAGTTCATCATTATCAGGATATGCCTACTGTAAATGATCTTAAAAAAATAATTTAGACCATAAGTAATAGAGAGAAATTCATAACACCATTAAATTAGCAATATCAAACTCAACTAGATGTAACATCCTAATGGTGCTGAATCTGAATGATCAAATCATTAAATCAATATTAGGGTGTCTGACACCAATCAAGAAGTTTGTGAATATTTAACCTTGGTACCATCGTATTATCTGGTGAATTTCACATGGTGTCTGACACCAAAAGCAAAGTATCGAAAACGATTAGCACTAGAAATAATTGGGAGGAGAATATGTTGACTACAGCCATTTTGTACACGATGAAAGGATGCTCAAAATGTAAAATAATGAAAGGTTTTTTACAAGAGCAAAAAATTCCTTTTGATGAAGTTGATATATTAGAGAAGCCTGAACGGAGTAATGAAATTTTCCAAATGAATAGCGAAATAATCGTCCCGTTTTTATATTATCAAGGAGTTTCATATATGTATCATAGTGAGTGGAGAGATAAGCTTAAAATCTAAGTCAATTGATATTGACTGGCAACAGGAGCAGCAGAAAAAAAAAGCTCAAGGAAGCAGAAGATTGTGGATTTGAAAGTTGTAAAATCCTATGAACAAATTAAATTACGATCCAACAACTGAGTATAGGTTGATCGATTCTATCATCATCATAAATAAATAAATAGGAAATAGCCCTTTTTAAGAAGACTCATCATCTATTGAAAAGGGTTATTTCCTATTTTAAAAGGTAAGAACGTATAAAGTTTTCGTGTCTGTCTAGCTTCAGGCGCTTGCGCTTTTCTTGTATGAACCACCCGTCACTGATGTAACGGGTGTTCTATCCGTATGTATAAATTTCATTCACAACTTGACTTAGTAATCTCATTTCATTCATTCCCTTAATTATATGGAACATTTACTGGGCATTCACATATGTTGGTAATAAGAAAAGTTATTAATAAGGCATCTCCAATGAAAAAACGGACCATCATACTGATCCATTATTTCATTGGAGATGCCAAAAGGACGGATATTTATGCCTGCAATTGTTGGTGCCGTAAAAGTAAATGCTATTGGGAGTAGTGGCGTTTTTAATATAGGAGATGTTTTTACAATTTCTCCTGTTAGCACAGCAAAGACCTTTGCTGGTGCAGGATCATTTAATACAGGTGACCATTTAACATTGAGAAATGATTACAGTGAAACAAATACGTACGATAAAGATTTTGCAGATTCTAATATAAGCACAATCATTTAGCTTAGGTGGTGTTTAGGTGAATTTCTATATTAATCAAACAATAAATATTAATACTTTAAAAGTTGGTGGCGTTACAAACTCATCGGTTTTACAAATTGGCAGCGCGGGGATGATCAAAGCTTTATCAAATCTCTATAATACGGGTGATTTTGTGGAGCCTAGCCCTGTGGCAGTGGATCCAATAGCGCCTATTCCACTTGTGCCCCTTGCTTCCCCAGCTCCAGCAGCTCCACCAGCTCCACCAAGGTAGTAATTAAATAGTAGCTATTTGTTCAAGGAGGGAATGTATGAATTATAACTACGACTTTATGACAAACCTTCAACAACTGTACCAATATTTAGAAGCTCAACAACGAAAAATTGAACAATTAGAAAATTCAATGAAAGATCTACAAAATGAGTTAGCTACATTAAACCAGCAGATTTCTCGTCGACCAGAAAAAATTGAATATAAATTTGATCAGTTAAAGGTCGAAAGACTAGAAGGTACGCTAAATATTGGTATAACACCTACAGGTGGTATCGAGCCGAATTCCTTCGAAGATTTTGCAATAAATCAAAACAAAATAAATGTCCCTAATCCATCACTGCAAAACTCTCAATTTTATGAAAGTATTAAAAAAGAGGTTGATAATTATTTAAATGGTGAATGCTACAATGTTATGAAATCAATTGAACAACTTTATAATTATCAACTTGATACCCCGTACCGAGAATTTATCGTAGAAGATATAAGAAAACAAATTGATAGTCGGATTCAATATTACATTAAGGATATCAATATAGAAGACCAAAACGAAGAAGCTTTGGATAAAATTAAAGAAACGACCCTAAACACAATAAAAAATGATATCAACCGAACTGTGGAAGAATTTGTAAAACATATTCCAAGAAAAGGGGAGTAAACTCTTATGAATTTCACTGTCGTAAACCATAGTATTAGTGTAGGAAACATTAATGTAGTAGGAGTAGCGAGTTCATCTATTTTTTTAGTTGGGGATACTGATAACATTTCACTAGCTTCTGTTTTTGATACACCACCTGAATCATTAATTATTGGTCCTTTTGCTCCACTAGCATCGGAATAAGGAGTCGATCTAGCGTGCCTAAAAGGATTTCGATGGTCAATCATACAATTGTAAGAAACGTATCATTAAGTTCTATTTTTTTGATTGGGGATGCGTCTAAAGTTACCCCACGTTCTCGAGTCCTTGCTGTGCAACGACGAGTCCAAATTTTCTTTGGAAAAGAAGGCGATTTTGAAGCGTTTCCGATCTTTACAATGGAGATACCTAAACCTAAGATGGTTACTAACCTTACTACTAATAGATATAATCTATCATCCTTTATTAAAGTTGATCATATCCATGTTACGAGTGTTTCAGCCTCTAGTTTATATCAAATCGGCTCAAATAACTATATTGCTGCCGAGAGTAGAATCAAACATATTAGGCAACTAGACAATGATACAAATTAACAGTTAATGTAACCTCTAAAACAGCTTCACATACACTATATATTAATACGAAATGAAAAGGGTGTTAGTATGCCTTCTATCGTCGGTGGCCCATTTAAAATTAATGAAAATAGTGGCGTAATCAATTTCGGAGATACGCTCAATATTTCGCCAAAAAGTACTTCGAAAGTTGTTTCTGGCTCTGGTGGTGGAAACTCGGGGGATTTTACAATCACAAACAACGGAATTAATGCGAACAATATATTGGATCCAGATCTAATTGATCAAAATCTAGCTGGAAATATCTAAATGATTGAGTCTATCTAAACGATTGGCTCTTTCATTTATTTTTATCCAGCTTCTACTTTTAAAATTATAACAGTTTAAATTGGTGTAAAAATAATTAAATAAGCGAAAAGTGGTGAGCACAATGGATCGTGACATGATGGAGTGGATGAAACCGTTTCAAAAAACTTTTGAACAAGATTTTTTCAAAGGCTTTCAGCATCTTATTAACAATAACAATAACAACCAACAAAACAGCAATTTACAAGTAAATCTCTATGAAGGATATAATGAAATGCTTTGTGTCGTTTTATTACCAGGTATCGAAAACGTCGATATGGTCTCGCTAAAAGTTCATTTGAATACAATTGAAGTCAGTGGAAATATTGATGTACAATTTAATAATTTTAAGTTAACACAAAAAGAGTTTCAGTATGGCGACTTCAAGCGCGTTATACAACTCCCTTATGCCGTTCGTAACGATAAGGTTGATGCGACATACAAACAAGGATTATTAATAATCCAACTATATAAGCTACTAAACCAAAATGATCAAAGAATTAGTATAAAAAATGTTGAATAACTAAGCACACGGGGTCTCTAAAACCTTGGAATAAAATGAAATCACAATAGCTTGGTAAGTCCGAAACTACCTCTCGATGCAATCCCAACAGCTAAACCAGAATGGTATGCTAATAATTGCCAAAGCCCTTTTTTATCTTACTTTCCGATAAAAAGGGCTGTTTTTGATTCGTTTGAGAGCATTCTTAATAACAGGGTCATCATAAAGCAATTACCAAGCACCGTTTTAATCATGAATTGAGAGCAACCGGTTAGCTAATTTTTTAATAAGAGGCTCATCTTGGTCATTAAACGATCTCAATTAAATAATCAATAGTATCACTATTTTTTTTCTGCATAGAACCCGCCTAATATCAGGTGCCTGAAAGAATTACATAAAGCAGATTCGTGCCACTAAGGTACTAGATATGGCTAGTATAATGGTATTATGAAAGTCATTCACCTAAGTAAAAATTAAGTTAATTCTAATTTCTCCTTCACCTGATCAGCATCAATGGAGTAATAGAGTAAGCCCTTTTTTAACAAGCCGTCTTTGCGAAGTTGGCTAATAATAGAGCTTACAGTTTCTCTAGTTGAACCTACCATTGTTGCGATATCATTATGAGTAAGTCTCATTTCAATGGTTTGCCACTCGTTTTTGCGCTTGCCAGACCGTTCACTTAGCCGGACTAACAAATAAAGTACACGATATTTGACGTCACCTAAGGCGATTCTCTCACTAAGATCATAGGTATCTTTTAGACGGGAAGTAAGAATGTTAATTAGCTTTAAAGCTATTTGCGGATTTTTCTCAATAAAAGTTTCAAACTCATCTTTGGCCATTGTGCAGAGATATGTATCTGTCATCGCTTCAACGTACATTTCATTATCGGATATTGAAAAGCTAGTTGTTTCACCAAAAAGATTACCATCTACCAAAATGTCTGTTGTAAACTGTTTTCCTTGAGCATTTACGCGATAAAGACGTACTTGGCCTTTCTTTAACAAAAATAATGCTTTAATTGGTTTTATAGGGGAGATAATAACGGTGCCCTTTTTTACAGGTTGCATCGTACTCATGTTATCGAGAACTTCGATTTCTTTCATCGGAAGTTCATCAAAAAGGTTTATATGCGAAATTAAGGTAATCTTATCCATGCCTCACGCTCCAATTAATTTTCTAATATTATCTATTATACTAAGTAAATTTAGTAGTGGATAGGCACGTATTTCTAGATAATTGCATCATTAACTTAAAAATTGCACCTGATTTTGAAAAATATAAACAAAATAAGTTATAATTAATCAAATTATCTAAAAAGTAGAATGAAATTGTTTGGAGGTATTTATGAGCTACATAAAAGTAATTAACGAAGCTGATGCAGAAGGCAAATTAAAAGAGCTTTATGAGGGTATGGGAAATAAAGTGGCTAATATCTTAAAAGTCCACAGTCTGTTTCCAGAATCAATGGAGACACATCTTGCATTTTACAAGACAATAATGTTTAAAAAATCTCCTTTAAGTAGAGCGCAACGTGAAATGATTGCGACTACGGTATCGGCAGCAAACGAGTGTCATTATTGAATGGAACATCATGGGGCGGCGCTCCATTTATTGACGAAAGATGAGCTATTAGTTAAAACACTTAAAAAGAATTACCGAGAAGCCAAAATTGATGGAAAGACAATGGCGATGTTAGATTATGCAATTAAACTTACAGACAAACCGACAAGCATCAGTGAAGCTGATATTGTCTTATTAAAGGAACATGATTGCACAGACCGTGAAATTTTGGATCTATGCCAAATTACTTCCTATTTCAATTTTGTTAATCGTATGGCTGAAGGTCTTGGTGTTGAACTAGAGTAGCGGTGAATTCTTGAAAATTTTTGAGGGGTAAATCCCCAAGGAAGGTTGATTTGATGTTATTAGAAAAAATGCCAAATTTTACTTTGACAGGGCTAGATGGCAAGGGATTTTCAACGGAACAATTATTGGGTAAGAAAACCCTCATTTTTATGTGGGCATCTTGGTGACGATGTCGAGAACAACTGCCAGGTTGGCAGCAGTTTTTAGATAATCATAAAGACAGTTCATTTCAAATTCTTTCAGTAGCAGTCGATATTCAAGGTCCAGAAGTAGTGAAGCCATACACAGAAGGATTATCGTATCCAACTGTTGTTGATGTCGAAAACAAGCTTGGTAATTACTTTGATTTTGACATTATACCAAATGGTATTTTTCTTGATGAAACAGGAACAATTAAGATGGTGAAACAAGGCTTTCATGTAACGAAAGAAGAACATTTAGCCGTCTTAGAGGATTTAATTGCTGGGAAAGTTGAAACAGCAGTATTAGATGATGTGTACTATGAACCAAACGAAAAATCAGAACTTGAACGCAAACTTTCTAAAACAAAATTTGCACTAGGATTAGAGTATTTGAAGCAGGGGAAAAAAGAAACAGCATTAATAGAACTAGATGAGGCACTGCGTTATAACCCAGACAATTTTTTGATACGCAAGCAGCTCTGGTACATTCGCTATCCTGAAAAGTTTTCGCCAACGATCGATATTGATTGGCAGCAAGTACAATTGAAAAAAGAGAAACTTGCGGAAGCAGACGACCGTGGGCCAGATGGTTGTAAAATCCCAGGAACAAAATAAATAACAATCGAACAATGCTAGTGGAGTTATGCTCCCCTAAAGGTAGACAGATGGAAAAATTGGCTATTTATTAGAAATATGAAATTCACTCAACTAAATAAATTAGAAATAGCCCTTTTCAAGAACGATATCTTCATTCATTGAAAAGGGTTATTTCCTATTTAGATGACTATGGATATTTTTTTTCAGGAATGACGTAAATATTAACATGATTGGAGAAGTGTACTTGCCCTTTTGATTGATGGTAGAGAATTCTCTCGTGCACTCCTCTTTCAACTTGACTGAGAGAAGCAATTTATGGTCAATTTCTAGTTGAGCAGTAAATCTTGACAAAAAACCGATCCCATAGCCTTTTAAAATTGAGTGCTTGATGGCTTCATTCGTTCCTAATTCGATGATCTTTTTTGGTTTAAAATGATGCTTTGCCATCAACAAGTCAATACATTCACGTGTGTTGGAACCATGTTCTCTTAATAAAAACACTTCATTAGATAAATCCGCTAAGGTTTCGGCGTGACTTATGCTTTGATAATTGTTAGGAGATGTTAAAAGAGTAATTTCATCTCTAAAAATAGGTTGGTAATAGAACTCAGGATGATTTACTGATTTAGCAATTACTGCTGTATCAATTAAACCTTCTTTAATGTTTCCGATGATTTCAGATGTTTTAGCAATGATTAACTTTGTTTTGATATTAGGATATCTTTTTGAAAACTCCAAAACTAGTGGTGAAAGAATATAATTTCCAACCGTAGTTCCTGCACCAATCGTCAGCTGACCTTCATCAATATTTTTTAAAGAATTCATCGCTTTTTCAGTTTGCTCTGCAAGCGCTAATAATTGTTCGGTATATTGGAGAAGTCTCCTACCGGCATCAGTTAGCTCAATTTTTTTGCTGATTCGATAAAATAAATCTAAACCGAAATGTTTTTCAAGTGATTCGATCTGTCTTGAAACAGCAGGTTGACTTAAAGATACTTTTTGGGCAGCTTTTGAAAAATTAAGTAAATGAGCCACATGGTAAAACGTTTTTAGTTGATGCAAATCCATCACTGTACCTCATTTCTCTAAAAGTGGTATGATATAATCAATTTTATAATATTGATTCAGCGCCAATAGGTAACTTGAATCATTAAGAATTTACTCAAGAAACTAATTACTTATCATGATAAAATTCACTAGATAAATAAACAATAAATGGGAGTTGTAACTAAAATGAAACTACCACCGATTTCTTTAACTTCATTTTCGCCAGGCTCTGGCTGAGCTTGTAAAATTAGATCATCTGATCTTACGCAAGTTTTGCGTAACATACCAATAAGTAATGATAAAAATTTAATAGCAGGAATCGGTGAGGATGCTGTCGCGTATAACTTTAACGGGCAAACACTATTACAGACTGTTGATGTTATCACCCCAGTAGTAGATGATCCTTACCAGTTCGGTGCGATTGCGGCGGCCAATTCATTAAGCGATATTTACGCTAAAGGTGGCACACCACTATTTGCCTTAAACATTATCGGATTTCCTTTGACCTCGCTACCGCTAAGTTATCTTGAGGAAATCATTCGCGGTGGAGTTGACAAGGTAAGCGAAGCTGGCATTGCTATTGTTGGCGGTCATACGATTGACGATGTACCGAAGTATGGGCTTTCTGTTACTGGTTATATACCAGATGGCAAAACGTTTATTAGTAAAGAAGGCGCTGAGCCTGGTGATCTTGTTTTTCTTACGAAGCCCATTGGCACTGGAGTTTACATCACTGCTCTTGATCAAAATGTTGCTACGAATAAGCAGATTAATGAAGTAACTAACTACATGATAAAACTAAACAAAAATTCTGCAGAGGCAATGTGTCAATGTGTTATCCACGCTTGTACGGATGTTACTGGCTATGGTTTGATCGGTCATAGTAGTGATATTGCCGAAAAAAGTCAGGTCACAATTGAGTTAGTTGTCAAGGATATCCCGTTACTGAAAGATGCCCTTTCGTTATTAGATAGAGGGTTAGAATCAGAGGGAATAAATAACAATTTCCAATCATTTAATAGTAAAGTTGAGCATCTAAGAACGCTTCCTAAAAATCAGGAAATGCTATTTTACGATCCCCAAACATCTGGAGGCTTAATCATTGTCGTTGCCCCGGACCAAGCAGAAAAGCTGCAAAGTGAAATCAAGCTTCGTAATGAGACACTTATCCAAATTGGTACTGTGAAAGAGCAAGGAAACTACCCAATCCAATTAAGGTAATTAACACGTGTTACCAAGAGCCAAGTAGACAAAAACTTGGCTTTTTTTGTTTTTTAATTATTCATGCAAAAATAGTATAGATATAATAATTATTATGCATTTCCTTTATTATAAAGATTTGCATATAATAAAACTAGAGGTAACTATTAATACTTTTAGTTTAGGGGTGAAAATAAATGCGTAGCCCATGAGTAACAAATGGAGAGGTTGTGTACGACCTCAAAGATGATCGTTGGATAAAAAATAGTAAACAACTAAGACCCACTGAAAAAAAAGTTATTCTTACTTTTGATGATGGCCCGAGTCGACACTTAAAGACGATTTTGGATATTTTGAAAGACAAACATGTTCAAGCCATGTTTTTTTGGCAATCAAGAATATTATATAAACAGAGGCCGTGGCAAAGAGTTTTAGATGAAGGGCACCAAATTGGTGCACATACCCACAATCATAAAAACCTTCTCAAGTTAAAAAGAGAACAGCAATATCAACAAATAAAAAATAATGTTGATAAAATTGAAGAAATTACAAGGACAAAAGTCCAATATTTTAGACCACCTTTTGGTCAATACAATGAAGATACATTGTCTATTTTGTCGGATTTAGGTTTACTTCCGATAATGTGGGAAATTTCGTCCTATGATTGGATAAATAAAACAACACCTGAAGAGATTGTTTGTAACGTTGTCAGGCATGTTAGTGAAGGTTCTATTATCCTTTTACATGAATTAGAACAGACAGTCAAAGTCCTTCCCGAAATGATTGATGAGATTCGAGGGCGAGGGTATGAGTTTTCTTTATTATAATTTAGGGACTCTTAAAGATGATTGGAATTATTATTGAAACAAAGGAAGCTGAGAAATTATGGAATGCATTTCGCTTTGGAAAAAAAATTATTTAGATTACAATGCAAGTACACCTATCGTAAAAGAAGTAGCTGCAGATCTGATGCCATATTTATCAATGGGATATCGAACCCTTATTCGATCCATTGGGCGGATAAAGTCGCAAAAAAACAAAAATTAGCCACTCCTTTTAAAATAGGGGTGGCTATCTAATTGTAATAACAAAGTCACTTTATCACGAGTTTAATTTCAGGTTTCAATCGTGGCTCATTTGCACAAAAAAAGAAGACTTTTTTAACAATTAAAATCAGTTTAAGACTTCCTTACTAGTGTGTGAAACGCAAAAAAAATCAGTAAGAGGTGAAACCTTTGATACGTTTTGGAATAATTGGAACTAATCGAATAACAGAAAACTTTCTTGAAGCTGCAAATAAATTAGCTGATTTTAAACTGGCGGCAGTCTACTCAAGAACAGAAGAGAAGGCTAAAAAGTTTGCCGGAAACTATCATGTTGAAAAAATTTTTACGTCACTAGAGGAAATGGCTAAAAGTAATGAAATTGATGCTGTTTACATAGCAAGTCCAAATTCATTTCATGCAGAACAAGCCTGTCTTTTCATGGAGTATGGAAAACACGTCTTATGTGAGAAACCAATGGCTTCTAATTCACGAGAAGTTCAATTGATGATTGATACTGCAAAAATAAACAAAGTTTTATTAATGGAAGCGCTGAAAACTACTTTTGTACCTAATTTTCAGGTTATTAAGAAGAACCTAGATAAAATTGGTCCAGTGAGGCGTTTTGTTGCTTCATATTGCCAATATTCCTCGCGTTATGATGCTTACAAAAATGGAACTGTCTTAAATGCCTTTGATCCTAAATTTTCGAATGGGTCGTTAATGGACATCGGAATTTATTGTATTTATCCGATAGTTGTTTTATTTGGAGCACCAATTAGCATAAAAGCTAATGGCCACAAGTTAGCTTCAGGTGTAGATGGAGACGGAAGTTTACTGCTGAAGTTTGAGGAAATGGATGCTGTAATTATCCATTCTAAGATTTTAAATTCCGATATTCGCTCAGAAATTCAAGGCGAAAATGGAACAATTATTTTAGATAAAATGAATCCTCCAGGACATATTGAAATTCAGTACCGAGACGGTTCCACAGAAGTGATAAGTGTACCGCAAGAAGAAAATGTAATGTTGTATGAAGTAGAAGAATTTATCAAGCTAATTAAAAGTAATCAGCTAGAATCGACGATAAACTCTTATCGAAACTCGTTGATTACGTCGACCATTTTAGAAGAAGCACGAAAGCAAGTAGGTATTGCGTATCCTGCTGACCAGCAATAATATCGTATAGTTATAAGTTTTTCACTGAGACCACAATTAAATGGAAGGTGTTTAGTTAATCAGTAAAGAAGTGTAGCTAGTCTTTAAATGCAAGTAAATTCCTAATGAGTGGATTTTTGGAGTTAGGGTAACCTAAGCCATAAACGAATCAGTTTTTCTGACTCTGTTACTCTTAGGGAGGTTTAGATAATTTGAATAATATATTTGGAACGTTACAAAAAGTCGGCAAGGCATTAATGACACCAGTAGCACTTTTGCCTGCTGCCGGAATATTGTTAGCAATTGGAAATGCAATGCAAAATCCTGATTTAGTGAGTAGACTACCTGTTCTAGAAACAGGCTGGTTTCCAATGATCTCGCAAGTAATGGAACAATCAGGTGGCGTTGTTTTTGCCAATTTAGCATTATTATTTGCTGTAGGTGTAGCAATTGGCTTAGCTAAAGGAGACGGAGTAGCAGCTTTAGCAGCCCTTATTGGGTATCTCGTCATGAATGTAACAATGGGTGTTTTACTAGGTGTAACGCCAGAAATGGTTGCCGAAGATCCTGGATTTGCTAATGTGCTAGGAATACCCACCTTACAGACAGGGGTTTTTGGAGGAATTATCATAGGGAT
The DNA here is from genome assembly GCA_031761875.1 of Bacillaceae bacterium IKA-2. GTDB lineage: Bacteria > Bacillota > Bacilli > Bacillales > Anaerobacillaceae > Anaerobacillus. Next base: position 3,630,018 of record CP134492.1, on the reverse strand, counting down.
ATTAGCTGCCTATATGTTTAACCGTTATTACGAGATTGAATTACCATCGTATTTAGGATTTTTTGCTGGGAAACGCTTTGTACCGATTATAACTGCGGTAACTGCTTTGGTACTAGGTGTCGTGATGATATTTGTGTGGCCGATAGCACAAAACGGTTTAAATATTCTTTCTTATAACATGGTTGATACTAATCGCACGTTATCAGCATTTATTTTCGGTGTGATTGAACGAGCCTTAATCCCATTTGGACTTCACCATATTTTTTATGCCCCATTTTGGTTTGAATTTGGTTCCTATACGAATATAGCTGGAGAAATTATTCGTGGTGATCAGAGGATATTTTTTGAGCAAATTAAAGACGGCGTCGAATTAACTGCGGGTACATTTATGACGGGAAAGTTTCCATTTATGATGTTTGGTCTCCCAGCAGCTGCTCTTGCGATTTATCATTGTGCTCGCGAAGATCAAAAAAAGATTGTTGCGGGAATTATGGGATCTGCAGCGCTTACCTCATTTTTAACAGGGATTACAGAACCTATTGAATTTTCATTCCTTTTTGTGGCACCGATATTATTCGGTATTCATACAATTTTTGCCGGATTATCGTTTATGGTTATGCATATCTTGAATGTAAAAATCGGAATGACGTTTTCAGGTGGGGTGATTGATTACTTTTTATTTGGTATCTTACCAAATAGGACAGCGTGGTGGGTTGTTATCCCGGTTGGTTTAGTGTTTGCGGTTATTTACTATTTAGGGTTTCGTTTTGCAATCATGAAATGGAACTTAATGACTCCAGGGCGTGAAAAAGTAATAGAAGGTGAAGCAATAGATACAAATAAACAACACAGTGATTTACCGTTTGCGGTTCTTGATGCCATAGGTGGGAAAGAAAATATTTCACACTTAGATGCTTGTATTACTCGATTGCGAGTATCAGTTAATGATATTGAATCAGTCGACAAAGGGCGCCTAAAAAAACTGGGTGCAGCAGGTGTTATGGAAGTAGGAAATAACATACAAGCTATCTTCGGTCCTAAATCTGAAACCCTTAAAGGTCAAATTCAAGACATCATTGATGGTAAAAAATCGATGCCAAAAGAAATTTCTGCTGATGAAGAAATCCAAGAGCAAATCGAAGACGTCTTTCCCGATGCATTGGAAAAAAAGGAAACTAAAAAAGACTTTTTCGATGAGGCTAAATCGGTAATAAATCCGATTCAAGGGGAGATTATTGCGTTAACAGAAGTTCCAGACGAAGTATTTTCACAAAAAATGATGGGAGACGGCTTTGCGATTATTCCCGATGAAGGTAAAGTTTATGCCCCAGTTGATGGAGAAATTGTTAATATGTTTCCAACAAAACATGCTATCGGTATAAAGTCAACGGGAGGCATGGAAGTATTAATTCATTTTGGTATTGATACGGTAAAGCTAAAAGGAGAAGGTTTTAAAGGGCTTGTAAACCAAGGAGATAAAGTAAAGAAAGGGCAACTTATTTTAGAAGTAGATCTTGACCATGTTAAACAACATGTACCTTCGATAGTCACACCAATAATATTTACGAATTTACCAGATGGGGTAAGAATTGAGATAAATCGCAAAGGAAACACCGATGCAAAACAAAAAAATATTATTTTATTGAAACAGGAAATGTAATATTGATAAAAGCTGAGTCCCATATTTAGGGTCTCAGCTTTTGTTAGCCCACTTTGTTCTGTAAATGCTTCGATGTTGCTTGCACCTGTATCAAGATTTTTTGGTCTTTGAATTAGAAAAGGAATGGAAATTCTCATTCCTTTTTCGTTTTCTAGCTCCAGGAACCATCTGCTCGGCCACATCAGTTCTTCACCGATAGGCAGGCAACTTACGGTTTTCTGATTTCGAGATGAGTTTCATTAGAAATTTTTTCTAGTTCTTCAAGGGCATATTGAGTAATTAGTGAAACTTTATTGCTGTTATCCCAAACTGCTGATATAGAACTGTAAAATCTTTGGTCATTTAAATTAATTGCTTTAATTTGATGAGAGGGTAATAAATTTACCATATCACTAGGCATCACAGTAACACCAATACCTTTGGCAATAAAGTTAGCAATTGTTAACAATTCAGGCCCAATAGCCAAAACTTTAGGTATAAAGCCTGCAGAAAGGCAAACTTGTTCTAATAATAAATATAAGGAAGGGGATTGTTTTTCATCAAAATGGAGGAAGCTTTCATGCTTCAGTTCACTTAAATCTAACACTTGCCTCGAAGCAAGTCGGTGATTAGTTGAAACAACTAATTGTAATGGATGCCTTGAAAATTCTACTAAATTAAGTTGTTCATCTAGAATTTTTCTCGCATCTACAGGTGTTCGAATTAAAGCAATATTACACTCTTTTTTCTTGACCATTTCAATTGCTTGCATGGAAGTCGTTTCTTTAATATAAAACTCAATGCTTGGAAATTTTTTCTTCATACTACTTAATAATTCAGGTAGCAGCTTACTTGCAGCAGAAGGTACGGTAGCTATTTTAATCGTTTTTTGGGGAATGGCTTTTAACTCTTGCAATTCATTTAGAACATTATCGATGTTTTCAAACGAATGGACAAGATTTTTATATAAGTATTCTCCTTCTTCTGTAAGAGTAACATTTCTAGTTGTGCGTTTAAGAAGTTTAAAGCCAATATTTTGCTCTAATAGTGTGATTTGTTGACTTAGACCGGGCTGAGATATATGTAAATTTTCAGCGGCATGACTAAAATTTAGACATTGAGCGACTTCAAGAAAGTAGCGCAGTGATAATAAGTTCATAGGCTGTAACTCCTTTTATAATCTCCACTTATTAATATATAACGATTATGTATTTCTCTCTCTTTTTATGTGGTGCTATTCTTATCTTATCAAAGGGCATGAAGGAGATGGAGAAAATGAAACAAGAAAATCAAACAAAGGTGAACTTATTACATTTTGGACTAGGACCAATTGGTTTAGAAATACTGAAGGCAAGTTCTCAGGTTCATAACCTTAACACCTTAGGTGCTATTGATCTTGATCCAAGCAAAGTGGGTCAAGATATAGGAGATCTAATTGGAATTGATCATAAAAATGTGAAAGTTACCGATACTCTACAAGATTTACCTTCATTCAAAGAGGATTTAGGTAAAGTGGCGATTCATGCAACCGGATCAAACTTAGAAAATGTTTGGCCGCAAATAAAGCAACTACTAGATCACGGGTTTTCAGTAGTTTCTACTTGTGAAGAGCTAGCTTATCCATGGCATCGTTACCCGCAATTAGCTGAAGAAATTAATAATTATGCAAAGCAAAAAGGTTTAGCCGTGATCGGTACCGGTGTAAATCCTGGATTTATTATGGATACAATGACATTATGTTTGACTACTGTTACGAACGAAGTCGGTGATATTACTGTTACTCGAAAAGTAGATGTTTCCAAAAGACGGATTCCTCTTCAGAAAAAAGTTGGCATTGGTATGACAGAAGCGGCTTTTTATGAATTAGTGAAAGAAAATAAAGTTGGCCACGTTGGACTTGTCGAATCGGCTCGATTAATTGCCTATGGTTTAGGCGTTGAACTTTCAGAAGTAAGTAACACTATCCACCCAACGATTGCCGACAGAGATTATCAAATAGCTCTAGGTAATTTGAAAAAAGGTCAAGTAAGTGGTCAACATCAAATTGTAAGAGCGAAAACGACAGACAATAGGACGATTACTTTAGAGTTAATTATGGCAGTCGCAGTTAATCAAGAAGATCGTATTCAATTAGCAGGAAAAGAACCAATTGAATTAGTTATTCCAAATGGTATTTTTGGCGATACAGCCACGGCAGCAATGGCTATTAATACGGCAAAAATTATTGGAACAAGTTGCTTTACAGGATTAGTAACAATGGCTGACATAAAACTACCGAGAAACATTAATGTAGCACAGAAGGAAGTTGTTCCGTATAAGGAAGCCGTCTCCCTGTAAGTGTCTAAAAAGAACAAAGAGACTGCTATTGAACTCGTTTCAGTATATAAAAACTTGTGGTGTTTAGATGGTTCGTTTATTTTCTCCGGATTAGAAAACCCCACCTCCGCTAACGCTTAGGTGGGGTTTTTAAATAAGAAAGCAAAATTTCATAACTAGTTAGAACAGTACCGAGCTATTATTTACACCCAACCACGGAAGCGAGAGGCTTCTGCCATTTTACGGGCACCGACCATATAGGCAGCTAAGCGCATATTTACTTTATGTTTTTGTGCCATTCTGTAAACATCGTCAAACGACTTTACCATTCCTTTTTGCAACTTACTAGCAACTTCTTCTTCGGACCAATAGTAACCTAAGTTGTTTTGGACCCACTCAAAATAAGAGACTGTTACGCCGCCTGAGCTGGCTAATACATCAGGAACTAATAAAATCCCGCGTTCATCTAATATACTTGTAGCTTCTAGTGTTGTCGGTCCATTGGCGGCCTCAACAATTATTTTCGCATTAATTAGATGAGCATTTTCAACCGTAATTTGGTTAGAGATCGCTGCTGGAACTAAGATATCGCAAGGAAGCTCTAACAGTTCTTTGTTTGAAATCGTATTTTTAAATAACTTCGTTACGGTTCCAAACGAATCACGACGGTCAAGTAGATATTCAATATCGAGACCATCTTCATTATAAAGAGCACCGTACGCATCAGAAATGGCAATAACTGTAGCGCCGGCATCATGCATAAATTTAGCTAAATAGCTTCCAGCATTTCCGAATCCTTGGACAACAACCTTAGCTCCTGCTATGTTGATTCCTTTTCGTTTTGTCGCTTCTTCAATACAATGAACAACACCGCGAGCAGTTGCTGTTTCCCGTCCATGCGAACCACCTAGGACAATTGGTTTGCCGGTAATAAATCCAGGCGAGTCAAACTCACGAATTCGACTATATTCATCTAACATCCAACCCATAATTTGTGAATTTGTAAAAACATCGGGTGCTGGAATGTCTTTAGTCGGTCCAACGATTTGACTAATTGCCCGAACATAGCCGCGACTTAAGCGTTCTACTTCAGGGAAAGACATTTCACGAGGATCGCAAATGATTCCACCTTTACCACCACCAAAAGGAAGGTCAGCAATCCCGCATTTTAAGCTCATCCAAATCGATAATGCCTTGACCTCTTCTTCCGTTACTTCTGGATGGAAACGAATTCCACCTTTTGTTGGACCAACGGCATCATTATGCTGAGCGCGATAGCCTGTAAAAACTTTTACAATGCCATCGTCCATTCGTACAGGAATTCTAACTGTTAGCATTCTAAGTGGCTCTTTTAACAATTCAAACATTTCATTTGAATAACCTAGCTTTGTTAACGCTTCTTTAATGACAATATGAGTTGAATCCAATAAACTTGCTTTACTGTTTTGATTATCAAGAACTTTCTGGTTAGTTGTTGTTACTGCTGCCATTTCTTCCACCCCAATATCAGAATTTAATATAGCAATTTAACTTTAAGAATGTTCAAAAAATCCAAGAATACATTCTAGCGAATCCCTTCGCCGTCTTTTTTTAACTAGCTTGTAATAATTTGTGATGTTTCTTTGATTTTATTAGTTGCATGGCAAGTAATGTTCCAAGTAATGCAATACCGATTAAATCCAAGTATCCACCTGGATAAATTAGCATAAGACCACCAAAACCTCCGATAAATCTCTCTAACAGATTCATTGGACGTATTAAGTACCCCATTACTCCTGAACCGATCCCAATCATGCCAATTAATGATGAGGAAATGACCAGCGACGCTGCCATAAATGTCGTATCCATTAGGAATAACTCCGGTGAAAGGACAAATATATATGGAATGATAAACGCTGCAATCGCAAGCTTTGAAGCAATAACACCTGTTTTAATCGGCCGCCCTCCAGATACTCCACAGGCGGCAAAGGCGGCAAGCGCAACCGGTGGTGTGATATCAGCAACGATTCCAAAATAAAAGGCAAACATATGAGCTGACAAGAGCACAGTCATTGTTATTTCAGCTCCAGGTTCAGTGAGTAATAAAATGATCGCTGGTGCTGCCATCGTTGAAGTGATGATATAGTTTGCTGTCGTTGGTGACCCCATGCCCAGAATGATCGAGGCAATCATCGTGAAGAACAACGTTAGCAGTAAAATTCCATTAGATAAATCGATTAAGCCACTTGCAAATTTTAATCCTAGACCTGTTAACGTTACAACTCCGACAATCATCCCAGCCGCGGCAGTTGCGGAGGCAACACCTAAAGCCGTACGAGCACCATTTTCAAGAGCTTGAAATATGTCTTTGACTGACAATCTTGTTTCTTTGCTAATTGCTCCTACCACTATAACACTTAAGATCCCGAAAAGGGCAGCGCGAATTGGTGAGAAGCCATACATTAGCAACCCTATGATTACAAAGAGTGGGGCTAATAAATAAAGTTTTTTCAGTACTTCCATTTTGTTTGGTAGTTCTTCTTTTGAAAGTCCACGAAGACCTAGGCGTTTCGCTTCTAAATGAACCATAATCCAAATTCCAGCAAAATAGAGAAACGCTGGAACTGCAGCGGCTTTCGCGATATCCCAATAAGCGATCCCAGTAAATTCTGCCATTAGGAAGGCTGCCGCACCCATGATTGGTGGCATTAATTGTCCGCCCGTTGAGGCAGCGGCTTCAACTCCACCAGCAAATTCTTTACTGTACCCCGTTTTTTTCATCATGGGAATTGTAAATGAACCTGAAGTTACGACATTTGCAACTGAACTTCCACTAATCGTACCTTGGAGTGCACTAGAGAAAATGGCTACTTTGGCAGGGCCACCTATTTGTCTACCAGCAATTAAAAGAGCTAGGTCATTAAAATACTGTCCAACTCCTGTTTTAACTAAAAATGCACCGAATAAAAGGAATAAGAAGATAAATGTTGCGGACACCGCTAACGGTGTTCCTAAAATTCCATCTAAAGTAAAATACATATGACTAATTAATCGCTCAAGACTAACACCACGATGTTCAAAAAAGCCTGGCATGTAATTTCCGAATAGGGCATAAAGTAAAAATGTCACTGCAATGATTACGATTGGTAAACCTACTACTCGTCTCGCAGCTTCTAAAACTAGTAAAATTGCTAGGCCACCGACTACTAAATCTAGCGAGGTGTACATTCCTGCACGCTGAACAAGATTACTATATTCAAATGTCCAATATAGACCGACAAAAACACTAGTGACTGATAAAATTCCATCAATAATGGGTAAACGGTTTTTATTGGCCGTTTTATGCATTGGATATAGCAAGAAAATAAGCCCAAGCGCAAATGTTAAATGGACGGATCGCTGTAGCTGTGATGCAAGTGTTCCAAAAATGGCTGTGTATAATTGGAAACCGGAAAAGGAAATCAAACCAATCGTTACAATCCATTTTAGGATTCCCGAGTAATCTCTAAAGCGGGATTCTAAATCATACTTACTTAAAAGTTCCTGTTGCTGTTTATCCGATATTTCTCCATCTATTTCCGATATTTCTTTAAGTATTTCCTTTTGCTCTTTTCGCATGTGTATCCCCTCCCCGGATGTGGTTAAAAAAACATTACATTCATTAACCACCAGTTTCAATGAACTAGCGAGCTGTTAGTTCATTGAAACTAGTGGTTAGACTAATATAATAGCCCGAGGCTGATAGATATAAATGACCTCGAGCTACCACTATGACTGTTCGATAATAATAGAAAAAATTATTATCTTATTTTAAACCCTCTTCTTGATAGAATTTCAAAGCGCCAGGATGGAGGTCTATGCTTAATCCATCAAGTGCATTTTCCTTTGCAATACCTGAAGCTCTGCTTGTAATTGCAACTAATTGACTCTGATTTTCAAATAATGCTTTTGTAACGTCATATACGAAATCTTCTGGTAAGTCACTTGAAACTGCTAACATTGCTTTAACAGCAACTGACGTTGTTTCAGCAACACCTGGGTATGTTTCAGCTGGAATTGTATCTTTAACATAGAAAGGATACTTAGCAATTAGCTCTTCGATTTTATCGTCCTCAAGGCTAAGTAACTTAACTCCTCTTGTAGCCGAAAGCTCTGTTACAGCTGCAGTTGGAGCGCCTGCCGTTACGAATGCAGCGTCTAAGCCTCCATCTTGAATTCTTGAAACAGAGTCACCAAAATTTAAAAATTCAGCGTCTAAATCTTCAAACGTTAAACCAAAAATTTCTAAAACTTGTCTCGCATTGGCTTCAACACCACTGCCAGGAGCACCTACAGAAACACTCTTACCTTTTAAATCTTCAACAGTTGTAATCGTGCTATTATCTGGTAATACGATCTGAATTGTTTCATTGTATAATGTTGCAATACCTTGTAAATTTTCTACTGCAGTTCCTTCAAACATTAACGTACCATTTACTGCATAGTCAGCAATATCATTTTGTACGAAAGCTAATTCTACGTCATTTGAAGCTAATAAACGCATGTTCTCAACAGATCCACCAGATGTTTGCGCGGTAGCGCTTACATCTGTGTTATTAGTAATAATTTGAGCAATACCGCCACCCAAAGGATAGTAAACACCAGTTGTTCCGCCAGTTGCAATAACTAATTGACTAGGTAAATATGTTTCTCCTTCTTCAACGCCGTTGTCATTACCACCACATGCCACTAGTGAAAACATAAGTACTAATGCAAAGATTGAAAATAAAAGCTTTTTCATGTAAAAATCCCCCTGTTTATAATTTATTTGAAAGTTAAACTTTCCTATTGTGATTATAAACAGAAGGTAACGATAAGTTACAGAAACCTACAAAAAAAAACTTTATTATATTACAAAACGGTTACAAATTTTAAAAAGTAGGAGTTTTGACATCTTTTCCGCTTGCTTTTTTTCATATTGTCTAGCTCAAGGCGCCATAGGCTCGACCGCCTTGCGCTTTTCTTATGACATACGTTCTTGAATTTCTACATAAAAAGCATACAAAAATTTACGGATATTAATTCTTGAATTACGAGAAGGATTTTTTTCATCTAATTCATTCATTTTTAAGCGTACTTCGTTAAAATCAAAAAACTTTGAAGAGAAAAGTTCAAATTTAGGATTAGTATAGTCGGTTAAACCTAGTGATGCTAAATTTATAAGCGCTTGATTAATCGCACGACGCAAGCGCTGTTCAAGAGTTTTTGTTGCTTTATCACCTGTGTCTTGTTTTTTATTCTTTAATACTTCAATATATAATGTTTTTAGAGGTATGTTTTTAAAGCCTTCATCATTTTTTTTCAAATGTTTCATTAATTCCATTACATCGGCGCTACCAGTTTCGCCTAATATACCAAGGTCTGTCAAAATCTCATGCATGATTTTCTCTAGGTTTGGTTTTCTACCCCCACTTTTTATTTCATGAGAAGGAAAGAGTGATAAACTTTCTTTAATTGTCTGTAAAGAATTTTCCATTTTTATTTGTGCTACTACTTTATTTATGACTGAAGTTACCTCGATTTTGTTAATGGGTTTATGAATAAAGTATTCGATCCCAGCATCATAGGCTTTTCCAACCATATCTTTATTTTCAATTTGAGAAATCATAATGAATTTTCCTGAATAGTTCATATTTTTTAATTGTTGTACAGTTTCAATCCCGTCTTGATAAGGCATGAGTAGATCGATTAAGATAATATTAGGCTGAAGGGTTACTATTTCTTCAATTGCGACAAGGGGATGTTCATTCTCTCCGAGCACCTCACCTAATAATTCATCTCTAAGGATTCGCGCTAATATTTTTCTTGTTGAGATATCGTCATCCAAGATGTAAAAGTTCAACATACATTCACCCCTTTGCTTGAACCGATGATTTTGGGAGATATATTGTAAAAGATGTACCATCTTCATCAGAAGATACATGCACGGTTCCGTCTAATTCTCGAACCATTGTTTGAACATGTGAAAGACCGATTCCGGTAGAAGCTAGTCCAGTTTCATCAAATTTGGTTGTATATCCAGGTTCAAAAATTACTTCTTGTTCATCAATATCGATTCCGCCACCATTATCAGTGACCTCTATTATCAGTTGATCTAGATGATCTTTACAATTGATTTTAACATAACCTTTATCAGTAACGGATTCAATGGCATTCGCAACGAGATTATTGATAATTACTAATAGCGGATAGGCAGCAATAACATTGAGATCTACTTCTTGATTTGAAGAGAGGTAGATATCCTTTTTAAGGTAATCACTATATTTTTGATTAGATTTAATACTTAAATTAATAATTTCTGATAGCGCAAGAGGCATGTTACTATTTTGATGATGAATTAATTTCTCAAGTCCAGCTAAAATTCGTTGGTTATCTTTTTTTACTTCGTGTAATTCCTGGGTAACTGTTAAAGCAAGTGATGATAATTCACTCGGAAGTTTGGTGCTTTTTATTTCGCGATATAGTTCATGTCCTTTTGCCGTTACACGTTCAATGTCACTTAGCGTTTTTCTTAGATAAAATCCTTCAATATAGAGCTCAGATAAGATCGTTTGAACTTGTTCGAATCGAGACCGTTGTTCTTGATAGACTGCATTCAACTTACTCGCCTGGAATATTGTAAAGAGACCAACAACAAAAAAACTTCTAAATAAGGCGATTGCAATTACATACGTGGTTTCAACGGAACTTAATAAGCTGATTGGATCAAATGAATGGATAAGTAAGAGTTCAACGAAATTAGATAACCCGTCACATAGTGCTCCCCAAAAACCAAGTAATAGTGGATTTTGATAGAACTTGCTTTTCATAATCAATTGAAGTAATAGTGCAAAGGTAAAGTAATATCCGATAATCGGACTATGAGATTGTAAAGATCCAAGAAAAGAAAATGAATCTAACGCAAAATAATCAAGGCCAATTCGGAAAAATATCGTATAAAGTCCAGTCAAAAGTCCTGTTAAAAGATAGGGGACCTCTTTATAAAAAAGCAATAAAAAGAAAAAGCCGGCACTTCCTAACGCAAAACGAAAAGAACTTTCGAAAGGGCTTATCCTAAACTCACCTAAAATCGCGGTGACTATTACAATGACGAAAATCTTCATGATAATATTTTTGTTCACGGTTGTCTCCCTTTCAAAAACTATGAGATTAGAAGTCGGTCCTTTATTATACCATATTAAAATAAGAAGAAATACGTTAGTAGGCGGAATACATGAGCTCGGGCTAATTTGCTTATTCACCGATAGCCGGAGCTTCCTCGAAATATGAATCATTGTTGATTTCGCTGTCTTCCCGAAGAAATATATGACGATTTCTGTGTAGTAGAAATGTTGCTAGTGCGAATGATAGTGCGTCTGAAATCGGAAATGCAAGCCATACACCATGGACCCCAAAAAAATGTGGCAAGACTAAAACAAGTGGAATTAAAAATAAAATTTGCCTAGACATCGATAAAATTAATGCAGCTTTTACTTGCCCTAAAGCTTGAAATAATCCTCCAGAAACAATTGGTACGCCAATGAAAAAAGAAGTAGCGAATAAAATTCTTAGTGACTCAGAACCGACTTTTATGACGGTAGGATCTGAAGAAAAAATCATCATAAACCAGGCTGGAAAGATCATCATGATCACAAAAGCTCCTGTTGAAAAAATAGTAGCTATTTTTAGGCTGAGCCAAATCGTTTCTTTTAAGCGTGAGAAATTATTTGCACCAAAATTATAACCAACAATTGGCTGCATTCCTTGCATGATCCCAACTAAGGGCATTAGCATAAACATTGAAAGTCTTTGAATAATACCAAATAGTCCGACATGGAACTCACTACCAAAGCGGATAAGCATTGCGTTAATAGCAATAACCATCACACTACCTGCTACTTGTTGCATAAAAGCAGGAAGACCAACTCCGAAAACTTCTTTTAAGAGAGTGAATTTTGGAACAAGATCAACAAACCGTATCGACAGCGAACTTTTTCCAGACAAAAAATAATTTATTAATAGAAGAGTGGCGGTAATTTGGGAAATAACAGTTGCATAGGCAGCTCCGGTTACCCCCATATTGAATCCAAGAATAAAGATTGCGTCCAAAATAATGTTAAGAATAGAGGGAATAATCATGATCAACATTGCAAAGCGAGCATTTCCTTCTGAACGGACAATATTATTTGCGGCAAACGTAAACAAAAAGAAAAATGTGGCTAGCAAAATAGGAAACATATAATCTAAAGAATATCCAATAATGTTAGGCGTAGCTCCAAACAATCGTAATGTTGGCTCTAAAATTGTAAACGCTCCAATGACGCCACCGATACTAAGGACAATAATCATCGTGATAATATTTCCAAATACTTTGTTTGCATCCTTACCATTTTTTGCCCCTAGCCTTCTTGAGATAACAGAAGCTGCACCAACTCCAAGAGCAGCCGCAATAGCCATGATAATCATCATGACAGGAAGCGCAATTGTAAGTCCAGCAACTCCGGAAATACCAACCGCGTATGAAATAAAAATTGTATCAACAAGATTATAGAAGGCCATTACAAACGTTCCAATCATAGCAGGGATTGATAAGCTTTTTAAAAGCTTAGGAATAGGTTCTATGCCAAGCCGCTCACTTTGATATTTTTGTTGCATAGGTCAAATCTCCTCTTAATCTGTAAAGTTGGAAAATGGTTGTATTAAATGAGTGAGGGAATGTATTGTAGAATTGTGAAATCAAACTATTACTGAAATCGAAATACTTAATAAGTATAATCTGATTTATTAGTTTTTGCTAGCTTAGTAATTAAGATATTTAGGATATTCCGAGGGATAGGATGCGAGCGATAGGGTGTCTGACACCACGTGAATTTTACGACAAAACACTATAATATCAGCATTTACTTTTCACAATGCCATCGCTCAGGTGTCAGACACCAATTTATTCAGGTTTATTTTCAGGGATGAAAGAGTTGAGAGGAACAAATCGACCATGCTTTTGAAAAACTTTGTCATAGTCAGTTGCTTCTCTTAAAGCATGCTCTTCGACGCTAATTCTTAAGGCTAAGATGACTCCATTGATTATCGAAAAAATAAGTGCTGTCCAATATGCTTGAAACATTAGTGGAAGCATAGCAATTTCGATAACGACGATAAGATAATTTGGGTGACGAATATACTTATAGGGTCCTTTTGCAACAACATTTGCGCCGGGTAAAATCATGATCCTTGTGTTCCAAAAATCACCTAATGAAGACAATGCCCAAACACGTCCAAACTGCGCTATTAAAAATATACAAAATGGAATTATAACCCAACTAACGAATGAGGGACGTGATATCGTAACTTCAGCAAGTAATGAGATAAAAAAGCAAACATGGGTAATCACGATAAATTTATAATGTTCCGCTCCGACTTCAAAACCTCCCCTGGCCTTTATCAAATGACCATTTCGTTTCGAAATAATTATTTCAATAAATCGTTGACTAATAACAATGAACACAAATAAATAAAATCCAATTATCATGGCTAAACCCCTTTTCATTTATTGTTATTATGATTAACTCCATTTTAGTAACAGTAGTTCTGCAGAAAAGCCAGGTCCAAGCGCTGCCATAAGACCGTAATCGCCATCCTGATGCTTTTTCTTCATGATTTCTTCAAGAACGTATAAGACTGTTGGTGAAGACATGTTTCCATGCTGCTGCAATATTTTTTTGCTAACCTTTAACATTTCCTCACTAATTCCAAGAGACTCAATATAGGCTTCAATTATTTTTTTACCACCAGGATGAGCAATAAACTCAGATAATTCTCCAATAGTTAGCCTTTGTGTTTTTAAAAAGGAATCTACATTAGGCTTGAGCCATTTTTTAATTAGAGTAGGAATGTCTCGTGAAAAAACGACATGTAGCCCATTATCTTTAAGATCCCACCCCATAACATCCTCAGAATTAGGCATTAATGTTGAATGGGTTGAAACAAGACGCGGTTGAAGAAGCTGTGATGATAAGTTTTTCAAAGAAGACTGATCACCGATAATTAAAGCACAAGCCACGCCATCAGCAAAAAGAGATGTGCCGATCAGGTTACTCTTGGATTGGTCATTTCGTTGCAATGTTAAACTACAAAGTTCTACACAAATAACGAGCACGTTAGCATCAGGGTAGGCCAAACAGTATTCATACCCGCGTGCGACCCCGCTAGCGCCACCAGCGCAACCAAGCCCCCATAGAGGAATACGCTTTGTATGTACTGAAAATGGTAGTCTATTCATTATTCTTGCGTCTAGACTGGGAGTTGCTATTCCTGAACTAGAAACGAATACAATCGCATCAATAGCACTAGCTTCAACAGCTTTTTTTAAAAAGAACGAGTTTGTTAAACAGGCTTTAACGCTTTCAACACTATAGTTAGTAGCTAATTCAATGTATAAATCATTTCGTTCTTGTAATGAGTGATCTTCTTGAAACCAATTGATCGGTACAGCAAATTGGCGCTCAGTTATTTCTCCATTGGCAAATACCTTTAATAAACGTTCAATATCTTCGAAACTTTCACTAAACAATTCCCTGGCAAATTCAATCGTCACATCCTGTGTTATTGTGTGTGGAGGTTTGTAGGAACTAATAGAAGCAATTAAAGGCATAAATGATCCACCTAACTAAAAATTATTTAACGTAATGTTAGGGTTTACCAATTATTTATAATTCATTCGTTAATGAAATTAGTATATGTATAACTATTAAAAGCAAAAAAAGCCGATCAGCATGAGTTCTGATCGGCTTTAATTTTTAATTATCTTAAAGAGTAAAATAAACTAATGATTTTGCTAACAAACCTAACAAAGTTTCTCTAGTCAATCTTAATAATGCCAACGGCAGTTAAAAAGACAAGTAAAATAGCAATTGGTGCGACAAATCTTAATGTAAAGATCCAAGCATTACCAATAAAGGTATTACCAAAATCCGAAGATTCAAGGGCATCAGACTTCTTCCAACCCCAGCCCATAAATAAAGCAATTATTAAACCGCCGACTGGAAGCAAGATGTTCGAAGCGAGAAAGTCCATACTATCGAGAATATCATTACCAAAGAAGGTAATGTTTGACCAAGGTCCTTGGCTTAATGATGATGGTATTCCGATGAAAAAGATAATGATACCAACAATGATTGTTGCTTTTTGTCTTGTCCAGTTAAACCTTCTAATAAAATAAGCTACAGCAACTTCAAGTAATGATACGGCCGAAGAAAGAGCAGCGGCGGCTAATAAGAAAAAGAATACTAGACCGAATACTGCACCAAAATCCATGCTATCAAAAATTCCTGGTAAAGTAATAAAAACAAGTCCAGGACCTTCATCTGGTTGGATTCCAAAAGCAAATACTGCTGGGAAAATCATTAAACCAGCGACTAATGCAAATACCGTATCTAGTGTTACTACACTAACGGCTGCGCCTGGTAAGCTTTCTTTTTTAGAAAGGTAACTACCGTATGTGATTAATGCACCCATACCAAGACTTAATGAGAAAAATGCCTGTCCGAGTGCGGCTAAGTAGACGTCAGGATCTGCTAAAACACTCCAATTAGGTGAAAATAAAAACGTCAGTGCTTCCTGCGTCCCGCCTAATGTTAAACTATAGCCTGCAAGAATAATGACTAAAATAGCTAATAAAGGCATTAAAATTTTATTTGTCGTTTCGATTCCTTTTTTAACTCCCATATAGACGATCCCAATTGTTAAAGCCATAAAAATAAATTGCCATAACAGGGGTTCGAATGGACTTGATATAAAACCTAGAAAAACATCCAAATATTGCTCGTCGCTGACAACGTTAAATCCACCCGTTAAATAACTAAAGAAGTATTTAAGTGTCCAACCGGCGATAACTCCATAAAAGGACAAAATGATAAATGCAGATGCAACTCCCATAAATCCAGCAAGTACCCAGGGCTTACCAGGGGCAAGCTCTTCGAAAGATCCTACTACATCACTTTGAGCTTTTCTACCAATCGTAAACTCGGCCATAACGATAGGGATACCAATTAAAATAATACAAAGTAAATAAATTAATAAAAAAGCAGCGCCGCCATTCTCTCCTGTTACATATGAAAAACGCCAAATATTCCCTAACCCTACCGCTGAACCCATGGCTGCTAATATAAATCCAAGGCGCGAGCCCCATTGTTCTCGATTGTTGTTTGATTGATTCATGGTCGTTAATGTCCTCCTTTAAAGTGCTAAATTTTTTTCGATAAATAAAACTATAGCACATTTTTATAAATTTTCTAGTTTTTTTTTGCTAAAGCTAGCATAATCGAGTTAATGACTACTATAGTAACGAACGATTGACTTGTGTGCGCTTAGATGTTTAGTTAGGACCTCTAAAAGACTAATGGCCCATCAACAGCCGTTTGTAGAGAACTAAGCCTTCTGATAAAATTAAAGGTAATGGTTATATGACCTAAATATGATCTAAAAGGAATTTAGAGGAGTGTTAAAGCATTTATGGTACAAAAAATAAAAATAGTAGCTATTTTAAGTTTGATAATTCTGCTCGGATACGTCGGGATTGAGAATATCAATTTAAAAAAAGAACATGCTAACTTAATAGAAGAAAATGAAGTGAATACTGTTGAACTAGAAGAAATCAAAGAAATTGTTTCTCTTGACAAAAGTAGTATCCCAGAAGAGACTTCTTATTATTCTTGGGAGGCTTCATTAGTAAAGGCGAAGAAATTTCATAAAGAAAGTGATGGACAATTTTCTGAAGACTGGGGCATGTTTTTAGCTGAAAAAGCCCAAGAATATTCGATTGATCCTTATATTCTATTTGAATTAATTCGAGTCGAAACTGGCGGTACGTTTGACCCAGATTCAGTTGGCCCACTAACGAGATTTGGCAGAGCATATGGATTGACACAATTTATGGAAAATACAAGCCCGTGGATTGCTAATATGGCTGATCTACATTATGAAAAAGACTTATTATATAATCCGTATTATGCTATTGAACTTGCTGTTGTTTACTTAGATTTCCTCTATGAACGCTATGGCGATTGGGACCACGCCTTAACAGCTTATCACCGCGGTATAAATGGTCTTGCACAATTCATTGACGATAAAGGACATGCAAAAAGCTGGTATGCAGAAGAAATACAAGAAAAAGCAAAAAAATTGGAAGTAGTTGCAGTAAATTATTAAAATAAAAAGGATCATACACAAATTAAACTGTGTATGATCCTTTTTTAAAGGTAAGAAAGCATAAAATTTTCGTGTCTGTCTGGCTTCAGCTGCAGCGCCTAGCCGCTCGAGGTCACTTCACCGCTTTTCTTTGTCTAGCTTCAGGCGCCATCGGCTTGACCGCTTCAGTCCTTTTCGGAAGTCAAAAAGCGACTTCTGTCAAAGGCCTTCCACCGATTTCGCCGATTGGCGAGCGCCTTGCGCTTTTCTTGTAATATCAGCAGAGCAGAGATTATCAGATGATATAGTTAATTTTTTGCTAATCAACACTTTTTAAAGGTTGATCTGCCGGACCTTCTAAAACATTGCCATCCGTGGAGAAACGGGAGCCGTGGCAAGGACAATCCCATGACTTATCGCCTTCATTCCATTCCACTTCACAACCCAAATGAGTGCAAGTTGCATCGACTAAATGAAGTTTGCCGTCGTCGTCACGGTATGCGCCACATTTTTGTCCGTTAATGCGAACGTGGGCACCTTCGCCAATAGCTACATCATTGGGTTCCTTAAAAGTCATGTCTACTTTTCCTGTTACAAACTGGACTGCGACGTCAGCATTATGTTCAATAAAGTTTTTAATAGAAGGATCTGCTTTAAAACGTGACGGGCTGAAAAGTTCTTCGTATGGGTGTGAACCTTTGATAATCAGGTCGTTTAAAATCATCGCGGCAGCAGTACTAGTAGTCATTCCCCATTTTCTATAGCCACTTGCTATAGAAATATTTTGTTTTCCTGAAGTGATTCGACCAATAAAAGGCATTTTATCTAATGTGTACAAGTCTTGAGCTGACCAACGATAATGGATGTCTGTTGCACCTAGTACGTCTTTACCAAATGTTGCTAGAGCTTCATAGTGAGCCATCGTATTTATTCCGTGACCAGTTTTATGACTTTCGCCACCAAGTAGAAGCAGAGTGTCATTGCCTATAGGTGTAGAGCGGACTGAGCGCTTTGGAGTTTCGGCACTTAAGTACATCCCACCTGGATATGGTTGATTACTTTTCACTGCCACCACATAAGATCTTTCGGCGTACATTCTTGTAAAATAAAAGCCGTTACCATCATAAAAAGGATAGTGTGAGCAGGAAATAACTTGTTGACTAGTTATAACATGTCCACTTCGAGTGGTCACTCTTGGATTGGCGCCTTCTTCGACGTCAACTGCAGTTGTGTCTTCGAATATTTGTCCGCCTTTTTCAATGATACTTTTAACAAGGGGTAGTAAATATTTTAGCGGATGAAACTGCGCTTGTTTCTCCATGACAATCGCTTTTTTCATTGGTAATGTTAGGGGCATTGTTTCAACTAATTTTCCTTTAATGTTTAGTTTTTCATATGCTTTAGCTTCTTTTTCTAGCTTTTTAAACTCTTGATCAGAATTTGTATAAATATAAGCATCATGCTCCGCAAAATCACAATCGATACGAAGGGTTTGAATTATATTTTTTACAAAAGCTCGGCCCATATCGTTAGCTTGGTAATACATTTCAGCACCGTCCCTGCCAAAATGGTTAATGAATTCATCATAGATAATTCCGTGCTGTGCCGTTAATTTAGCAGTTGTGTGACCAGTTGTTCCATTAAGAATTTTCCCTGCATCGATCAAAGTAACTTTTACACCTTCTAGGCTAAGTAAATATGCAGTCGTGATACCGGTAATTCCAGCGCCTACAATCGTCACATCTGTGCTAATATCTTCCTCCAATGCTTGGAAAGATGGGATTTGCAAATTTTTACGCCAGTATGGTTCTGGTACGGGGGGCCATTGTAAAGTTGTCATGTAGTCGTCCTCCAATTTTCTTGTCTAGCTCCAAGGCACATCTTTATATCACTGTCGATTTTCCGACGAGTAACCGTGGGAGTAGCGCCTTGCTTGTGTTTTTCTGAACTCATAGTTATTTTTACCAATAAGTATAAAAAGATGCCAGGAAATAAGATTCGATTTTTAGGGCAATAAATTGTTAAAATACAAGCATACATTCAAAAAGGTGGTAAAAAATATGATTTTTTTTGATATAGACGGAACACTTCTTAATGATGAAAAAAAATTACCAGCATCAACGAAAAAAGCATTGGCCGAGTTGAAAAGTGAAGGACATCACATAGCCATTGCAACAGGACGGGCTCCATTTATGTTTAAAGATTTACTTGAAGAGTTAGAAATTGATTCGTATGTCAGCTTTAACGGACAGTATGTTGTTGCACGTGGTGAAGTAATTTATAAGAATCCCTTAAATAGACAGTTGTTGAAATCTTTAACCGAGTTTGCTAGCACCAATGAACACGGTTTAGTGTATATGGATCATGAGAGCATGAGAGCGAATATTGTTTATGACCCTTTTATTGAAGAAAGCATCGGTTCATTAAAAATCGCTCATCCAGAGCATGATCCAGCCTATATGGATGAACGGGAAATTTATCAAACACTACTTTTTTGTGAAGGTGGATCTGAAAAAACTTATATTGATATGTTTCAGCAGTTTCAATTTGTACGCTGGCACTCTGTATCTACGGATATCTTACCGTTAGGTGGCTCAAAGGCAATAGGAATCGAAAAGATGATCGAGCATTTAGGTGTCGAGAAAAATCAAGTTTACGCTTTTGGTGATGGTCTAAATGATGTTGAAATGCTTAAATTTGTCGAAAATAGTGTCGCAATGGGAAATGCGCATCAACAGGCAAAAGAGGTTGCAAAACATGTGACAAAACATGTAAATGAAGACGGAATTCTTCATGGACTTCGCTTAGTGGGGTTGTTGAAATAATGGTAGGAAGACAAAAATAATTTAAGGAAGTAGCTAGTTTTATAAACAGAAATCAGCTATAGTATCAGTATAAACTATTTAGTAAGGAGTAATTATAATGAAAAAGAGATTGATATTTGTGATATTGTTTATATCGATTGTTGCGCTTGTTGCATGTAGTTCAGATGGGGGAAAAGAGAGTAATGGAAGTGAGCGATTAGCTTACACTGCATCCGAGTTCGAGATCTCATTGCCTGACAATTCAGGAAATCTTGTTAATGTTAGCCCTGATGGTAAGACCATTTATGCTTATTTTACAGGAATTAGCTGACAAATCTGTATAAATCAGCTAGTTGAGCTGAATAAGCAAGCAGAAACAGGATTACAAGATGTAAAAATGTATGCAATTAGTTACTCTACTCCTGAGGAACACACTCTTGTGCAAGAAACTTTTAATCTAGTTAACTTTGAATTTTTATCAGACTATGAATTGGAGTTTGGGGAACAATTTGGCTTTTTTGACAAAGAAGAAAACTACCTTTACCGTGGCTATGTTGGTGCAAACCCAGATGCTGACTATATCGTCGTTGAGATCGATTATCTAGTAGGAGATAATAGTAAAGAAATTATAAGCTCGATGGACTAGTAATAATAATTTCACCTATTGGTTAATTCGACAAATGAAAAAACCTCATCCTAGGAGTTTGATGAGGTTTTTTCATTTGTCATGTGGTAAAGTTTGCATAAAGATTTTGAAAGGAGAAAAAACTATGCCCAGTAGAAGGTTTACCAGTTTAATTATCTTTCTCGTTGCCGTTGGTTTTATCGGATACGTGTTAGTAACAACAGAGTCAGGGAAGGTCGGAGCTGAAGTCGGAAAAAATGCACCAGACTTCAATTTACCGTTATGGCACAATGGAGAATTTGCCGAGTTATCATCATTTAGAGGTGATATTGTTGTTTTGAATTTATGGGCTTCGTGGTGTCCGCCATGCAAAAAAGAAATGCCTGACTTGATTCGCTTTTCTAATGATTATCAAGATAAAGGTGTCAAAGTAGTGGGCGTAAATCTGGCTACACATGAAAGAGCTGCTGATGGAGCTGATGAATTTATGGTTGAGTATGGCGTTGAGTTCCCTACATTTATAGACCAGCCAGGCGAAGATAGAAGAGGGATCGTATCTTCACTTTATAATATTAATAGTATCCCCTACACATATATTCTTGATCAAGATGGTCGGATTTCTAAAATAATTTCAGGTGAAGTAACTTATGAAATGCTCGTAGAATTTATCGAGGAGCTAAGGTAAGTTAAGGGGTTAAATCATAAAGGATTCAAATGAATCGGTTAACCGTAATTGAACAAATCAGTTAAGACCTATTCAACATTTAAATAAAGAAAAAAACGCTTGGAAAATGATAAGCTCCCTTTTAAAAGTAGACAATAGTTAAATGTAAAAAACTATTGCTGTTTTAAAACAAGTATATCAAAAATTCCTCGCGTTTTTTATTAGTTAATAAATTATTTCTTTTTCTTACTAATTATTTTTTTTACAATCATGAAGATAATTGTAGCACCTAAAACCAGAAGTGAACCGCCTAATACTATCCACATATTATTCATATACTCGTATCCTAACAATAAAATAATCGCTAAAAATCCCATCAATAAACCTGATACTAATTTCAAGTTGCCACCTATAAATTCACCCATAAATGCTTTTCTCATTGTCCAAATCATAAAAATAACGATGAGCACTTCCATTGATATATACATAGTTAAGTAAACCATCAAATAAAAACCATACTCAGCTAACCCGACTCCATGGCTAGAAACCAAGCCATTCCAGATAATAGGGAAACCAGCTGTACAAGGCAACTCAATGAAGGAGGCAAAGGCTCCTATCGTGACAGATGCTAGAATTATTCCGAACATAGATTCGACCCGAAAAAGTCGATCTCTGATTTTCTTTACAAAACTCTTTTTATTATCGTCTTTAATGGAAAATGACAAACTTGACTTCAACCCTAGTCCCTCTCGTATATTTACGATAGCAACTAACATTCCTAGTGAAAATAAGGCAAATCTAAACCAAAAATAATCGATGATAAGAATGACTATAGAAAAAGTTCCTACCATAAATAGTCCGTATATTAAAGCAATTGTTAGAATGTAAGTCCCACCAACAATAGCCATCTTTCTTCGAGAATTAAATCTGATTACCATACTAACTAAAAACATCAACGCCCACAATGAGCAGGGATTAAAACCGTCAACTGTTCCGATTAGCACTGTTGCTAAAATCAAAGGTGCATCTTCTAAATTTCTGTCGAAAAATCCGCTCTTTTTTACATCAACTCTACCCACTCCAGAAGTCAAGCGATCTGTGAGTTCACGCTCTACTATGGAGTTAAATCCCAGTATATGTTTGTCTTCAAAAATAAATAAAGGAACTAACATTTCGTCGACATCATACTCTTCTTTTACCCGTATAACTTCTTCGCGATCTCGACGCACTTCTAACCGAATGACTTCATAAGTTAAGTTTCCTTCTTCTTCCAGTTCGTCTAAGTATATGGATACCTCCGCACATACAGAGCAAGTATCACTCAATATATAGTACATCTTGTCAGAATATTCTTCAGCCAAAACTACGTGGCTAAATGTTAGAAAAAGAGATAATAATAAAAATACTTTCACTAATTTTTGGCTCACCTTAAACACTCTCCCATGTTAAATGACGCGTGACTACGAGGGATAAATTATATTCATCCCATCGAAATCCAACTTCTATTTCGTGTTTGTTCCCCTCAAAAACTGATAATCTATTATTAAAATTAGTATATCACCTTTTTTTCTAAAAAAAATAGCTGTCTAAGTGTAATAGATTTTTCTAATTATGAACTATTTGTGAACTAAGCAATCGTAAGAAAATCCTTACAAGGAAAACGTTGAGTTATCAGCGTTTTCAGACTGTAAGGATTTTTTTGTACACAATTACGTTTTTTCCCTACAAGACCTGTTATTTTTTCCGATAGTGAAAAAGATCACAAACATGGCATGATAGAGATAGAAAATAAGTAATGGCATAAATTAACCAAAATTTTTTAGATTATTTGCAGTTTGTGTAGTTTTTCGCAAACTGGCTTTCAAGCTTACTACACTAAAGTTGTAGTAAGCGAAGGGGGAAAAATAATAATAAGGGGGACTACAACATGTTACCAAACATCGGAATTCCAGGCTTGATTTTAATTTTAGTAATTGCACTCATAATTTTCGGACCTAAAAAACTACCTGAAATGGGTAGGGCAATAGGGGACACACTGAAGGAATTTAAAAAATCTACAAAAGAGTTAACGGTAGATGATGATGATTCGGAAAAGAAGTAATTGAAATTTATCAATATATAAAGCTAGGTAAAAGATTAACAGATTTGTTAATTACTTAATGGAGGTGGAACTTGTGAAAGTTAATAGAAGGAATTTTTTAAAAATGTCAGCAGCTAGTGGACTTTTCGTAGCAGGGGCAAGTCAAACTAAGCCAGTATTAAATGCATTCTCGGACACTGCAGAGGCAGCTGTTAAAAACGAAGAGCAAGGTGAATGGATAGCAAGTACTTGTCAGGGTTGTACAGCTTGGTGTGCAGTGCAAATTTATCGTATAGACGGTCGTGCTACAAAAGTAAGAGGAAATCCACATGCAAAGGCCAACCACGGTCATGCATGTGTACGATCGCATATTGCTTTGCAACAAGTGTATGATCCAGATCGTGTCAAGACACCGATGAAGCGAACAAATCCGAATAAAGGTAGAGATCAAGAACCAGGTTTTGTGCCAATTTCATGGGAAGAAGCAATGGATACGATAGCTGAAAAAATAATGGAACTTCGTGACGATAACGAAACACATAAATTCTCAGTATGGCGTGGTCGTTACACAGCCGTAAACGATATTCTTTATGGTAGTTTACCAAAAATTATCGGTACTCCGAATAACGTTTCTCACTCATCGATTTGTGCTGAAAGTGAGAAATTTGGACGCTACTACACAGAAGGACATTGGGGATATGCCGATTACGATCATGAAAATACATTTTATGAGATCTTATGGGGCGGAGATCCAATTTCCACTAATCGTCAAGTGCCGCATACAGCAAGTATTTTCGGTAAGTTAAAAGATCAAGCGAAGTTAGTTTGTGTTGATCCGAGATTTTCATCAACAGCTGCAAAATCACATGAATGGTGGCCGGTAATACCAGGTGAAGATGGTGCCTTAGCAGTAGCAATTGCTCACGTACTATTAACGGAAGGATTATGGTATAAGCCGTTCGTTGGTGATTTCACAGATGGTGAAAATCGTTTTGTTGAAGGTCAAACTGTGGATGAAGAAACTTTTGAAGAAATTCAAACTCACGGCGTCGTAAAATGGTGGAATATTGCTCTTAAAGATAAAACACCTGAGTGGGCAGCTGAGAGAGCTGGAATTCCTGCTGAAAGTATTTATCGTGTTGCAAGAGAGTTTGGTAATGCAGCACCAAAAGCAATGTCGTTTATGTCGCCAGGTTCAAACATGGCTGTTCGTGGTGGTTATACAGCATTTGCCCTAGCGGCTTTAAATGGTCTTGTTGGATCTGCTGATGGTGTTGGAGGAGTAATTTCTGGTGGTGAAAGTACGCCAAAAAATGATTTTGCAGACTTTACACCATATCTTGATGCTATTGCTGAAAAAGGCATCAGCATGCCTCGTCTTGATCATGGTGGAAGAAAATTAGGAATGCCTGCACTAAAAGATGGTAAATCTGGTGGAGTTAAACCAACGAATACTTTAGCGGACGGTATTTTAAGTGGAGATCCGTATGACTTAAAAGTAGTCATCAGCTACTGGACAAACTTTAATTTTAGTAATCAAGGCACGGATCGTTGGGACGAAGCGTTAGCAAAGCTTCCATTTATGGTTCATTTGACCGTAAATCCAGCAGAACAAACTCATTTTGCTGATATCGTCTTACCATGTGCCCATCATATGTTTGAGGCTTTAGGTGCGATTCGTGGTAGTAACGGAAACTTACACACACATCTTCATTTGCAAAATAAAGTGATTGAATCACCATTTGATGTAAAAATTGATGAAACAGAAATTCCTTGGCTACTAGCTGAAGCGTTAGAAAAGAAAGGTTTTTCAAACTTGATCGATTATTATAGAAATGAATTTGCTGATCCTGAAACTGGTAAGAAGCCTGAAAATGGTTCTGAATTTAATGAAATCGCAGTAAAAATGTACACTCAACCAGTATGGGATCCAACAGTAGAGAAGAAAGGCGATTTAATTAACGGTTGGGAAGAATATAAGCAACTTGGAACTTGGAACACAATCCCTTATCAATTTCGCCAAAAGTATGACGGAAACTGGAAAACTGAGACAGGACAATATGAGTTCTATAGTGAAACATTGAAAACAGCGCTTCAAGGTCACGCAGACAAACACGAAGCAACGATTGACGAAGTAATGGAAGCAGCGTTGCAAGTAGAACGAGGTGAATTCGCTTTTGTTCCTCACTATGAACCAGCCTACCGTGTCGGTGATGAAGCCGAGTATCCGTATATATTCACAGAACATCGTTCGAAATTAAATCGTGAAGCACGTTCAGCGAACTGTTCTTGGTACCAAGAATTTAAGGATGCCGATATAGGTGACGAAGCTTGGGATGATGTCGTGAAAATTAACCCAATTGATGCGAAGAACCTAGGTGTTGTTAACGGTGATATGGTGAAGTTAACGACAGTAACAGGGACAATTACCGTTAAAGCTAAGGTTTGGGAAGGAACTCGTCCTGGTATTGTTAGTAAATGTTATGGTCAAGGTCACTGGGCTTACGGTCACATTGCCTCACTAGATCGCAAAAAACAAATCGCACGTGGTGGAAATAATAATACAATTTTAGCGCCAGTACATGAAGCAATGAGCGGAAGTGGAGCAAGACACGGTGGTCAATCACGAGTTAAAATAGAAAAAGTTTAATCGAACAATAAAAACGTACGGAGGTGACGGTTGTGGCTAAAAATTATGCAATGACAATTGACCTGCATGCATGTATCGGATGTGCAGCATGTTCAATAGCTTGTAAAAGTGAAAATAATACAGATACCGGAATAAACTGGTCTCACCATTTAACTACTCAAACAGGAAAATTCCCGCATTTGAGTTACGAGTATTTACCAACCTTATGTAACCATTGTGACAATGCTCCTTGTGTGAAGGCCTGTCCAGTTACGGCTATGTACAAAGACGAAAATGGCTTAACCTTACACAATGCTGATAAATGTATTGGATGTAAGAGCTGTATGGCTTCTTGTCCTTATGGAGTTATTTCTTACAATAAGAAAGACCCACATCAATATTGGGACGACCAAGAAGCGTGGAGTGAATTATCTGCTACACCAGCTGAAATTAAAGAAAAAATCGGTACTACAGTTCCTTATTATAATCCTGAGCGCGCCTTTAATTACGAAGCGATTCGCTATCGTGGAATTGTTGAGAAATGTACAATGTGTGATCATCTTTTAGCTCGGGATCAACAGCCACACTGCGTAACTAGTTGCCCAGCAGAGGCAAGACATGTTGGAGATTTAAATGATCCTAACGATAAAATCCATGAATTATTGAAATGGGAGACTAAAACCCTACGAAGTGATCTCGGCACAAAGCCAAAAGTATTTTATTTAAGAAGTTATTAAATGAGTCAGTCGAAACGTGAGGGCAATCAATTAGTGGTTGCTCAAAAATCAAAATAAAAACTAGAACATAGAGGAAGTGACTAAGGTATGGGAGATAAACTAGGAGTTTTTCAACAAAAGGCAAATCTATATAAGGTGTTGTCTGAATTATATAACAAACCAAATCATAGTTTGCTGGAGTTGTTTGAACCATTAAAAAATAGTCTAGAAGCTCTTTATCCTGACCTTGTCACCTATGGCGTAGAGTTAGAGGAAGAGTTCAGTAACTTTCATAATCAGGATGAAGAATTAATAGCATTAGCTGTTGAGCATGCAAAATTATTTATTGGACCTTTCGATGTACTCGCGCTACCGTACAGCTCTATTTATCTAGAAAGTGGTCGTCAACTTCAAGGTGAGTCAACTCGATATGTCCAGCAAATGTATCAAGAGGCTGGTATCTCAATGTCAAAAGATTTTAAAGATATTCCTGATCATATTAAAGTCGAGCTTGAGTTTGTGTACTATCTCTACTTTCAATATGCCGAAACTAATGAATTGACGTATCTTACAGCACTAACGAAATTTATCGACACTCACTTAAGTAAATGGATCTTACCTTTTAAAGAGCAAGTGTTTAAAAGAGCAAACTTATCTTTCTACAAAAAATTGGTGGACTTAACAGCTAGAGTTGTGATGAGTGAACGTGAAGTGCCAGCTCCACGACCAACTTTAACTACTAACAAACTATCCAACTAGGAAGCAGTTTATAGGGAAGGGGGCGACTAAGCATGTGGCAAAAGTTTCTAATGAAGCGGATGATTGATAAAAGCTTTGTGCGTTTGAGTGAAAATCGATGTTTACGAAATCGTAATAAACTTTCAAATTGTTCTTTATGTGAGAAAGTCTGCCCCCAACCAGCTCTTAGTATTATAGACGGTAAGCTAAACTTCGATAGTTCAAAGTGTAGTAACTGCCGTATATGTATTCACGTCTGTCCAACTGAAGCTTTAAATTATGAATTTGAACAGCTTCATAAATACGAACAAAAGATCCAAAGTTGTCAGAGTGTTTGTTTTGCTTGTGAAGAGCAAGGCGATCCTAGCACAGACGTGATTTTACCATGTGTGTCATCACTGACACCTGAGATGTTAATGATTACGACTATTTATGACAAAAAAATACAAATCTTAGTGGATGAAAAGTATTGTTCCTCTTGTAAGTCGATCTGGACCGATGTTCAAGATTTAAGTTGGATTAAAGAGTGGAATGATAGCAATCTCTCTGATACAAAGGTTGAAATCATTGCAAATAAAGAGGCGAAAGTAGCCGCTAAACGAAAAGTGTCAAGAAGAGAACTGTTTTCCTTAACGAAAATTAAGACAAAAGAGCAAGTATCAACGCTTATGTTCGACTCTTTCGATAGTTCTTCTGATAGTAAAAATAAACTTTCACTTACGGAGAGAAGAAAGTATTTATTAGCCTTTTTAAAGAAAAAATCAATTTCTGGTAAAGTGCCAGGGGGAATCGCAAAAAAACTTGGTACTGTCATGATAACAGCTACAGATAACTGTTTGTTATGTCAGAAATGTTCAGCAATGTGCCCAACTGGTGCTCTAAAACTAAGTGAAACAGAAGCAGCAAAAGCTTTAACGTTTTATCCGCAGCATTGCATCGATTGTGATATCTGTGAACATGCGTGCTTAGAAATAAAAAAACAACCAATTCATTTTGAGGAAATCCAAACGACAATAATTCTTCAAGAACAAAAATTAACGAAGTGTCCTAGTTGTGAAGAAAAAAAACTTGAAACGCTAAATTTTTGTGAAGAATGCCAAGTAAAACAAGCACGGAAAAATATTCTTCTAAAAAATTGATAATCTAATTAATCGAATTAATCAAATTAATTGGAAACTATTCCAATTAAATTAAAAGGAGGGAACTAACTATGACAGCCAAATCACAGGCAAAAGGGTTGCCGATCGTAATCCTCGCAGTCATTGTTCTTGCTATTGGGATTTTCAGTATGGGAAACACATTAGTTCAGGGTCAAATCGTGTTTGGATCAACGGACCAAGTGCCATGGAACCTATTAATCGTGGCTTACGTTTTTTTAGCACTAGCGGCAAGTGGGATGTGTCTAGTGTCAACTTTTGGTCATGCGTTAGGTTTCGAGAAGTTTGAAGTCATTAGTAAAAGGTCTTTATATTTAGCAATTGCGACAGTAATTCCAGCTTTAGTGGTCCTTTCAATGGACTTAGGAAGACTAGATCGCGCATATTATTTTATCACTTCAGCTAACTTACAAGCACCAATGTGGTGGATGGGTGCAACATATGCCATTTACGTAGTAGTATTACTGTTTGAGTTTTTCTCAGTACAAACAGGAAACGAAAAAATGGTGAAGATGACTTCATATGTAACTTTAGCTGGAGCGGTTGCAGCAACGAGTGTTCTTGGTGGTATCTTTGCAGTTGTTATTCAACGGCCATTATGGTTTGGTAGCTCAACTTCAATATTTTTCGTTCTATCAGCGTTAATAACTGGTATAGCAACATTATTGATTTTCACAATTATCACGTATAAACTTTCAAGTGAACAAATGAATACGAAACTTCAAGAGGCATTAAGTTACCTAGGTAAAGCGATGGCGCTCTTACTTGCTGTAGCATTAGGCTTCCATGCATGGCGTTTAATTACAATGTTCTATATTAGCTCAGAAAACTTCAATATGATTTTTAATGGAAGCTATTCAACCGCATTCTGGGGTGTAGTCATTGTGTTAGGATTAGTTTTACCGATTTTATTGCTAATGGGCAAGAAAACTCCTGGAAAGTTAGTTCTAGCAGCAGCTTTAGTATTAGTGGGTATGTTTGTTGATAAATATATTACGATCATTGGTGGGCAACTTGTTCAACCGTTTGGTGAAGTAGCATCATACTCTTCTACTTTTACAGAATGGTCAATATTTATCGGTGCAATTGCAGCTACAATCTTGATTTATGCGTTTGGAGTGAAGAAATTTTCTCTAGACGCTCATGGACATCATGACTCAAGCGTACGGGTGAAGCAAGCTAAAGCAGGATGATTTAAAACCTATATCATATACAAAAAAGTTGTCGATCACCAGATCGGCAACTTTTTTATTGTTGATTTTAGTGCTAATTTTTCTGACTCTTCACATTAAATGTGGTTAATTGTACATTCATTGACAATTTTAAGAAAGTAATATTCTTAAAGGGCTAATAGTTGTATAATTAGTGATAGCTAATCTTTTTTTGAAATAGATCCTTAACAATCAGGGGTGATTACTATCAAACGAATATGGATTATTATATTTTTATCATTAATTTTTACTGCATGTAATCAAGCAGAAGAATTGGTATACATTCCTCTTACATCTTCTGATCTAAAGAATGATGTTATCGTATTCGAAGAATCAAATGATGCTATTAAAGTCGCTTTTTCATCTGTAGTGTCGCCTGAAGAAACACGATATAAATATAATTTATTAGTTAAATATTTAGAAGATCATTTAGATCGTCCGATTACAATTATTCAAAAACAAACATATAAAGAAGTAAATGAACTTCTAAAGAATGGTGAGGTTGATTTAGCATTTATTTGTTCACTTTCTTACGTTATCGGTACTAATGAAGGGTATATGGAAGATGTGGCGACGACAGTAATCGATGGAAAGGATGTTTATAGATCTTATATTATTACCCATAAAAATAGTGGTTTAGAATCATTGGATGATTTAAAAGGAAAGCGCTTTGCTTTTGCAGATCCATATTCTTACACAGGACGCTTAGCGGCTTTGGCTATGCTAAATGACAAGGGATATACAGCAAAGCAGTTTTTTGAAGAAACGTTTTATACGTATAGTCATGATTATTCTATTAGTGCAGTAGCCAGGGGTGCTGTTGACGCGGCCGCAGTAGATAGTATTTTGTTCGATATGCTTTTAGATTTAGAAAATGAGGATGCAATGCAAATTCAAATCGTTGAAATAGGACCATGGGCAGGAGCTCCACCAATAGTCGTTTCTAGTAAAACTGATCCGGAACTTAAAAGAAAAATAGAGAAATTGATTTTAACACTTAATGATAACCAACGCGGAAGAAACATTTTAGAAGAATTGATGATTGAAAAGTATATTCCTATTAATCGTGATAATTACGAGCCGATCAGAGATGCATTGAAATTAATGGGTGACGATTAATGAAATGGATTAAGCAGTTTACAAGGGTTCTTACAAGTTATCCTATTCATTTGAAAATTTATGGTATGGTTTTTGCTGTTATTTTTTTAGTAACAATTATTAGTTTATTTGGTGTAAGAATATCAATTACAGAAACGTTATCGCAACAGTTGGACGAAAGGATAAAGTCGATCGCGAGTGATGTCGCTTCGAAGAGCAGTGACTTAATGCTCACAAATAATATTTATGCTCTGCAAAAGCTAGTTAACGATACGATCAATAATAATCGAGATGTTGAGTACGTCTTTATAATGAATGAACAAGGGAGAACGATTGTTCATTCATATGAAAAAAATAATTTAAGTACAGAATTATTACATGCAAACAATGTGGATAAAGATGATCTTAATAGTTTGGTGAAGTTCGAAACTGATAAAGGGGTTATTCGTGATGTAGCGGTTCCTATCGTTAAGGGATTTGGTGGTACTGCTAGGGTAGGCCTTCGTAGTGACTCATTAGACGACGCACTTCAAAATGTAACGAAGCAAATGTTTGTAACGATGCTTATTGTCCTCATGCTTTCGATCCTAATTGTATTAGCTTTAACACGGGCAATCATTCTTCCGATTACACAGCTAGTAGATTTAACAAGAAAGGTAGCAAAAGGAGATTTCACACCAAGGATCGAAAATTTTCCTAATGATGAAATTGGTAAGCTCACTCATTCATTTAATTCGATGTTAGGGAATTTAGAGAAGGCAAGAAATGAAAAAGAAAAATATTATAAAGAAATTTTAACGAGAAATAGAGAGCTAACCTTGTTAAATAGTATCTCAGCAAACATTACAACGGTTGCTGAGTTAAGGGCCGTACTAGAAAAATTTATTGGCAATCTGGTTAGTGAACTTTCGTTAAATAGTGCTCACATTGAAATAAAGATAGATAATGATTATGAATCCTTTTATCATTCCAAAGAAAATTGTTTAGTAAATTTCGAAAAAAAATATAAGCAAGATGATTATTGTCAATGCCCTAATAACAAAATAAATGTAAATAATTCCATTCAACTTTTAGTCAAAGGTAAGGATATCGGCAAAATCCAGATATGTAGTGCTAATGAACTTGATGATTATTCAGTGAAAATATTAATGTCGATCGGGAATCAGCTCTCTGTCACAATTGAAAACATTCAATTATGGCAAGAAATAAAAAAGAAAGAAAAAGTTCGTCAAATGCTGCTTGGTAAATTAATCACAGTTCAAGAAGAAGAAAGAAAAAGAATCGCCCGTGAACTACATGACGAAACTAGTCACTCTGTATCATCTATATTATTAGGCTTAAAGGTTTTGGAAGATGTAACGGATCCAGGGCAGAGACAAAAGCAAATTTCTTACTTAAGAGATTTGGCTCATCATACATTAGAAGAGGTTCATGAGTTGGCATGGCAGTTACGGCCAAGTATATTAGATAAATTCGGCTTGAAAGAAGCGATTGAACGATACACTGATGAATTTAAAAAAAAATATCCTGTTGAATTTGATTTGATTTTAGAAGGAATCGATAAAGAAAGGATAAGACCAGAAGTAGAAACCGCTATTTTCAGAATTGTCCAAGAGTCGCTAACGAATATCTTGAAATATGCTAAGGCGAAGTCAGTAAGTGTGATTATTATTAAAAATAGTCAAATGATTTCAGTGATTATTGAGGATGATGGTGTTGGTTTTCAGATCGAAGAAGTTCTAAATAAAGATCTATCTAAATATAACTTAGGTATTAGAGGGATGCAGGAGCGGGTATCTTTATTAGGTGGCACGTTAGAAATCGAGTCTGAAATCGATGAAGGAACAGCTGTTATGGTGAAAATTCCATTTAAAAACGAAGGGGGAGAACTGCTTGATAGTGAGAATAATGCTAGCGGATGATCATCCAGTTTTTCGGTCAGGTTTAAAAAGTATTCTTTTAGCGAGTGAAAAACTACGCTTTGATATTGTTTGTGAAGCTGAAAATGGCCAAGAAGCAGTTGATCTAGCTTTGGAAATGGAACCAGACATTATCATTATGGATATTAATATGCCAGAAAAAGATGGTATCGAAGCAACAAAGATAATTAAAGAAAAGTTACCAGATATAAAAGTATTAATTTTAACAATGTATACGGATGAAGCGTACTTAAAGGCCGGCTTAAAGGCAGGTGCTTCAGGTTATGTTTTAAAAAGAGCCGTAGATACAGAACTAGTCTCCGCCATTCAAACCGTCTTAAATGGAGAACATTATATCTATCCAACATTAATTCCAAGTCTTTACGGTAAAACAATACTTTCCGAAACTGAAATTGACCAGGTACATGCCGAAGAATTACTTAGTCCAAGGGAAAAAGAAGTCTTAAAGTTTATTGCGCTTGGCTATACCCAAAAAGAAATTTCTGCTGAATTATTTATTAGTATCAAAACAGTCGATACGTATAAAACAAGAATTATGGAGAAAATCGGTGCAAAGAGAAAATCGAACATCGTTAGATATGCTCTCAAATACGGAATAATAACAGATAAAGACTAATAATTAGTAGGTAAGGAACGCTAACAGCAATGAAGTTAATGAATTAAAAAGCTATATTAAGGAGGGCTACTGTGTTTGGATCTGAAAATTTAAAGCTGAGGTTTGAAAGTAAAAAACAGTACAAAAAAGTATTGAAGAAAAACCAGTTAAAGCTCTTAGAGTTGCAGCGTAAGCTACATAAAAAAGGGGTACCAACGATCATTGTCTTCGAGGGCTGGGATGCTGCTGGAAAGGGCGGGGTGATTCGCAGGTTAACAGAAACACTTGATCCGCGTGGTTATTTAGTCCAATCAATTGCAGCACCTGACATTCATGAAAAACAATATCATTATTTGCGAAGATTTTGGAAGTCATTTCCTAAAAGAGGACAAATGAGTATTTTTGATCGTTCCTGGTATGGACGGGTGTTAGTGGAGCGTGTCGAAGGTTTTGCAAAGCAAGAAGAATGGAAACGAGCATACGAAGAAATAAATACGATCGAGAAAATACTTGTAGATGACGGTCATCTTTTAATGAAATTCTGGCTCCATATAAGTAAGGACGAGCAGCTCCGCCGTTTTGAAGAAAGGCAGGAGGATCCATTTAAACATTGGAAATTAACTGATGAAGATTGGCGTAATCGTGAAAAGTGGGATCAGTATGAATTAGCCGTTGAGGAAATGGTTGATAAAACGAATACCGATTGCTCAGTATGGCATCTCATTCATGGGGATGATAAATGGACAGCAAGAGTAAATGTTATTGAAACAGTAATAGCAAATATGGAAGCAAAATTAACGGAACTTGCTCAGAAGTGAAATAACGAAGGTAACGATAGAGGGCTAATCGTTACCTTTTTTCCTTTTCCACATTATCCAAGGTAACAATAGAGGACTAATCGCGACCTTTGCTCTCTATATACTTCTTGACAAAACTACAATTTTTAATTATTATATTATTAAATCAAATAAAACATATGTAAATACTCGGATATAATAAAAATTAATGTTTAACTCGTGGCTGACTAGAAAACTAGAGGCGACATAAAGTTCTTAAAGGAGCTTTGTGTCGTTTTTTCCATTTATAGAAAAGTATAAAGTTTTCGCGTCTGTCTAGTTCCGGCGCCTAGCTTCTTGAATGTTTCAACTTGCCATGCAGAGGCAAAAAGCACCTCTTTATGTCAAGTCTCCAACATACTCGCAGCTACCAAGGCGCTTGCACTTTTCTGTGTCTAGCTCCAGCGCCTAGCTTCTCGAATGTTTCAACTTGCCATGCAGAGGTAAAAAGCACCTCTTTATGTCAAGTCTCCAACATACTCGCAGCTACCAAGGCGCTTGCACTTTTCTTATTTAAAAGGGAGGAAATTTAATGGGGGAACTAACTTATCATACTTTGACCGAAGCTGAGTTGGAGAAACAAAATAAACAATTAGCAAAAAAGGATGCCATTGATATTTTGAAATGGGCTTATCATAAATATCGTGAAGACCTCGTCTATGCATGTAGTTTTGGAGCTGAGGGCATGGTTCTTATCGATCTAATTAGCAAAGTTAAACAGGATGCGACAATTGCTTTTTTAGATACAGGACTTCATTTTAAAGAAACATATCAATTAATTGAAAAAGTAAAACTGAAATATCCAACTATGAAAATTAAGCTGATTAAGCCGCCGTTAACTGTCGAAGAGCAAAATAAGGTCCATGGCGATCAACTTTGGAAAACCGCACCAGACAAGTGTTGCGAAATTCGAAAGTTGCAGCCACTAGAAGCGGAACTAAGTCTTTACCAAGCGTGGATATCGGGATTAAGACGAGAGCAATCGCCAACGAGAGCAAATGTTGAGTTTGTAAATCGTGATAATCGTTTTCATTCAATCAAAATCTGCCCATTGATTCATTGGTCGTGGGATGAAATTTGGATGTATATCAAGCTGCATAAGTTGGACTACAATGATCTTCATGATCAAAATTACCCTAGTATTGGTTGCGAAAATTGTACTAAGCCAGTATTTGGTGGAGAAGATTCTCGTCAAGGTCGGTGGGCTAATTCAGGAAAGACAGAATGTGGCCTTCATCAATAAAATAGTGCGTGAATGTTAGTTTAATAGAGAAGAAAGAGAAGAAAGTTTTGTTGTCTGTCTAGTTCGAGGCGCCTTGCGCTTTTCTTGTGATAATTAATGAGGAGGAGTTAGTAATGAGTTTAAGTAAACCACATGGTGGTTCGTTAATTAATCGGTTTGAGGAAAAATATGATTTTTCCCACGTAAAGGAAGAGGTAGAATTGGATGATTTTGCGCTATCTGATCTAAAATTGATCGCTAATGGTGCGTTCAGTCCTTTAACTGGGTTTTTAGGATTGCTAGATTATGAGCGGGTTGTTGAAGAGATGCGCTTGGCTGATGGGTCTGTTTGGAGCATTCCAATTACTTTACCAGTAACTGAAGAAAAAGCTGAACAGTTAGTAATTGGTAATGAGGTGAAGTTGCAGTTTAATGGAACTGTATACGGTATTTTAAAGCTTGAGGAAATTTTCGTACCTGATAAAAATCTTGAGGCTAAAAATGTCTATCAAACAGTAGATCTAGCCCATCCAGGTGTAAAAAAATTATTTGATCGTCCAAATGTATATCTTGCAGGACCAATTATGTTAGTGAAAAAAATTAAAGCTGACCATTTCCAAGAATTTCACCTTGATCCAGAAGAAACAAGAGAACAGTTTACTAGTTTGGGTTGGAAAACGGTTGTAGGCTTTCAAACTCGTAATCCTGTTCACCGTGCCCATGAGTATATTCAAAAGTCAGCCTTAGAAATTGTTGATGGATTATTTTTAAACCCATTAGTTGGTGAGACGAAGAGTGATGATATCCCGGCGGATGTTCGTATGGAAAGTTATCAAGTTTTGTTGGAAAAGTATTACCCGAAAAACCGAGTATTCTTAGCGGTATTTCCAGCAGCGATGCGCTATGCAGGGCCAAGAGAAGCAATTTTTCATGCAATGGTCCGAAAAAATTATGGCTGTACTCATTTTATTGTCGGTCGTGACCATGCTGGTGTCGGTGATTATTACGGAACGTACGATGCACAATTGATTTTTAGGAATTTTTCGGAAAAAGAGTTAGGGATTACTCTACTTTTCTTTGAACACAGCTTTTATTGCCAAAAATGTGGCAGTATGGCGAGCACAAAAACATGCCCACACGGTAAAGAAGATCGGATTATTCTTTCGGGGACAAAAGTTCGAGAGATGTTAAAAAATGGAGAAGTGCCACCGCCTGAGTTTAGTCGCAAGGAAGTTGTTGAAGTGTTGATTAAAGGTATGCAGGAGAAGGAACCTACATTTTCAGGATAACCTCTTAAAGCTATCGCGCCTCGAACATCTTATTTTTAGAATTTAACGTAAAGGAGAAAGGAAGAGGCCGATGGTATTAACCGTTATTGCGTTTGTGATTGCTGGTTTTTTTGCAATGAATATTGGAGCTAGTGGAACAGCGGCTGCAATGGGACCCGCTTACGGAAGCGGTGCGATTAAAACGAAACGAAAGGCAATGTTGATCGTTGCGGTTTGTGCTTTTCTAGGTGCGCTTGCAGGTGGTGAAGTTGTCCGGACGATTGGTGGGGGAATTATTCCCTCCGAGATTATTAATGTCGAAGTGACAGTCATTATTTTAACTGCAGCATGTTTAACATTGTTTATTGCAAATTTGCTAGGAATTCCGTTATCAACTAGTGAAGTTTTGGTAGGATCACTTGTCGGAGCAGGGATTGCCTTTCAAGCTATTTATTTGGATCGTCTTTTCGTGATCATTTCTTTTTGGGTGATCGTTCCGATTATCGCATTTTTATTAGCAATTTTGGCAGGAAAGCTGATTGTTTTTTTAGAAAAAAGGTTTCCATCTTTAAAAGGAAAAGGGAAATGGTATAAGTGGCTTGTCTTGTTATTAGTCATTTCAGGTGGCCTTGAAGCATTTGCAGCTGGGATGAATAATGTCGCAAATGCGGTTGGACCGCTTGTCGGTGCAGGTTTAATTGAAATTAATAAAGCGGTTATTTTTGGTGGTTTGTTTGTATCGTTAGGTGCTGTTGTGTTAGGTGGAAAAGTCCTTGAAACAAACGGAAAAAAGATTACTAGACTTTCATTGTTACAAGGAAGTGCTGTCTCAATTACTGGGGGGGCGTTGGTAATCGTCGCTTCGATTTTTGGTTTACCAGTTCCGTTAACACAAGTAACAACGTCAGCAATTGTGGGAATCGGTACGGTCAATAACGGTTTTAAAGTCCTGCAAAAAGATATCATTAAAAAAATTGTGATGGTTTGGGTTGTATCGCCAGTATTTTCACTTGTGATTTGTTACGGATTAATTATGCTGTTTTTAAAAGCTGATTTTTATACGAGTTTTGTGATTGTTAGTGTTTTTATTGCTACTGGAGGCTCAATTAAATTGGTGCAAGCAGAGAGAAGAGAAAAAAGAGCGATTCAAGATCAAGGTAGCGGAATATAAAAAAAATCATAGAGATGAGGGATAATATGTCTGAAAATATTGTTTGGCATGAGACGACAGTTACCAAAAAAGAGCGACAGCAAAATAATCGTCATAAAAGCTGTGTTCTCTGGTTCACAGGATTGTCAGGTTCTGGTAAGTCTACACTAGCGAATGCAGTTGAAAAAGAGTTATTTAAACGAAAAGTTCATACGTATGTTTTAGATGGGGATAATGTTCGTCTGGGCTTGAATAAAGGGCTTGGATTTTCAGATACAGATCGAAAGGAAAATATTCGTCGCATTGGTGAAGTCTCAAAGTTATTTATTGATGCAGGGGTAATCACATTAACCGCATTCATTTCACCGTTTCGTGAAGACCGCGAACTAGTTCGTTCATTGGTTGATGCCGATGAATTTATTGAAATTTATGTTGATGCATCATTAGAGACATGTGAAAGTCGTGACCCAAAGGGACTCTACGAAAAAGCACGGGCAGGTATTATTCCAAACTTTACAGGGATCAGCTCACCATACGAAGCACCGATAAATCCCGAATTAATTGTCAAATCCGATCAACTGTCTATTGAAGCAAGTGTCATGAAAGTTATTAAATTCTTAGAAGCAAATTACAGTATCTAACTTAATGATTGTGAAAACTTCACATGGTGTCAGCGCCATGTGAAGTTTTTACAATATAAATTTAGACACGAAAAAATGACAGTCACCTGCTTGAAATGGGTTGACCGTCATTTTTACTTTAAAACACAAAAAAAATTACTCTCCCATTTAGCTACTATTTTATAAAGAATCCGCCTAGCATTTTCATCATTGGACTCACTTGATTAACCAGTCCGATAGCGCTTTGAACCCCACCACCAATTTTTTTGAAGTCTATGTTACCATTCTGGTCATGAAAAATTGACTGGCTTGTTTGAGGTGGTGGTTGCTGTTGCTGTTGATATTGCTGGTATTGTGGATATGGTGGTTGCTGTTGATATTGTTGATGCAGCGGCATTTGTTGTGGATGATAATATTGATTGGATAGCTGACTTGGGTGTCCAGGATATCTTCCGTGTCTAGGTCTACCAAAAAGTCCACCACCTTGTGGAGGTTGTGGTTGCGGATAACCCATCATATGTGGATGATACATTTGGTTGTAATTGTGTGAATATGGTATAGGTTGTTGAAAACCTCGGTTTCTTTGTGGAAACACGGCGATCCCCCCTCTCTTCAACGAATTTTCATTACCTATAATCTAGTCTATGAATAGTTAAATAAAATGGAACGGTAAATCCCCAGGAAAAAACTATTTCGTAATGTTTGTTAGATACCGCCAAACATTCACATGGTGTCAGATACCTAGTGTAAGAGTGGTTCTATCTTAGACCGAGTGTAAGAGTGGTTCTATCTTACACCGCAGCATCCAACAATATTGTTTTTTTCGCCCTTTTTGAGTTATTGTCCAATCAAGTTAAAATGCCCTAAATATAATAGTAAGAGCTCGGGAAAAGGAGGTTGAAAATAGCATGAGTAATTACCATCTTTGCTGTCAGCACCAAGGTAAAGTTGTTCATATTTTTGAAAAAAACGGTAAGATTCATCACGGCAGGATTGTAAAAGTTGATCAAGAGTATGTATGGATTGATCCTGTAGTAACCGGTCCACGCGGTTTTGGATACGGCTACAGTTATGGGCAAGCATATGGAGGCTATCAAACGCAAGGATATAATGCTTACGGGGGCGGATATCCTGGGTATAACTATGGAGGTTACGGCCACGGCCACGGCGGTGGTAGGAACCCTTATTTTGTACCAGTTGCCTTAGCGGCGGTTGGTGGCTTAGCTTTAGGCGCCGCATTTTTCTGGTAAGCGATATATTATAGGTGTCGACTCTTTGGAGCTGTCCTCTTGTGGCAGTTCCTTTTTTTAAAGTTGTAAAAAAAGTGCGTCTGCTTAGACGCACCCTAGTTTCGAACATTAATAAAGCCAAGCAGCGCCGATAATTACTAGTAAAATAAATAATACTAGAATTAATGCAAAGCCTGCAGCTCCAGCTCCAGCTGTTGGTGCATATCCAGTCATTCAAAAAACCTCCTTATATTAGCGGTACAGTTTAACGTATGCAAATAAATAAAAAATGTTATAGATTAATGGCTTTAGTAAGGAGAAAAGGGCTATAAATAGAAATGGATAAAAAACTAGATCATACTTTCATGACCTAGTTTTATTTAAAAGGTAAAAAAGGATATACATTTTAACTTAGAAATCTGCCTAGCTTCTCGAATGTCTCAACTTGCGATGCAGCTACCGAGGCGCTTGCACTTTTCATTGTCTAGCTCAGCTCCAGGCGCCATCGGCTCGAACAACTCAGTCCTGTACTTGAGGTCTAAGAGCTGACCGCTGCGTACTACAGGCCTTCCAGTTTTTTTCTCCGATAGGCGGGCGCCTTGTGCTTTCTTAATATCGGGACAATTATTTTCGTTCAATATTTACAAGTGTAATATCATCATCATGATTTAGAATATCGGCATGTTTATTTAATAGATAATTAAAAATAGGGGGGGAACCTGAATATTCGCTTAAACTAGTTTTAACTGATTTGAGGATGTCTTGATACTCTTGTTTACTTTCTTCAATAAAGCCATCTGTGAATAATAAAAGCCGATCGCCTTTGTTAAAATCGATTTTGCCAGCTGAGAACGTACCATTAGGCAAGATACCGACAGGAGTTGAATTAGAGTCGAGATGTAAGATTTGCCCAGTCGCTGTTTGATGAAGAATGGGCAGGTGACCAGCATTTACATAATCAATAAGATTGTTTTCCGTATCGATAACTAGGTAAATGGCAGTAAAAAAGTATAATTGATCACTTTGGTTATTAAAGAGGGTAAACATAAATTCATTAAGTAGCTGAATTATTTTAGCGGGTGGTGTATCCTTTAACATATACCGTCTAGCAAGAATATGAATTGAATTTGCAATCATAGCAGATGCGACTCCATGTCCCATGACATCGATGAGTAATAATGCATAACGGTTATGATCAAGTTGATACCACATGTACATGTCTCCAGCAAGTTGGCTGCTAGGTTGTAAATAGCCTTCTATCCTTACTGTTTCATTATCAATAGTGGCACTTAATAAACTTTTTTGTATGTTTTTGGCGATTAGCAGGTCCTTTTCTAACTCTAGCTGAAGTTTTCTTCGGATCGTTACATCTTTTTGGATACCAACAAAATAACGTAATCTATTGTGTTCATAAATTGGATTGATCGATAACTCATTCCAAAAAGGTGTTCCATCTTTTCGATAATTCAATAGTTCAACTTGTACGGATTGTCCAGAACTAATGGCCTGCCTTATTTTAGTTACTGTTTCTTGATCTGTTTCTGTGCCTTGTAGAAAGCGGCAGTTTCTAGCCAGTACTTCGCTAGTTTGATAGCCCGTCATATGATAAAAACCATCGCTCACATAAATTAACGGATTATCTGCTTGATTAGGGTCACTAATTGTAATGCCAGCCCCCGCTCTGTTAACGGCTTTTTCTAATAAGTTGTACTTTTTACTTAATTTATGTAAGCGCTGGGCTTGAATAAAAATTACAAGCGCAGCAAAAATAATTAATACGGTTACGATCGCAATCAAATGATCATCTCCTTAAACAAAGTTGATGAAAAATTAAAGAGAATTGATGTAGAAAAGTTTCTTAGTATCATAGTGGTTTTGAATAGATACTACTAAATTATAATACATAGGTTGGATTTTATCATATATTTAGCTATGATGAAACAAACAATAGATTTTCATTAGGAGGGCGTATATTCGATGCAAAATTATAAAGAGTTAATTGAAAAACAGCGTATGTTTTTTCGAACAGGAAAGACAAAGGAAATAGTGTATCGAATTAAGGCATTAGAAGCGCTTCGAAAAGCTGTGAGAGATCATGAAGTGGAGTTGGTAAAAGCACTGCATCAAGATCTTAATAAAACAGAGTTTGATGCGTATGCAACAGAAATTGGCTTTGTTCTTCATGAAATCCGCTTCGTATTAAAAAATTTAAAAGAGTGGGTGAAGCCGCAAAAAGTAAAAACACCAATGACTCATCTAGGCTCGACAAGCATGATTTATTCAGAGCCGTACGGTGTGACGTTAATTATTGCTCCTTGGAATTATCCATTTCAACTTGCTGTTGCTCCTTTAATCGGCGCGATTGCAGCAGGGAACTGTGCAATCTTGAAACCATCAGAACTAACACCA
Organism: Bacillaceae bacterium IKA-2; assembly: GCA_031761875.1. Lineage (GTDB taxonomy): Bacteria > Bacillota > Bacilli > Bacillales > Anaerobacillaceae > Anaerobacillus. The sequence continues at coordinate 3,587,893 of CP134492.1, read as the reverse complement.
AATGCTTCAGCGGTTCTAGCCAAGTTAATTAAAGCCACCTTTCCAGAGGAATTTATTACTGTTGAAGAAGGAGCTGTTGAAACAAGTCAAGCATTACTTCGTGAGCCACTCGATTACATATTTTTTACAGGAAGCGTACCCGTAGGAAAAGTGATTATGGAAGCGGCGGCAAAAAATTTAACGCCAGTTACGTTAGAACTTGGTGGGAAGAGTCCATGTATTGTCGATGAACAAGCAAACTTAGCACTAGCCGCAAAACGAATTGCCTGGGGGAAGTTTATTAATGCTGGACAAACATGTGTAGCTCCAGATTATTTGTATGTCCATAAAAAGATTAAAGAGCCGTTTTTAAAGTTATTAACTGCAGCTATTGCTGAAATGTTTAGTGAACGTGAAAATTTCACGCGAATTGTCAGTGAAAGACACTTCCAACGTCTAAGTAATTTTTTACATTCAGGGACAATTTTTTTTGGCGGGGAAATTGATCAGGAGAAGCTGTTTATCGAACCGACCGTACTTACAGATGTAACGTGGGATGATAAAGTAATGGAAGACGAAATTTTCGGACCAATTTTACCAGTCCTAGAATTTGGAAATTTAAGCGAAGTCATTAATAAAATTCAAGACACGCCAAATCCATTAGCTCTATATATATTTTCAGATAATGAAAAAGTGCAAAAAAAGATTATCGATAATCTTTCATTTGGTGGTGGCTGTATCAACGATACGATTTATCATATTACCTCACCTTATTTACCTTTTGGTGGTGTAGGCTCAAGTGGAGTCGGTGCCTATCATGGCAAAGGTAGCTTTGATACTTTTTCTCATCAAAAAAGCATCTTGAAGCAAACGACAAAATTTGATATTCCATTTCGCTATCCTAATGTCAAAGGTGGATTAAAAAAAATCAAGATGTTTTTAAAATAGCAATATCAATGTAGAAAAGCACCGTTCTACAAAAGGGAGTTGCCATTTTTAACGAAAAAAGAGCTTGGTATTCCAGGCTCTTTCAACAAAATAATTTTTAATAGCCAACTTCAATAGAAGCGATAACAATATACATAAGATCGTTTTTATCACCTTTTTCTTCCAAAACAACCCCACTTGTTGTTGCCATACCACCGTCCATGACTTCAATTGATACTTGTCCGAAGGGGAGAACTTGTTTAACTGCTTCGACGTTAAGTGTCTCCTTTTCGCATGGAATCGCCAGCTTTACGTGCACTTTCATGTTTTTTAAGCTGTTCTCTGGTAATACCGATCTTAGTCCAGGCATTGAATTCGTATGAATCGCATTTTGAACCGCACGAATGGATGCTTTTGTAACGTCTTGACCATGAAGGTCGGCCCCCATTCCCGTTTGAATAAACATTAATTTTTCCAAGAAAAAACCTCCTAAGCATATTAACTTACACCGATTATATAATATCTCGACCTATTATGGGTTAAGTTTAAGTTAATAGTTTAGATTAAAAAACCAGCTCGTAAGAATAACCCTTATACTTACGACTTTTTTTGCATTGTAGACAGTAATTTTTTAAAGTATAGCGCTATGATAAGCATAAATAAATGATAGAGCATATTAAAGTAACCGAGTGAAAAGTTTAATTTTAAAAGGCGACTCTTTTTTAGAATCCAATCTTTTACTAGGAAAAAAATAAATACCTTCACGGTAGTGAACCAATTTCCTTTTCTCAGGGACCATGTTGTGATAATTGATGAACTAATTGCATACAAAGGTGCAAGGGCAAAATGCTCTCGCCAAGAGTGAATCGATCCTCGACCGAAACGTAACTTCCTAAATGCGGCTAATAGGTAGAGGACATTAGCATTAATGACGATTAATATATGAAACAGTGACATATGTAAAATAATAGGCGTCCCTCGTTTCAGGTGCTTGTACCAAAAATTACTAATCATAAAAAAAATGGGGAGTAGCGGAGCTGTATACACCGTTTTCCACCAGTTCGTTTTGAAAACACCTATTTTAATAAACAGATTTTCAATAGCAAAGAAATAGGCTACAAAGAAAAGCTTTACCTTCCAACCCAATTGAAAGGCAGAGATAAAGACACCAGTAAAAGGAATGTAAATGGCTTGCGAGAAAATTGCCCCTAATGTATTGTCCAAATGTTTATTTTTAAAGATGCTAGGCTTGTAGCGATATGCTTGAAAAATATTAAGAACAATATATTCAAAAAGATAAGCGAAGCCGATATTTGACATTAGAAGCACAAACAACCTTTTACGATCTTTAATTTTATAAAACGTATAGGTAAGTAAAGTTGTATGAATAATTATTAAAATAATAAATGGGATTCGGTTCTTTTTTTTCATTTACTACAATCCATTCCGTGGCAGTATTTTTTTAGTAGTAATAGTATGAGTTTGGATTGAAGAATTTATGATTTTTTTTTTAATATTCCAGTCGTAAGAATGTTTTAACTTTAACCAGCAAGTTGGTCGCTTACGCTTTTCTTGTAATCCAGTCAAACATTCTCTTAATAGCTAACAAGCGAACAGGGAGTGGAAGGTGGTGACCATAACCATTATAAGAGTGGAGTGTTACCTCTTTTTGTAAATGTTTTAGTTCAGAGTACATATTTATTCCATGACTAATGTCTACTTGCGCATCTTTTGTACCATGGATAATCAGAACTGGGCATGAAATCTTGCTCGCGAGCTGAATGGGTGATCTTGCCTCATAAGCGTCAGGAAATTTTCTAGGTGTACCACCGATGACTCGCTTTAGCATTCGGCGTAAATCAACTCGTTCTTCATAGGTTTGAGTTAAGTCAGAAACTCCGCCCCAAAGAATTAATTTATCAATGGTAGGCATTGTGATAGCTGTTTGAGTGGCGTTAATCGAACCTCGAGAAAAACCCATAATTGATATTTTATTTTTATCAACAAAAGGAAGCGTTTGAAGTAGCCGAACAGCGGCATCAACATCTTCTTTGTCAGCGCCGCCAAACTCATCACGCCCTTCTCCTCCTTCATTGCCACGATAGCAAGGAGCAAAAATGAGATAGCCTTGATTGGCAAACGCTTCTACCCAATTAGGTTTTACCCGTCCAAAATGGCCAATCCCGCCGCGACAATAAATGATACAAGGCATCTTTATCGTCTCTAGATGGGCAGAGCTAGGAATAATCGAGTAGGATACTCGCTCAATTGGTTTAATTTCATTAAAAAAGCGAGCTAGTTTGAATCTTGTCGCTGCAACGTGATTAGGTAAACCGAGGTAGCCTTTAACTTTATACTCGTTTGAATTATATGTGATTCGAAATATCATTATAAAAACCTACCTTAAAGAGGAAATTCAAAAAGTCTAATAATCATAGACCGAGTTTAGTCAAATTCGCCATTTTGAACACGCACTTATATTTTTTTGGATTATAAATATTTTCTCACTTCTTTAATAAAATAACAAAAAACCTAAACCGAAGATTAGGTTAGGAAGTAGTTGAAATTTTATTGAGTTAATTGAACTAGCAGCTTATAAACATCATATAGTAATAAAAAAAACAATTTTCTTTTTGATAATGTTTGTCTTTTTCAGTACGTACATAATTAACAAAAATCGCAGCATCACAATCACCTCTTTACGAAATTATGATTGAAGGACTTATCCTATTCCGGAGAAGGTAACTATATTTACAAAAGTAAAAATCGACGCGATGTGAACTGCGGCCTGTTATCTAGACTATTTGTCTCATTATAAGGGAACGAATCAATGATCAGCGGCTTTTTTACCTATTTAGGACTTCAAATATCTGTTGTTGCTTCATTATTGTAAAAAACTGTTCAACAAATAAGTATGTTGTCTATCGTGGTCCAAGATTTCTCCGATCAGTTCACGACTTTCCTCATCTAAATCGCCACGGACAATTTTTTCAGACATCTCAATTCCAATTGACTCGCCTTTTAAGGCCCTAAAATAAATATTGAAAAAGTCTTGTTAAAATTTACGGGCCTGTATTAGATAATTTGATTTCTCAAAAATTCATCCGCTTCTAATTTATTTCCTATACGAATCGGTGTATACTTTTATATAGAAAGAAGCGAGGAGATTGAATATGAAAAAAATGGCGTTAGAGCAACGAAAGATTACAACGAGTCGTCTCATCATGGGTTGTATGGGATTAGGTGGTGGTTGGAATAATAATCCGATTACTGAAGAAGATATTTTACAAGGAGAGCGTGTCGTTGATGCAGCTCTTGCTAGTGGGATAACGATGTTTGATCATGCAGATATTTATACGTTTGGGAAAGCAGAAAAAGTGTTTGGTGAAGTTTTAAAACGTCGCCCAGAGCTTAGAGAAAAAATTGTCCTCCAATCCAAATGTGGTATTCGATTCCCAGAGGGTGAGTTACCAAATCGATATGATTTTTCTACAGAGCATATCCTTAACTCTGTCGACGGTATTTTAGCAAGACTGGGTGTTGAGTATATAGATATATTATTGTTACATCGCCCAGATCCATTAATGGAGCCAGATGAAGTGGCAGATACATTTGAAATTTTAGAAAAATCAGGAAAAGTTCGGCATTTCGGCGTATCTAATATGAATGTTCCCCAAATGAAATTACTACAAAAATATTGTACAGTGCCAATTGTTGTTAATCAGTTAGAGTTGAACTTACAGAAGCTAGATTGGCTTGAACAAGGGGTGCTAGTTAACCAAGAAAAAGGAACAAACTTTAATTTTTCCGAAGGGATTATTGAGCATTGTCTATTGGAGAATATTCAAATTCAAGCATGGAGTCCATTAGCCAAAGGAATTTATTCAGGACGGGAAATGGAAAATCCTACAGAAGCGTACATGAAAACGAAACTGCTCGTTGAACAAATGGCTACTAAAAATAATACAACATTAGAAGCTATAGTTCTCGGTTGGTTAATGCGCCATCCAGCAATGATCCAACCAGTGATCGGTTCAGTAAATCTTGAGCGGATTAAAAATTGTCAAGATGCGATCAGTCAATCTAAACTTATGACAAGAGATGAATGGTATTCCCTTTATGTTGCTTCCCGTGGCCAGCTAATGCCATAAAAACTACACAGAATTAAAGTACATAAAAAAATCTCAAGAAAATTCTTGAGATTTTTGTAACTTTTTTTTTAACTAAAACGTCTAATTAGTAATAATAATCTTTATAACTTTTAAAAAAGGAGGCGGTTGATTTGGCATCAGTTCTTGTACTTATCCCTGTTATTATTATCGTATTATTTGTTTTATTAATTGCTGGGACTAGAGGCAATTCAGAAAAAGGGGGAGAAGAAATGATAAAAAATGTTTATGTATATTTAGTTTTATTTGCAACGTTAATGATGACAATTGGTGGCAGTGTTGCAGCATTTATGGCGGTTGCGGATATAATTGCACCAGCACCATATCATCAATCATATGAAGAATATAAACAATGGGGTGGTATGGAGAAACCAATGCGAGAAGGGGAAGAGGAAGTTCAACTTTCAGAAGCAGAAATGCAAAAAAAATATGAAGCGATGATCGTATCGCAAACCAAAAACTCAATTGAACAAGCAAAAAATAATTTGATAAAAAGTTTTGGTTGGATCCTCATTCCGTTGCCTATTTTTATTTATTTTCAACGACGTTTAAATGGAAAAGTCGAATAGGTGGAATTGAGGCAAAAAGCGTCTCTTTATGATAAGTCTCCAACATACTCGCGGCTACCAAGGCGCTTGCGCTTTTCTTTGTCTAGCTCCAGCGCCTAGCAGCTCGAATGTTTCAACTTATCATGCAGAGGCAAAAAGCGCCTCTTTATGATAAGTCTCCAACATACTCGCGGCTACCAACGCGCTTGCGCTTTTCTTTGTCTAGCTCCAGCGCCTAGCAGCTCGAATGTTTCAACTTATCATGCAGAGGCAAAAAGCGCCTCTTTATGATAAGTCTCCAACATACTCGCGGCTACCAACGCGCTTGCGCTTTTCTTTGTCTAGCTCCAGCGCCTAGCAGCTCGAATGTTTCAACTTATCATGCAGAGGCAAAAAGCGCCTCTTTATGATAAGTCTCCAACATACTCGCGGCTACCAACGCGCTTGCGCTTTTCTTTGTCTAGCTCCAGCGCCTAGCAGCTCGAATGTTTCAACTTATCATGCAGAGGCAAAAAGCGCCTCTTTATGATAAGTCTCCAACATACTCGCGGCTACCAACGCGCTTGCGCTTTTCTTTGTATAAAGTTTTTTTTTTTGGTAATACTTTAAAAGCAATAAAATTTACTATTTCATGTACGTGCTACATGCCTAGGAGGAAACAAACAAAATGGAACAAGGTAAAGTAAAATGGTTTAACAGTGAAAAAGGTTTTGGATTCATCGAGCGTGAGAATGGAGATGACGTATTCGTCCACTTTTCAGCAATTGAAGGTGAGGGCTATAAATCATTAGATGAAGGTCAAGATGTAAGTTTTGATATCGAAGATGGACAACGTGGTCCGCAAGCGATAAATGTTCGTAAAGCATAATAGAAAAGCGATTAACAGACTCGAATCATTCGAGTCTGTTTTTTTATTTTATGTAGGTGTCAGACACCTTGTGAATTATTCATGATAATGCAGTAATTACAACCTTTAAATTTCACAATCTAAACCCAATAGAGCGAAATGGTGTCTGACACCCTAAAACCAAGTTAAATTTTAAAGGTTTTTATGATTTTTTGGCGAAAGTATCTTAAATAAAAAAATAGTTTGAAGGGGGCATTTTGTGATGTCAAAATCAATAAGTGAAAAATTTAAAGGGATTCCAACTACGGCGATATCAGATGCTTTAAATGGAATGAACAATTTAGATTCATCTATTAAACCTGTTTCTTCATATTTAAAGCTAGTGGGTAAAGCAGTAACTGTAAAAGTTAGGGCTGCTGATAATAAACTTGTTTTAAAAGGAATTGCAGAAGCGGAGCAAGGCGATGTTTTAGTAGTTGATGCGAAAGGCTATATGAACAATGCTGTTGCTGGTGATTTTGTCATCGGTTTAGCAAGTACCCTTGGTTTAGCAGGCATTGTTATTGACGGAGTTGTCCGTGATATTGGAGCAATAAAAGAGATGGACTTTCCGGTATTTTGTAAAGGTGTGACAACGGCAGCTAGTGACAAACGTGGGTCAGGTGAAGTAAATGCACCAATTTCTTGTGGTGATGCCGTCATCCATCCTGGGGACATCATTATTGGTGATGAAGATGGTGTCGTGTGCGTTCCTCAGGAAATTGCTATAGAAATTTTTGAAAAAGCACAGGAAAAGCTTAAAAAAGATCAACAACGAGAAGAAGGGGTTTTAAATAATCCTGATGCAGCTAGAGCATTTATAAAAAAGCAGTTATCTTAACAAAACTTGGCTTATTGCAAAGCTTTTATTTTGTCGACATATGTGTAAATTATCTTTTTTACTTATAATTCCAGATTTAAATATTAGTTTAGATAAAAAGTTTGTAAATTTGACAAGTTGACACAAAAATCGACATTGAATGGTCAAAAAAATTTTGTAGATAATTTCCACAAAATGTTATAATTAATATAGATAAAAGTTTTCAGTAAAAGTCAACCGGTTTTCTTTTAGCTTAAAAGTGGTACTGGACTTGACTAACCCATTTGGACTGCGGTAAATAGCATATTATTTCTGGTATCTCTTGCTATTATTGTGAGTGGTACCTCTTTGAAATAAATGTATTAGTGCTGTTCAGTTCTGATATTTTTACTTCTAGAGAAGCATAGCTGTTCTAAGGGGGGGAATTCATTGGTTAATTTATTGTTAAATGTCCTAATAATCTTAGTATGTATTTTAAGCTATTTTGTTTTCAGTATGAATCGAAAGCTAGAAGAGAAATATCGCTACTTTTTAATTTCAACGATAGCGATGGTTGCGATTTACTTATGTATAAAATTCCCTTTTATTGACCTTGGTGATCATAGTTATGATTTGCGAATTATTCCTTTCATAGTTGGAGCTTTATATGGTGGCAGAAAAGTTGGGGTTACCTTGTTAATTGCTATACTATTTTTTCGCTATATTTTAGTAGGCGTTGATTTAGGGTTATCTATAACAATTGTTCAAGTCTTAATTATCTGGATTTTCACGATCTTAATAGGCACTAACTTCATTCATTTTTCACTATCAAAAAAATTGGCAATACCATTAAATTTTTTAGTATTTATATACATAGTTAATTTCGCTATCGTTGCAATGTTTTTCACTGAATTAATAAATCGTTATTTTTTAACAATCCTACTTACACATTTTCTTATTTTATTTTTTACACTTGCTTTAACGATTTACCTTATTGAGTACATTTTGAATACTGTATTTGTCAACTCAAAAGCGGTCCACGAATCAGTTGAAAAAAGGTCCACTTATTTAGTTGGTTTTAGCCATGACATTGTCTCTTCAAATCGGTGACTTACTTCTCGTGAAATATCTAAGATATGTGATTTGTGAGCAAGTCTATCTACAATTGCACCAGTAAGCATCGGGTCTTTAAAAATCTCTTCCCAGCGATCAAAAGCCAAGTTTGTTGTTATGATTATTGATCCTTTATCGTTTCTATTTGATAATAAATTAAATAGTATTTCACAACCAATTTTGTCAAATGATACGTATCCCAGTTCATCTAAAACGACAAGACTGTACTTTTCAAATTTGGTTTTATATTGCGATAGTTTGCTTTCACTCATTGCTTCTTTTAACTCTATTATTAAGTTAGGTACAGAGATAAACAATACACTTTTGCCTTCCAAACACGCCTTAATACCAAGCCCAATACTATAATGTGATTTCCCGCAGCCAGGAGATCCTATTAAGATTATATTTTCTTTATTTTCAATGAACTGCAACGTTTCTAGTTCTTCGAATTTCGGTATAAATTTCTTATGGTACTTACTCTTGTCGAAGTCTTCTAAGTACTTGTTAAGAGGGAATTTAGCCCTTCTGAGTCTATGTTTTAAACCATTCTCAAGCCTTAGTTCTAATTCTCTTTCGAGTAGACGACTTATCAGCTCTCGGTGGGTCATGTTTGTATGGTTTGCTTCATCAAGAAGCATTTGATAATTGGTTTTTATATAGGGTAATTTTAGTATATGGGCCATTTCTTGTATTTGCATTTATTCCACCTCCGAGAAACATAATTCGTTATATCTAGATACTTGCCTTGTAGCGATGTTGCTAAGTGCAGTTTTATCTATGTGCATAGATGGAATAATATCGATATGAGATTTATTGTATGTTTCTAGAATCAATAGTATTTCTTCGATTGGTTTATCATCATTTTCTTGAATGATCTCTATGAATTTTTTCTTGTTTCTGCTAAAATTAGTATCATAGATGGCTTTTAACCTTGGTATGCTTTTTAGAGCGTGGGAGTTCTTGATTGCACCTGGTTTTTTGTTTAATGAGTTTAAGTAATGTTTAATTTTAATACTTATCTCGTTAGTACCATCTATTTTTTTGTGTTCACAAACGAGTATGTTGTTTGAATAAAAGCCTATTGTGTCGTAATATTTCTTGATTGTTATTAAGCGTCCTACAAGATACTCCGGTACTGAATAGTGGTTGTTATCAACTCGTACAAAACTATATTTATTTGGTTTTTGCACTGTAACTGTTGCAAGATCAAGCTTTGGTTTTGTAGGTTGAAGATGTTTTATTTCTTCAGAAATAGTGCTGTCTTTATTGAGTTCTATCAATATAGTATTCAAGTATTCACGTGCATCATCGAATGTCTTAAACTTATAAGTTAACGCAAATGCTTTGTTCCTAATTATCTTCACGCTGCCCTCCACATGACCCTTCTAATGCAAAGCTTTACATTAGAAGGGTAATGAAAAGTATATGATAATGTAAAGTAAGGCTGTTAAATAACCGTAAGTAAAGGATCCCTCGCTGTTTTACTTTACATTATCTGCAACGCAAACACTATTTTATTTATCAAATCTTTTTAGCCATTCCAATAAATCTCCACTTTTTTGCCAAGAAGGTGCACCTTTTGGTACAACATCTGTATATGCTTTTTCAATTGCTTCTCTTTTTTGTTTTGAATCTACCTTAGCGTAAATTTCAGTTGTTTGGACAGAACGGTGACCTAGTATATCACGGATGTATATGAGATTAACTCCTGCTTGGAGTAAGTGCATAGCTTTTGAATGTCTCAGACAATGACAGCTAAATCGTTCTGGGATTAATATTTGATCTTTAATACGAGCCTTGCGTGCATATTTATCTAGTATGTAATTCACCCCTGCCCGGGTCAGTTTTTCTCCTCTTTTGTTACAGAACAATGGGTACATGTTTGCTGACAAACTTAACAGCCCCTGCTCATCCATATATCGATTTAATAAATCTAACGGAGCATCCATCAGAGGGACTATCCGGGCTTTATTCCCCTTACCAATTAACTTTACAGTACATGGTCTGTCAAAACGTACTTGTGACGGAGTGAGGTCAATGATTTCCTGTACTCTTCCACCGCTTTCATACATAATTGACAAAAGAGCAAGATCTCTTCGTCCTATTTTAGTTGACTGATCAGGCATTTCCAAAAGTAGTCTGATCCCATTAAGCGTTAGGTAACTGATTGATTTTGTTTCTGTTTTCTTAACCCGGATTCCAAGGATTCTCTGCCATTCCAAAAGATTATCGGGGCTCTGATACTGGAGATATTGGAAGAAAGAGTGTAATGCCGCAAGGCGGACGTTCCTTGTGGCTGTACTACAGCCACGCTCTGTTTCTATCCAGTCAAGAAAGTGAATAACCATTTCCTTATTAATCATGCCCAGCGTCAGAGAATTTGTTTTTATTCCTTTTTTATCCTTGATAAATGTAAGGAAAAGTACAAATGTGTCTCTATAAGAGGCAATCGTATTTATACTGAACCCCATTTCTCCTGGCAGGTATTTTGTAAGAAATCCTGTCAGATAGCGAGAGAAATCAGTCGGCTTCATAATGGTCAACCTCCGGAAATACATAGGCACAAACGTTATCTACTTCTCTAATTAAATCAGGGTACATGTCAGATGTTAGCCTTACATACTTATCTGTAGCCTCTAATGACTGATGCCCAAGATATTTTGATAATATTGGGAGTGAGTAGTATAAATCTAGCCCAGCTTCTGACATTTTCACAAGAGAGTGTACACTGAAAGTGTGACGAAAGTCATGCATTCTTGGGCCAAAACCCTTCCCACCATGTGGAATTCCTGCATTCCAGAGTATTTTTCTGAACCATTCATATATTGCCTTGGCATTACATTTTTGCCCATTGTTCTTGATAAAAAAATAACCTTTCGGTTCATATTTGCCGGGACGAACATTCCTATATTGAATACACACCTCAGTTAGTGTTTCAGATAATGGGAGTATTCGGTCTTTGCCGTTTTTCGTTTCCCTGACAATAATATTTTTTGCATCAAGATCAACATCCTTACATGTTAGGGATAACGCTTCGCTGATACGGATGCCACAGCCATATAGCATTCTAAATAAAGCGGGGAGTACATACACAGTTGTTTCAAATCGTCTATTAACTTTAAGCGTATCACATGCATCGAAGAATGCATTCACTTCCTTTTTCGAGAAAATATGTGGTACAAACGTACTGCTGTACTTTTTAGGCAATCTCGGTATATGTGATGGATATCCCATATCATTTAAATAGGCGGAAAATTTTGCAATATAATGAATCCTCGCATAACGTGTCTTGTCTGATTCATTTGGACGCTTCTCACTCCATTTATCAACAATCTCCTTTGATAGACCGAGTTTTAATACGGCATTATCTATTGTAAATCTGTCAAATAACGAAAGTGTGTAAGTGGCATCAACAAACTTGTAACCGAGGTTTCTTTTGAAATCAATGTACTGTTCGATTAAACCAGCATAAATACCACAATAGTTCGGCATCATTCCACCTCCTTGGCATAAAATGGCGTTTTTAAGAGTGGAACATCTAATGCGCATTGGCTCAAAGATGTTAAGTCTATTCGTAAATAAGTTTTTGTGCTTTCGGTATTCTTGTGACCTAGCACTTCTGATATAACATGGATGGGTATTTTTTGTTCCAGTAGTTGCCCAGCAAGACTGTGCCTCAAAGCATGAGGACCATGTTTCTTTTCTGTTATGTTTTTAATGCCAGCACGACGGAGATAAAAAGTAACAATGCTATGCAAAGTCGATCTATTTAGGCAGTTATATGGCGGGATTGCATGTAGGAAGACATAAGGAAGATCAGATTTAGGCCGTCCATACTTCAGATAATCGATAATAGCCTCTCCTATTTCTATTAAAAGTGGATGCTCAATCTTATTTTTAGTCTTTTGTTGAACAAGTGTAATTGTATTCTTTTCCCAGTGTATGTTTTCAAACTTCAACAGACAGATGTCAGAAGCCCTCAATCCCAATCGTGCAGCCAATAGTATCATAGCAGCATCACGCTTCCCTTTTGGGCTACTTCTGTCAACAGTATTGATTAATGATTCAACTTCATTTTTCGTATATGTCGTGGGTAGTTTACATTGCTTCTTGTAATTGTCTTTTGGAATTAGGTATGAAAAGTCAATCCCTGTATACCCATTGTCATGTAGATATCTCATAAACCCACGTAAAGTGGTAAGCATGCTGTGGCGCGTTGCAGGTGTATAAAAACCAAGCTGATTCACAAATCCTAAAATGTGTTGTTTTTTAATTGCTTCGGTTTCCATGACTCCTTCTTCATTAAAAAAACTAAGAAAGCGATGAAGATTTAATCGGTAATGACCAAGCGTATTTTCTGTAATACCCAAAGATTTTCGGTGATTAAGGAAATCCACCATAGGATTACCGATGCAACCATAAAATTGGTAGGATTTCTTTGCCCTTCTGTATTGGAACGTTCCTGTAGACTGAAATTCAGTTAGAACATCCACACACCGGATTATGCTCTTTTCCCAATGGCTAAATTCCTCGTATTTCCCAGTACCAATAAAGTCAGCTATAAATGCTCCACCTACTGACGCTGAATAATACTCAATCTGATTGTTTTCCATAAAAGTAGCCAGTTTTTGCCACGCGGAACGATATTGGCTTATCCTTGATTCGGAATAGGACATATCCCGAAGGGATTTAACTACTTCTGAGGACAGTTGTTCAAATGTTTGATATTTTTGTTCCATAATCATAACCTCCTATATTTAACGTAGGCGACCTCGCCTATATTAAATATAGCCATTGAAAATGTAAAGTAAAACAACTAGAATCACTTTGTTTATAGTTATCTAACAGCCTTACTTTACATTATCATATACTTTTCATTACCCTTCTCGTTTCCACTGAAACAATTAGTGACGTTGATATCGAATCCGTAGTAGAGTGACAATTTTAGCAAATTCTCATTGAGGACTTTTTCAGTTTTACCTATGAATTTTGATACTACATTTCTCATATTGTCGTACACAATCTCTGAATAAACGCCACCTAACATATCGAAGAAACGCACATGAGAATCCATAAAGACGTCTTGCTTTTGATTCTTATATAAATACGCCCATCTGAAATCAGCAGCTGGTGAAGATAGTACAGCTAGATGATAGGTATTGATCTCCCCGTTTATTTCTAACTTCACTTCGCCAAAATCATATTCAAGTCTTTGCCCTAAATCATATGATTGTTTAATAAAGCATTCCTTAGGTTTGTTTCTTTTTTCTCTGATTTTATTTGTAATAGTTGTATATCCAATATCAAACTTTTCATTGACTAGCATTTGGTGAATTTGCAAATTAGTCAGCTGTTGTTTATGTCGACCTAACTCTTTACACTTTTCAGATTCACTCTCTAGGATTTCGTCTAATCTGGTATCGATTTCTGCTGTGTACTTTCTTGGCTTTCTATTTTGAGCATTATACTTTGGTGCCTCGCATATTTTTTCTTGTACTTCTTGTACTTCTTTTTTATTAACGTCTAAGGCATTCAACAGAGTATTGTTCTTCTGGTACTCATTCCAATAGATTGCGACTGTTTTCCGATTGATGTTTAAAAGCTTGGCAGCTTTTCTATTGGATACACCTTGCTGCTTTAGTTTTATTATTGCATGTTTGTCCATTATCTCAATCACTCCATCCCACCCCTTTACTGCCATCATAACAGTAAGAGATTAGTGTTAAAGTACTGGACCGTTTTTCAATTGATATTATTCTATTAATGGGCCACTTTTAGAGTATCATAAACAGAATACTTTTAAAATCCAAAATCAAGCTAATGAGGCAGAGAAGCTTAGGGTAATTAGTGAGCTGGCAGCAAGTGTTTCCCATGAGGTACGAAATCCGTTAACTGTGACGAAAGGATTTCTACAGCTGTTGCGAGATGATGATATTAGTGAAAAAAAACAAAAAGAATATTTAGATCTGTCACTTTTAGAGTTAGATCGCGCTCAGGAAATTATTAATAATTACTTAATTTATGCGAAGCCTAGTCCTCAAAATAATAAGGAAAAATTAGCTATCCTAGAAGAAATAAACTATTTAATTAAAGTAATGACCCCTTATGCGTTAATGAGAGGTGTGGAAATAATTGCTGATGCCAAGGAAGAAGGGTTTATAGTTGGTGATCGTCAAAAGTTTCGGCAGAGTATCATTAATATTATAAAAAATGGGATTGAAGCAATGCCAGTAGGCGGAATACTTGTTTTACGTGCTGAAAATACAAGCAAAAAAATTGTCGTTTCGATCACAGATTATGGTGTCGGTATGTCAAGCCAAAAAATTGCTCAGCTGGGATTACCTATTTTTTCAAAAAAAATTCAAGGCACAGGTCTAGGGACAATGGTTGCTTTTAGTATTATTAAGTCAATGGACGCGACGATTGATGTGGAAAGTGAAATTGATCGAGGAACAACGTTTTTTATAACCTATCCTAAAATAAATCAGTTAGCTTTGGGGGAGTAGAAATGGATTATTTACTTTTGAATGTCCTTATCTTATTAATGTGCCTATTTCTATACTTTCTGCTTCTTTTCGATAGAAAATTTGAGCGAAAATATCAAAAACTAGCGATCTTTTCAATTTGTGCAGTTGGTATTATTACTTGTATGGCATTACCTTATTATGATGTGAATGGACATATTTATGACTTGCGGATAATTCCATTTATGATTGGAGCATTATACGGTGGTAGAAAGGTAGCTACTTTTCTTTTTTTGGTCACTTTGCTATATCATTTTATGATGGGAGGTCCAGGTTTTAATCTACCGCTGCTACAAACCTTTATGTTACTTTTATTAACACTATATATTAATCCTAATGTCCTTAATTTAGCGCCAAGGAAAAAAGTATTTGCTACTGTGGGGATAATGATAACGTTAGCTACTGCAACGGGAATAGTTTATTTAGTTTTTTTACCAGATGTATTAGACAGATCTGATTTTACAGCTTTATTAGGTTATTCCATGATATTAATTATCGCAGCTGCAATAATTGTCTTTATAATTGAGTTTGTTCTACAAAATAAGCGAATTGAAGAAGAGATTATTAAGACCCAAAAACTTCGTGTTGTTAGTGAGCTTGCAGCGAGTGTTTCCCATGAAGTTCGGAATCCATTAACAGTGACAAGAGGCTTTATACAACTTCTTTATGATTTTAATATTGATAAGCAGAAAAGAGTAGAGTTTTTGAATCTTTCCTTACAAGAATTAGACCGTGCGCAAGCAATTATTTCAGAGTATTTAATGTTTGCAAAACCGCCAGAAAAAATTAACTTTACATTACTTAATCTAAAAGATGAATTATCCTATATCATTCAAGTGATGACCCCACTTGCAGAAATAGAAAAGATTACTCTAATAGATGAGGGGATTGAGGAGTTATTTATAAGTGGAGATAAAATAAAGCTCCGTCAATGTTTGATCAACATAATGAAGAATAGTATTGAAGCAACAGTTAACGGTGGTGAGATAGCGATTTTTACTCATAGCAATGAAGATAAAGTAACCATTTCCATCAAAGATTCTGGAGTAGGAATGTCGGCCAAGCAATTAACGAAGCTAGGATCACCATATTTTTCTACAAAAGAAAAAGGCACTGGCCTAGGTACAACAGTGATTTTTACAGTTGTTAAGGCTATGGATGGCAGGGTGAAAGTTGAAAGTGAGGAAGGCAAAGGAACAACGTTTACGTTAATTTTCCCAAGCGGGCAAGATCAAGAAAAAATCTTAATTCAATAAGAAGCTCCTTGTAATCATTTTAATGATCAAGGAGCTTCTTTTAGTTATGTTCGCTAAACCTTTTATTATCCGAATAAAAAATTTCTAAAATGATCAATTACTTTTAAAACATATACCAATTAGACATAAGTACAAATGTAATAATCACAGTAGCAATGTAAATAAAACCGATTTTCGCAATTTTTTGTAAGTGTTTTTGTTTTACGTTTTGATCTTTTTCTAATGAATATAGCTTTAATTGTTTAGAGAAAATTCCAAGGAAGGCACCAAGGGCTAAGACGAGGGCGACTGAAATCCAAACCAGAACAGAAGTGAAATTAGGGTATAATACAAAACCTGTAATAAGTGACCCAAACAAACCTATGTTAGCTACCATCACTAATTTCTTCCATATATGAGCATACTGAAGTTCTCCACCATTGCGACTTTTTACAAAAGCAATAATCGGAAGTGGTAAAATTAAAATAAATAGCAGTGAAATAACTTGATGAATTAATAATGACATGACTAGTCCTCCTTTAATTTTTCATAAGTATTACAGTACCAGTATGGTCAAAGAGAAGCAAATCATATGCACTAAATAAAGCCTGAAAATCATTATAAGCTAAATTAAGGCTTTTTAAAGTGGCTTGTTTTTCATAGTAAGTTGTGGGGTATTAATGGTACAATAATTTTATTATTTATCTATTCGTCGGGCGTGTGGTAACAATATTGGTTTAAACTTGTCAATGATGAAATTTAAACTAATCGTCTTTTAAACTGAAATGGGGAGTGAATGATCTAAATATGGCAATTACACATACGTATTCAAAGGGAGAAGAAATTGCTAACTCAATTAGTCATGGTGTCGGAGTTATTTTTAGTATTACGGCATTAACGTTGTTAATTGTGTTCGCTTCTTTGGAAGGTTCTGTGGCTACTATTGTTAGCTATACAGTTTATGGAGTAACAATGTTACTGCTATATGTATCCTCAACACTGCTTCACGCACTTCCAAATGGAAAAGCAAAAAATTTATTTGAATTTTTTGATCATTCGTCGATTTACTTATTTATTGCTGGGTCATACACTCCTATACTAGTAATTGTTATCGGCGGAAGGTTGGGGATGACGTTACTTGCGATCTTGTGGGCAATTGCGGGGTTTGGAATTTTATTTAAAGTGTTTTTTGTGAAACGATTTCTTTACGCTTCAACAATGCTTTATATTGTTATGGGTTGGCTTATCGTACTGGCTTGGCGGCCGCTGGTAACAAATTTCGATAGTGTGGGTTTAAATTTATTAATAATTGGCGGGTTATTATATACAGTTGGAGCGTTGTTTTATATGTTCCGTTGGTTTCGGTTTCACCATATGGTCTGGCATATTTTTGTGTTAGCAGGAACAATAGTTCATTTTTTTGCGATTTTGTTATTTACATAATTTTAAAAACCGTTTCACCAAATGATTTGGTGAAACGGTTTTTTTTAAAAGATAAGATAAAATTTTCGTGTCTGTCTAGTTTTAGACATAGTCTTGAATTACTTCATAGCTGGTTTTGCGACAACTAACCGTAGGAGTAACGCCTAGCCGCTCCAGTGCTCGTGCGTGCTGACCAAGGAGCTTGCGCTTTTCTTGTGATGAATTTTTACGTTTCAACATGCAAAAACAGGTCTTTCACTTTAACTTTCCCCTAGCATCAACTGGCCACGAGCCAAGGATTTCACCATCACGATGGATGATATATTCATCAAAAAGGTTGGCAACAACGCAAGAATGATTGGGAATAATTTGTACTTTATCTGTTAGTTTTAGTGAAGTAGCTCCTCCATTTGTTGTTCCAATACCATGTTCTTCAGAAAGTCTTGCTAGCATGATTTCGGGATGATCAATAAAGAAACCATATCCCGCGACGCTTTTATTACCATGGGCTCCTTGGTCAAGGGACAGCGCTTTGCTACCTGTATCAAAAATAATTCGATCTTTCTTGATGCTAATTACCGACGCTAGGACGGTTAATGCACATTGTGATTGAGTTGCAACCCCTAAGCCAACTTGACACATATCGTAAAATGCTGCATTTCCTGGACGGATTTCAGTAATGCCTTTTATAGTTGCGCCGTACTTAAATGTCGGTGTGGAGCCAATACTACGATGAATAATCGGAATGCCTGCATTTCTACAAGCTTCGGCACTATCGAGAACAGCATTCGCCTCTTCCCGAGCGATTTGTTCAATTTCTGTCTTTGATGTAGCTGCATAGGAGTGTCCAGCATGAGTAAAAATACCATTTAAATTTAAGTTGGGTAGTTTTACTAGCGCGGATGCAAGCGGTAATACTTCATTTTCCTCAACACCACAACGATTTAAGCCTGAGTTAACTTTGATCCAAATCGTTATTGGAGTGGTACCCTGGAAAGCTTGACTGACAAGTTGAGCTTGATCGAGAGAGTCAATAGCTATTGTAAGTTTTGCTTTTTGATGCAGGACTCTCAACCGTTCAAGTTTTTGTGGACTTGAAAGAGGATAGGCAATAAGAATATTTTTTATCCCAGCTTTAACCATAAGTTCTGCTTCTTCAAGCTTTGCTACTGTAATTCCACAAGCACCGAGCTCAAGTTGCATCTGTGCAATTCGGATACTTTTATGTGTTTTAATATGGGGACGCCATTGAATTTGGTTTGTTTTGGCAATTTGACTAATGCCATATAAATTTTTTTCGAGTTTGTTGACGTCAAGAAGTAAAGTAGGTGTATCAAGCATATGTATTGAATTATTAGTCATAGTGGCTCACCTCAAATTTTTAAGTGCGATCAATAATGACTGTACCATACCAAACTTTTTAGTGGAAGTGAGTCGAAAAAATTAAGGGTAAGTCAGCTCCGATAGTGTTGGTTTTGCTGATTAATCTTGATTTATTTCTCGAAATAATATATAGTACATTAGAGTAGTGGTGTACTAACTTAGTTGGTGCCTGACACCGATTGGAGTTATGTGCTTCTTATAAATCCTGCTTCTATAGGGTTTTACATGCGATGATAGTGTGAATTTACTTGGTGTCTGACACCATTAGAGCCACTATGTGAAAAGGGGGTGTCGCGTTGATTTTAAATACTGAAGGTACGAAGCCAATTTATGTGCAAATCTCTGATTGGATAGAGACGGAAATATTATCGGGAAACATCGGCAAAGATGAAAAAGTCTATTCTCAGTATCAGCTTGCTGAGATGTTTAACATAAACCCAGCGACAGCAGCAAAAGGACTGAATATTTTAGCTGATGAAACAATCGTTTATAAAAAACGCGGACTAGGGGTGTTTGTCGCCAAAGATGCATTGGAAATTATTTTGAACAAACGAAAGACGCAAACGTTACAACGATTAATAGATGAATTAGTAATAGAGTCAGGTCGCCTGGGTGTAAGTGAAGCCGAAATAATTGAGATGATCAAGATAGCTGGTAACAAAAGTGGGGGGGCAAAGAAATGAAAGTGATCGAGTGCAACAATCTAACAAAAGTATACAGCGGAATAAGAGCTTTAAATAACATCTCTTTTACGATTGAAGAAAATAAAATCACCGGTTTGATTGGTCGTAACGGTGCCGGAAAAACGACACTACTAAAAATGATCGCTGGTTTTTATCGGCAAACATCTGGAAGTCTGCTAGTTTTTTCTGGAAATCCATTTAATAACTTACGAGTTTCGCAAAATATGATTTTTATTGATGACAATATGGTCATGCCAACGACATTAAATCTCAAGGAAATTTTAGCCTCAGCTAGTACTTTTTATCCGAATTGGGATCAGCAATTTGCTGAGCGTCTTTTTAACTATTTTTCTCTTGATCCAAAACAGCGCCACCTAAATCTCTCAAAAGGAATGAAAAGTACGTTTAATATGATCATTGGCTTAGCGGCTCGTTGTCCGTTGACGATTTTTGATGAACCGACGACTGGAATGGATGCAGCAGTACGAAAAGATTTTTACCGAGCACTATTGAAAGATTATCTCGCCTATCCACGGACAATAATTTTGTCTAGTCATCTGTTAAATGAAATTGATGATCTACTAGAAGATATTTTACTAATTAAAAATGGTGAAAAATTCCTTCATACTAGTGTTAACGAACTGAAGCAATATGCGCTTGGTTTAAGTGGAACAGAGGAACATATTAATCATTCGACTACTGGAAAAGAAATTTTATACAAAAAAATAGTTGGTACAAATAGTTGCTATGTAGTCGTAAAAAATGATTACAATGAAGCTGATCTTGAGGAAATCCGCGCCAAAGGCATTGAAATTACCGCAGTTGATTCTGAAGATATTTGTGTTTATTTAACAAATAAAACGAAGGGGGGCATAGATGATGTATTTAACAGAAACTAATCTTTTTGAAACGACGAAAAAGCAATTTATATTTAAGTTAAATGCCTATATTGGTGCTTTCACTTCACTTATGTTTACACAATTCTTTGGGATTTTGTTTTCGTTAGCAGGCAGTGGTTCTTCAGGAGGAGGCTCAAATTCAATATCCTTTAATATCACCTATTACACAGGAAATACGATTATTGCCCTGACATTAATATGGATGTTTATTACTGGAGTTACGGTGACGACAAAACAAAATCGCGATGGTGATTTTGCATTTGTTTCAAATCGACTTTCAAGTAATTTGGCTAATATTGCCTTTTTAGTAACTGCAGCTTTGGTTGGTGCTGTTACAGCGATGCTATCAGGAACGTTGTTGAAAGTAATCATTTATTTCTTCAAGAGTACTGAAAAAATTGTCAGTCAGACGTACATCGTTCCTCCTTTAGAATTAGTTATCGGTTTAACTGCAACATTTTTATATGCGTTACTCATATCCGGGTTAGGCTATCTTGCCGGAACTTTGGTACAAATAAATAAGCTTTTTGTTGTCATTTTACCAGCTACAGTTATTGGTTTTCTATTTCTTGAAGGTCGATTAAATGGCGGTGGGATATTGTTCGCTGTTGGTAAAATTTTTGTAATGGAATCGTCGTTATTTTTATTGACGTTAAAAGTATTCGTAACGGCAGCAGTACTTTTTTATAGTGGAACTCTCATCTCAAATAGATTGGAGGTTAGGCGCTAATGAATATGGTTTTTGCAACTCTAATTCCGTTTTTGATTATTTTTATCTTCATAATAGTCGTTATTAAGGGAACTAGTAATAAGGTATTCTTTAAAACTGCTCGAACATCAAAGCTAATCATAGTTTCGTACGTCGTCCTACTTTCAGTCGGTGTGTTAATCGCTTATTTATTGCCGAATCCTAATTTAGCAAATGAGCCTGATATAGATGTAGGGGAATTACAATATGTAGATGATAATTTCTATAATATTGCTGATAGCGGTAAGCTAGCCGAAACTGCAGGTATCTATGAAACTGATAAGTGGAGCTTTGGGTACGATGAAGAGCAGCTTACTGTGCTTGAAAATGGGGGAAATTGGATTATATATGAAAAAAAATCTGGAAGTGATCGTAAAATTGATGTCATTCGTTATTCGACAAAATATATTGTTAATAGTGGACTTGATTTTACCGATGAGATCGAACCTCCAACAGTAGAGTTGTCGGATAATCAGCTAACAATAACAGAACCACCTCTAGTTAACATTAGAGTAGCCCAATTTCATAAGGAGTTCACGATTACTCAATTTACAGGTGAAAGTATGTTTAACGATCGTAACCCGGTTATGGGCAGAGATGTAATCGTAATTCGAGTTCCAGTGAATGTTGAAATTGTTACAAATCAACAGGATGGTGTGCATTATATAAATGATTAAACAGATCATTGGGCTTGATCATTTTTACGGTAAAGCGTTAATTTGCCGATGATCAAACCCTTTTTTTATTTTTTTGCAAATGTTACTTGAATGAACGAATTTCATAAAGCGGATTCCGCGCCACTAAGATACTACAACTAGTTGTAGCTTGATGTGGCTAATATAATGGTATTATGAAATTCATTAGAATCAAATAAAACTTATTTGTTTACTCAGAGCTAATTCAACGATTAAAATAGCAGTAGAGAAACTGCTTAAAACTAAAGTTTTTACACCAAAAAAAAAGAACGCTCGCTCGATAAGAATCGAGATGTTTTGGGCGACACCAAGCACTGAGTCATGATCAAGTCAAAAGAGAAGTAGGTGATATGAGATGGAGATAGATATACTAGTAAATGTGGTAAAAGAGCTTGGCTATCTAGGGATTTTTCTGTGGCTCTGGCTGGGAATGTTAGGTATTCCTATACCAAATGAAATTATTGTAACCGCAATTGGCTATTTAGCAACGACACATATTTTACAGTTTGAGATTGTTTTCATTGCTGGATATTTAGGGATTGTCGCGAGTTTAACGACAAGTTATTTGTTGGGCCGGATTGTTGGAAAACCGTTAGTCAGGTTCTTCTCAAAAAGAAAAAGTACGAAGGAATCGATCCGAAAAGGAATCCATTTGATTAAAAAGTTTCACGTTTACTCGTTAGTAATTAGTTACTTCATTCCGGGGGTACGAAATTTTGTGCCATTTTTGTATGGGATGATGCGCCTTCCCTATCTTCGCTTTGCGTTACTTTCTTATTCAACGGCGTTTGTTTGGTTTAGCCTTTTTTTTACGCTAGGTTCCGTTTCAGGTATAAATGGAGATATTTCAATCTACATAACAGTTTCGGCTATCGTAACAATTAGTTTTGGTTCATTCGTTGTTAATTGGATTAAGCGGAAGAAAAAAAGGGTCGAACAACTACATAACTAAAACTTTCTCGGAAAGAAACACTTAAAATTGCAGAAGTACAATGTAAGAAGACATTCAAAAAATCAGGTAACCTATAGTTATCGAATCTCTTTGTCGCTCTGATTAGCCTTCTTTCTAACACGACGATAACGTCATTTTTGAACATAAAATATAAAAGGATGTGACCGACTTTGCTAACAGGAATTCGTATCATTGATTTTAGTAAATATCTTCCAGGCCCATATGCAACAATGCGCCTTGCCGATAAAGGAGCAGAGGTAATTGTCATTGAGCCAATGGAGGGGGAACCAAGTCGTCATTTAGGGATAAAACAAGGTGATACCAGCTTACTTTATTTAGCGAACAATCGTAACAAGAAAAGTATTGCCATCAATTTAAAAGAGGCAGAAGGACAAAAGCTTGCCCTCGAGTTAATTAAAATCGCTGATGTTGTTGTCGAAAGCTTTCGGCCTGGTGTAATGAAGCGACTAGGATTAGATTATGAAACTGTCAAAAAAGTAAAAGAAGATATTATTTATTGTTCGATTTCAGGATATGGACAACAAGGTGAAATGAGCAACTTAGGAAGCCATGATTTAAATTATTTAGCGATTAGTGGTGTCTTAGCTCAATTAAAAGATGATCAAGGAAAACCAATTCTTCCTTCGGTTCAGCTTGCCGATCATATAGGTGCGTTCAATTGCACAGAGGAAATTTTGGCGGCATTACTAAAGCGGAGCAACACAAAAACAGGTTCATACATAGATTTATCACTTGTCGATCCGCTAGTTTCAATTATGGGAACAAACTATGTTCATTATCATGAGGCCAATCAGAGTTGTGGTGTGCCTCAGCTTACAGGTGGACTTTTTTGCTATTCAATTTATGAAACGAAAGATGGCCGTTACGTTGCCTTAGCAGCATTAGAGGTAAAATTTTGGAGGAATTTCTGTGCAGCAATTGGCAAGCTAGATTGGCTACCGATGCATGGAGTTACAAAAAAAGAGTCTGCTGCTTTTTTGGAGGAAATTACTCTATTATTCAAATCGAAGCCATTACATGAGTGGGCGTTATTGGCGGGTAAAACAGATTGCTGTTTAACACCGATTTTAGAAGTTGGTGAACTCGATCAGTTTCCTTTTTTAAAGGATCGTCAGCTAATTTCTAGAGAAAAAACACCAACTGCTAGTGTTGCTACATATTTTTCACAAGATTTAAAGAAGGTAAATGTACCGCCGCAGTTTGCGGGAAATACAGAAACAATTTTACAATCTTTATTAGGCTATTCGGCAGCTGAAATTGAGCGATTATCTCAAGAAAAAATTTTAAAGTGTGAAGATGAAAGTCCTAAAAGCAGTTGTTAAGGATTTATTTGAAAACATAACTGATTGAATGAAATTCATTTATTATATATTTATGAATTTCATTCATATAAAAAGAGAGTTTATAAAACTTGCCATTGAGGTAATTTTTATAAACTCTCTTTTTATATAGAAAAATTTCCTTCCACTTAATGTGTAATGAAAAGCTACATAATATAAGCAAGGACCTTTATAAAGGGATTTTTCTTTTTTAAAAAAAGTCTTTGTGAAAATAAAGGCTAGAATGATATCTTAATATAATTTTTTGTGATTTACCCCTATTTGTGAATGTTTATTCCTAATAACTATAGCAACGTTTCTCAACTTTTTTTGTAAATAGCAGATATGAAAGTACTTTTCATTGAAAACAATTGAACTGACCTTGATTTTGTAAGTGTAATGAAGCACTCGAAATAGTGATGTAAGTCACAGAAATCAATCGAATATAAGTGGTATCCTACAATAGGATAGAAGAATAATTTTAGTTTTTCGTGAATTCATTCTTTTGAAAAGAATAAAACATTCCCATAAATAGCATAATATTATTTTTCCTGAAAACTAATAAAAAAAATGTTTGTGATTTTTTAAATTGAAACTTACATGAATGAATTTCATAATACAGATTAAGCACCACTAGGACACTGTATCTAGTTGTATTAAAATATTTTTAACTAGATGTAGCTTGATAATGGCTAATTTTTAGTGTTATGAAATTCATTCAAATAGATTGCTAATTTTAAGTAATTAAAGTGGTTTTCGAATAAAGAAAGCGGTTACATTATGAACGAATTCTAACGAACTTAAGGGGGGATATTGATGTCTCAAAAATATTGTCCAGAGGAATTTCCAATAACGCTTTATTTAAATGGTCATGAATTAGCTACATTTCAACTGACAAAAGCTGATTTAGAAGATTGGGCTGTTGGGTATCTATATTCAGAAGGAATTATTAATAAGCCCAGTGACTTGAAAAAGTTAACTATAGATGAAGATCAAGGTAAAGTGCTTGTTGAGCTCTATGATGAGTTTGATGCTGAAGAATTTTCAAAAAAACAAAAATTTTTTACAGCGGGTTGCGGAAAAGGTGTGACATTCTTTTCAATGACTGACGTAAAAAAATTTCCGAAAATAACAGCAAACAGAACCATCAGCTTATCCTATATGCTCAAAAAAAGGCATGAATTTTCGATGAACTCACCATTTTACCTGGAGACAGGTGGTATGCATGGTGCTTGTATTGTTGAAATTGATGGGAGCATTACGGTTCGAGAGGACATCGGTCGTCATAATGCAGTTGACAAAGTGTTGGGGTTTGCGGTTCGGAAAGGACTTGATCCGGCGAGCTTAATCTTACTAACAACTGGAAGGGTTTCTTATGAAATGCTTTCAAAAGCAGCTAGATTTGGGATTAGCGTAATCGGTACGAGAACAGCGGCCACAAAACAAGCAGTTCAGCTTGCGAACTTTTTGCAAATTGAAATTGTTGGTTACTTACGGGGGAGAATGGTTACCGTCTACACGTCCCAAGGAAAAGTGTTAGATGATGTATCAAAGGTTGCTGGGGAATGCCTTTAAAAAAGCTTTAAAGAATAACAATTTATAGAACAGGTTTTTAAAATTTTCAAACGAATTAATTTCATAATTGAGTTTCTACGACGCTTGATACTACTTCTAGTTCAATTAAAACATGTTCAACTAGAGGTAGCTTGATGTGACTAGTTTATTGATATTATGAAATTCACTCAATCAGGCTCTTATTCACACTATATTTCATCGCTAGATTGAAAGAAACAGAGAATTAATCTTAGTTTGTAAGAATTTTTAAGGGGAAGTTCAAAAAGGTCAGGTAATCATTGCACTCGAATAGTTTCAACAGCTCTGAATATCGACTTTCTTTGAACAAGCATTTTAATCAAAATGTTGAATTTAACAAAAATGGGGGAATCAACGATGTTGGATTTATCACGTAGACAGTTTTTGAAAATGTCCGGCGCGACAGCGGCTACACTTGCAGTCGTTGAACTAGGCTTCAGTCCGAAAGAAGCTTCTGCACAAGCGAAACAACTTAAAATTGTCGGTGCGAAAACGACACCAACAATTTGTCCGTATTGCTCAGTTGGTTGCGGGATTTTAGTTCATGTCAATCAAGAAGGAAATGATGTACTTTTCACAGAAGGTGATCCAGATCACCCAATTAACAGAGGATCATTATGTAGTAAGGGTACGTCGATTCGTCAACTTTACACTTCTGATAGACGTTTAGAGAAGCCTATGTACCGTGCTCCTGGAAGTGATAAGTGGGAAGTGAAAGAATGGGATTGGACATTAGATAAAATTGCTGAAAAAATTAAAAACACTCGTGATAATAACTTTACTGAGAGTGAAAACGGTATTACCGTTAACCGCTCAGATGCGATTGCGTCATTAGGTGGAGCTGCTCTTGAAAACGAAGAGTGCTATCTAATCTCTAAGTTTATGAGAGGTTTAGGAACTACATTTATCGAGCATCAGGCTCGGATATGACACAGTTCTACGGTTGCCGGTCTGGCACCTAGTTTTGGTCGTGGCGCAATGACAAATCACTGGAACGATATTCAGCATACAGATTGTGCATTAATTATTGGAGCAAATCCTGCTGAAAATCACCCAATAAGTATGAAATTTATCCAAAAGGCAAAAGACCGTGGTGGAAAGGTCGTTTCAGTTGACCCACGTTATACACGTACATCACAGATCGCTGATGTTTATGCACCGATGCGCTCAGGTACTGATATTGCTTTTATTGGTGGATTATTCAACTATACAATTGAAAATAATCTTTTTCATAAAGAATACGTAGCTAATTACACAAATGCTGCATTTATATTGAGTGAAGATTTTGATTTTAGTGATGGTCTTTTCTCTGGATATGACGAAGATAATCGAAGCTATGATAGAAGCACTTGGAATTTTGAAACAGATGAGAAAGGAAATACGTTAAAAGATTTAACATTACAACATCCGCGCTGTGTATTCCAAGCGATGAAGAAACACTACTCTCGTTATGATGTTGAAACAGTTTGTTCAGTAACTGGAACAGCAAAGGAAGATTACTTACAAGTCGCTGAAACATTCTGTGCAACGGGTGCAGCTGATAAAGTTGGAACAATTATGTATGCTATGGGTACAACTCAGCATACAGTTGGATCACAAAATGTCCGTTCATATGCAATGCTACAGTTATTATTAGGTAATGTTGGTAAACAAGGTGGCGGAATTAATGCGATGCGTGGTGAATGTAACGTACAAGGTTCAACAGATATGGCCTTATTGTTCCATATTCTTCCTGGTTACTTACCGGCACCTGAAGCTGGTCAAGCGCATAAAGATCTTCAAGCATACAATGCAACGACACCTGCATCTGGCTACTGGAGTAATCGTCCAAAATTCATGGCGAGTTTACTAAAGGCTTTTTATGGAAAAAGTGCTACACCAGAAAATGACTTTTTATATGACTACCTACCAAAATATTCGCGAAACAGTTCGCATATTTCCTTATTCGAAGCGATGTATGAAGGTGACATTAAGGGAATGCTTATTTGGGGACAAAATCCTGTTGTTGGAGGTCCAAACACGAACAAAGAAAAAAAGGCTTTAGAAAACCTTGATTGGATGGTAGCGATCGACCTATGGGAAACTGAAACAGCCGCGTTCTGGAAGCCGGAAGCCGGAAGTGACCCTGCAAAAATTAATACAGAAGTATTTATGTTACCAGCTTGTGGACCTTATGAAAAAGAAGGTGCAGTTACAAACTCGGGACGTTGGAAGCAATTCCGCTGGAAAGCTATTGAGCCAAAGCATGACTCTAAATCAGACGTTTGGATTTGTCATAATTTAGCCCGTCGTGTCAAAGAGCTATATAAAGGTGATTCTTCTACTAAAGGAAAAATCATTAACGCATTAGATTGGAATTTTGGTGATTCTGACTATCCAAGTAACGATCTCATTAACCGCGAAATTAATGGATATGATCTTACAACGGGTAAAACGGTTCTTAACTTCACAAAGTTAATGGATGATGGGACGACGTCAAGTGGTAACTGGATTTACAGTGGCGTATTCCCTGATGCAGCACCAGGCGAGGATAAAAACTTAGCAAAACGTCGAGATGACAAAGATACAGGAATGGAAAATTACTTGAATTGGTCGTTTGCATGGCCAGTAAACCGACGTATTCTTTATAACCGTGCTGGTGCCGATTTAAACGGTAAAGCTTGGGATGCTAGTAGACCTGGTATTGAATGGGATGGTACGACGTGGGCAAATGGGATTGATGTGCCTGACTTTGGCGCAACAATTTCACCGACCGATCCTGGTGGAGACAATCCATTTATTATGAGGCCTGCTGGAAAAGGTGAGTTATTTACTGGTATGAATGATGGGCCGTTACCTGAACATTACGAGCCTTTCGAAAGCCCTGTACCAAATGCATTCTCTAGCGTAGAACTGAATCCAGCTGTTAAAATATGGGCGGGTGAAGGAAACAAAAAAGGGAACAGAGCTGATTTCCCGATCGTTGTCACCACATATCGTTTAACAGAACATTGGCAATCAGGTTCAATGACCCGTAATCTAGAGTGGCTTTCAGAGCTATCTGGTCACATGTTCGTCGAAATGAGTGAAGATTTAGCCAAAGAAAAAGGTATTAAAAACAAAGATAAAGTTCTCCTTAGTTCTGCTCGAGGTGAGATTGAAGCATATGCAATGGTAACAAAGCGCTTCAAACCATATACAATTCGTGGTAAAAAAGTCCATCATATCGGTATGCCTTGGCATTGGGGTTACATGGGTATTACAACCGGAGGAATAGCAAATACGTTAACACCACATATCGGCGATGCAAACACAATGATTCCAGAGTACAAAGCATTCCTCGGTGATGTAAGGAGGGCTGACTAATGACAACTAAATACTCAAAACTTGTTGACGTAACTCGTTGTGACGGTTGTCGTGCATGTATGGTCGCTTGTAAAAACTGGAATGATCTTCCGGTTGAACCAGAAGAATTTAAAGGAAGCTATCAATCTCATGATAAGTGTGGAGCGAATACATGGAATGTGCTTACATTCGATGAGCATGTAGCAGAAGATGGTAGGTTTGAATGGTTATTTCGTCACTCAGCGTGTATGCACTGTACCGACGCAGCGTGTGTAAAAGTGTGCCCTGAAGATGCAATGCACTACACTGAGTTTGGAACAGTAAATACGAACTACGATAAGTGTGTAGGCTGTGGCTATTGTGTCCAAAACTGCCCATTTGGAATTGTCCAATTGGCAACCCTTGTTGACGAAAAAGGAAAAGAGTACGAACAAGCACAAAAATGTACAATGTGTATTGATAGATTAAGTGAAGGTTTAATGCCTTCTTGTGTAGAGGTTTGCCACATGGACGCACTTGTTTATGGTGAAAAGAGTGAAATGGAAGCACTAGCCAAGGAACGTCTGGCACTTGTAAAAGACCGTTATCCAAATGCTAATATTTACAACCCAATTGGCGTTGATGGCACACAAACATTCTACTTATTAGCAGAAGATCCAAGCGTGTATGGGTTACCAGAAAATCCAAAAGTTCCTATGTCAGCGACAGTTTGGAAAGATTATGCGCAACCTCTTGGAAAAGCAATGCTTGGTGTAACAACAATGGCTGTTATTGGTGGCTTTATCTCCAATAAGCTATTTAACAAGGAAGGTGAAGAAGGAGGAGAGCGTGATGAGTAGTAACCAAAAGACAGTCAAACGTTTTAGTAAATGGGTAATCATTGCTCATTGGACGAACGCCTTAGCTTTCTTCGCCTTATATCTGACCGCATTACCGTTGTATACAGATTTCTTTAGTTGGATGTACCCAATTTTTGGTGGTCCTGAAAATTTACGATTACTTCACCGCATCTTTGCAGTGATATTTATCCTACCACCAATTGTCATGTTAATTGTTGATCCGAAAAGTTTATTCCATTGGCTTAAGCAAACATTAACTTGGAGAAAACAAGATTTTTTGTTTTTTACGAAATTTCCGAAAGAATTTTTCGGTGGACATGTCAAAGATATGCCAAAGCAAGATTTCTTTAATGCCGGTGAAAAGTTAAATTCGTTATTAACAATCGTTTGTGCGGCTTTACTAATAGGTTCTGGTGTCGTTATGTGGTTTGCAAGTGCATTCCCTATTGGACTTGTTCAATGGGCATACCCAATCCATAACATTGCTTTCGGACTTTCAATAGCAGTTGTAGTCGGCCATATTTACCTTAGTCTTGGACACCCAAATTCTAAAGCTTCTATGCAAGGAATGATCAAGGGAGATGTTCCTGTTAAGTATGTGAAGGAACACCACGAGGTTTGGTATGATGAGTTAGTAGCAAAAGGTGAAATTAAAGAAGAAAAACCTGAAAAGAAAAATAAAGGAGCATAATAAACCTTTTTAGTAAGCAAATATGTGTATCTTGAAAAGGAATGCTGTCCTTCGTGGAAAGCTATTCCTTTTCATATTTTTAATACTATAATCTATAATTTTTCGGATAATGGAAGTGCATTTGTTTGATATACTGTTTATAAGATAAAATGTTGAATTTTGGTTTATGAATTTCTATCGACTGTTGGTAGAAACTCATAACCCAACATTTAAAACTATTGAAATAAAATTAAAACTTGAGGTGGCATACATGAAACCAACAGTAATTTCTAACGAGTATTTAGCTCTGCAAACAAGCATTGCTAACAAACAACTAGACTGGACAAATATATTAGTTAAGACAACCGTTGTTGAAAAACAACCAATACAGCATAAACAGGTACCAATTATCGCTCAAGTTAATGTCAATGTCGATTTGAAACATTATCAAGAGTGGATGATTGAACTATCAGATCTTTTAGTTGAGAATGATGAAAATTTACGAAACGATATTAATAAGATTAAAGAACTATTAAATGAAGATATTGTCGAGCGTTGGGCAAGTGAAGTGTTAGCATTTAATCAATTTTATTTTCAGTCATTTGCAGAAGAAGAAAAACTACCAGAATGGTTGCCGTATTTTATTGCAGAGCACGGTCTTAGACCATTTTTGCGTGTAGTTTCAAAAGCGTATAGTGAAGATTTTCCCAACCAAGATACAAAGGGAATCTGCCCGTGTTGTGGAGAGCCGATTCGTCTTGCTGTCCTTGAAGAAAAAGGGAAGAAGATGATTATATGTCCTCGTTGCGAAGCCAAGTGGGGGCAAATGCGACTTCACTGCTCTAATTGCGGAAATGACAATCATGAAAAATTAACGTACTTTAATGTTGAAAATGACAAAAGTTCAAAACTAGAAGTTTGTGGACAATGTAATGGCTATATTAAGATCATCGATACTCGAAAACTATTTAAAAAACAATCAGCATTTTTATTAGATGTTATCTCAATTCACTTAGATTTCATTGCTCAAGAAAATGATTTTGGTACGAAGAAAGAAGATGAAATAAAAAGCTAATTATTAAAATCTAGCATGCAAACTACTTTACTCTAGTTTACTCATTCTAGCTTTGTTAGAACATCAGATCAGCAGATGGAGTCTCAACTCCACTTGATTAGAAGCCTCGCCCATCGCATAAAGGTGGGGGACTTCACTTTAAAATGCAAAAACGTTCTATTAAAGCTGTCATCTTAAAATTTGTTTCGCTAAATTCTCTATAAAATCGGGGTGAATGGATGAAAGCAGGAGTTATTATCTTAGCTGGCGGAAAGTCTAGTCGGATGGGGAAAAATAAAGCACTATTACCAATTGATGGGCTTACTACTATTGAACGAATAAAGACTATTGTAAGTGAAGATTTTGAAGATATTTTAATAGTCGCCAATGAACCGGAATTATATGAATTTCTAGAGCTCCCGATAACTGAAGACAAAGTAAAAAATAAGGGACCGTTAGCTGGAATTCAAGCAGGTTTATTGGCAGCAAAAAATAATACTAACGTACTTATAGCTTGTGATATGCCTTTTATTTCTGTTGAATTGGCCAAATTTTTGGTAGCCCGAAGTGAGGGATTCGACGCAGTTGTTCCGATCATAGATGGGCAGCGACATCCATTGTTTGCAGTTTATAAAAAAACTGTTTTAAAAGCAATTGATGAATTGTTTAAAAAAGATGAATTGCGTATCAAAGATTTGCTTGATTGTGTTAAAGTTAATTATATTACAGAAAAAGACTTTTTAAATGAAGGCATTGTTAATCTTGAACAATCCTTCTATAATATGAATCGTCCTTCGGAATATGAAGAAGCAAAAAAGATGGGAAAATAATCCGATGTCGCTCATTGAAAATAGGAAGGGATGAATAAATGCAATTTTTTAACGTGAAAACAGTCGAAGAAACTCATGCTCAGATTGAAGAACTAATTCATGCAATAAAAGATACTGAGACGATACCACTTGAAGAAGCGCTTTATCGTGTGACAGCAAAAGAAGTTGTTGCAACGGATTCAGTCCCAAGCTTTCCTAGATCGACAGTCGACGGATATGCAGTTCGTGCAAAGGAAACATTTGGTTCTTCTGAAACAATGCCTGGCTTTTTAAATGTTGCCGGTCAAGTTAAAATGGGTGAAGAAGTGATAACACGACTTCATGAGGGAGAAGCAGTATATATCCCGACAGGTGGGATGGTGCCACCTGGTAGCGATAGCGTTATTATGATTGAACATTGCGAAGATTTAGCCGGGTTATTGAACACCTATAAACAAGTGGCTCCAGCAGAAAATATTATTCAAATTGGCGAGGATGTTCGTGAAGGGGAAGTTCTGGTTGGAAAAGGTACAAGACTGCGTCCTCAAGAGCTTGGGGCAATAGCTGCAATTGGTTTGAGCCATGTTACAGTATTTAAGCAGTTAACAATTGGCTATTTATCTAGTGGCGATGAAATTGTTCCGTATCAGACTGAAACCCTCCAAATAGGACAGGTTAGAGATGTTAATGCACTAACGATTACAAGTTTAGTCCGAGAATGGGGAGCAAAGTCAATCTATGCAGGAATTGTTACAGACGATTTTACCGAATATCAACAAAAGGCAAAAGAGTTATTTGACAACGTAGATTGTCTTGTTCTTTCGGGAGGAAGCTCGGTTGGTGCAAAAGATTATACGACACAGGTCATCGAATCTCTTGGTGAGCCAGGGGTATTTGTTCACGGCGTTTCCGTCAAACCAGGGAAGCCAACCATTTTGGCAATCGCATCAGGAAAGCCAATTATCGGCCTGCCCGGTCATCCAGCAGCGGCAATGATCGTATTTTCTTTATTTGGTCAACAAATTTTAAAGAAACTTAGCGGTGAAGTTTCAAATCATAAATTAGATCGAGTCCAAGTAAGGGTGACAAAAAATATTCACTCTGCTATGGGACGAACAGATTATATTCGTGTGAAGTTAGAAGAGATAGATGGTGAATGGTGGGCCGAACCGATTATAGGGAAATCAGGATTAATCTCAACTCTAGTACAGAGTGATGCAATCATAGAAATTAAAGCTGAAAATGAAGGTGTTAGTCAAGGTGAGCTTGTGTCAGCTATATTGTTTCGTTAAGGAGGTCGCTAAAGTGAGCAATAAAGAATTTAAGCGGAAAGTCTACTTAGAAGATAAACCTCGAAAAAAAGCTAGGGAAGAATTTATTGAAAAAACAAAGTTACGAACAGAAATAGAAACGATTCCAACACAGAAGGCGTTAAGAAGAGTGACGGCTTTACCTATTTACGCTAATTTATCGATGCCTCACTACCATGCATCGGCTATGGACGGAATTGCCGTTAGGGCAGAAGAGACGTACGAAGCCCATGAACAGCGACCATTACATTTGAAGCAAGGTCAACAGTTTTGTTACGTTGATACAGGCAACCCGATACCTTATGAATTTAATGCAGTGATTATGGTCGAGGATCTCCAAGAAATTGATGAAGCTACTGTTGAAATAATTGTCCCAGCAACTCCGTGGCAAAATATTCGTCCAGTTGGAGAAGATGTTGTTTGTGGTGAAATGATCTTACCTCAAGGGCATGTAGTAAGACCAGTCGACTTAGGAGCATTGTTAGCTGGAGGTGTATTAGAACTTCCAGTCGTTAAAAAGCCTAAGGTAGCGATTTTACCAACGGGTAACGAACTTGTTCAACCCGGTATAACAATGAAGCCTGGTGATATTATCGAATTCAATGGAACAATTTTTGCTAGCTTTATTGAAGAATGGGGCGGGGAACCGCTTCTTTTTGATATCGTTGTTGATAACCCAAAACAAATCATGGAAGCGATTGAAAAAGCGGCCCAAGAAGCAGATATGATTATTATTAACGCTGGGACATCAGCTGGTTCTAAAGATTACTCTGTTCACGTTATTAATCAACTTGGTGAAGTGTTCACGCATGGTGTTGCAACTCGGCCAGGAAAACCGGTTATACTTGGTGAGGTCAAAGGAAAACCAATTATCGGTGTACCAGGCTATCCTGTTTCGGCTTGTTTAGCATTAGAGTGGTTTTTACGACCGTTAATTTATCATTACCAAGGTATCCAAGAACCCAAACGAGATACGTTGAAAGTTCGTCTCGGTCGCCGAATCGTTTCAAACATGGGAGCAGAAGATTTCGTGCGCATGAATATAGGGTTTGTAAATGGCGAATATGTCGCAAATCCCTTAACAAGAGCTGCAGGTGTAACCATGTCGATGGTTCGTGCAGACGGCATTTTAGTAGTTCCTCCTGATAGTCAGGGACTAGAACAAGGTGAGGAAGTTACAATTGAGCTTTATAAGCCAATCGAGTCGATCAATAAAGCAGTTTTATTTACAGGTAGTCATGATTTATCAATTGATATCGTCTCGTCTTTATTAAAAAAACACGATATTCATAGACAAGTTATTTCATCACATGTCGGTAGTTTAGCTGGTATCATGGCGATTCGTAAGGGTGAGGCTCATGTAACGGCGATCCACCTTCTAGATCCTGAAACAGAAACGTATAATTTACCATATGTAAAAAAGTATTTGAATTCCGAAGACGTTGTCGTTATTCCATTTTTAAAGCGGGAGCAGGGTTGGATTGTCCCTAAGGGGAATCCCTACAATATAAAAACATTAACGGACATTGTTGAAAAAGGATTATCATACGTAAATCGGCAACGAGGAGCAGGTACGAGAATCTTATTTGACTCTTTAATGAAAAAACACTCATATACTAGTGAACAAATTCAAGGCTATGAACGTGAAATGTTTTCACATTTAAGTGTTGCAGCTGAAATAAAAGAAAAAGATAATAGTGTTGGTTTAGGCGTATATTCGGCAGCTAAAGCAATCGATCTCGATTTTGTTTATGTGGCTGACGAAAATTATGATTTAGTTATCTCGAAGGAATTTTATAACAGTGATGGTGGAAAGTTATTTTTAAAAGTAATTGATTCAGCAGAGTTTAAAAAGACGGTTGAACAATTAGGTGGTTATAAAGTTGTCGTTGATCTAAGCTCTAAATTGCTAAAAAATTAATTTGAAAGAGGAGATAATATGCTAGGTAATATCGGTATTCCAGGTTTAATTTTAATCTTAATTATCGTACTAATTATTTTTGGTCCAAAGAAGCTACCAGAAATGGGCAGAGCGTTGGGTCAGACTTTAAAAGAATTCAAAAAGTCAACGAAGGAATTAACTAACGATCTTGATGATGATAAAGAGTCTAAAGCTACTGAAAAAAAAGAAGCGGAAAAATAATTATATGATAAAAAAACTTGGCGATAAGCCAAGTTTTTTTTAGTTTCAGAATTGATAAGTTGAAGGCTATTTTCACAGAGGATTCAATTATCGTCGGAAACGATGCATTTATCTCCCAAAAAGAAGCAATTCGGTCGTAACTAGCATAATTTATAGTTTTTCGCTAATGAACTTTACTTATTGTTCTCTGGATTAACTAAAATATTTACAGCCGGATATATTTAGTGACTTAATCGACCTATTTGAATAGTTTTTTGTGTATCTTAAATACTAAGAGAGACTTGAGTTGATTTTTCCGTTTATTTGGGAAAACAAACGCATACTCAGAGGATCTGATTTTAAGGTGGGCGAGGTTAATGGAAGAGAAAAAAACATGGGAACTTATATCCCTTGCATCTATCCCTTTAGTAATGACGCTTGGGAATTCAATGCTAATACCTGTCCTTCCTACAATAGAAAAAGAATTACAAATAAGTTCATTTCAAGTAAGTATGATTATAACGGTTTATTCTGTAGTGGCAATTTTTCTAATTCCAATTGCCGGGTACTTATCAGATCAATATGGCAGGAAAAGAATTATTATTCCAAGTTTGGTCATTGCTGCTTTAGGAGGGTTACTAGCAGGATGGGTGTCTTGGCAAGTAGAAGATCCATACCAATTAATTATAATGGGTAGACTTCTTCAAGGTATAGGTGCTGCTGGTGCTGCTCCAATTGTAATGCCACTAGTGGGTGACATTTTCCAAAATGAAAGTGATGTCAGCAATGGTTTAGGGGTTATAGAAACTTCAAATACATTTGGAAAAGTGCTTAGCCCAATTTTAGGTGCGGTTCTGGCTTCTATTGTTTGGTATATGCCATTTTTTGCTTTTCCAGTTTTTTGCTTGATATCAATCTTAATGATGGCCTTTCTCGTTAAATCACCGGCCATATCAACAAAGCCAGCAAAGCTTGATGCTTTTATAAGATCAATTAAATATATATTTAAAAATGAGGGCAAGTGGCTTTATGCAGTTTTTGCGATTGGTTGTATATGTATGTTTGTTCTTTTCGGGGTGTTATTTTATTTATCGACAATGCTAGAAGAGCAACATAACATTGTTGGCATTAAGAAGGGGATTGTTCTTGCAATCCCTTTAGCTGCTCTTTGTTTATCGGCGTATATAACTGGAAAAGGGATTGGCCAAGAAAAAAAGCGAATGAAAGTAGTAACGGCAGTTGGGCTAGTTATTTTAACAATAGCAAATTTTTCTGTTGCTTTTTCACAAGATATCTACGTTTTATTAACAGCGATGTTTGCTTCAGGACTTGGAATCGGATTAGCGTTACCTAGTCTAGACGCTCTTGTCACTGAAGGAATAGAAAAACAACAACGTGGCACAATTACTTCCGTCTATAGTAGCATGCGCTTTGTAGGTGTAGCTTTGGGGCCGCCTATCTTTGCGTTACTAATGAAAGCCTCGCACTTTACCCTTTTTGCAGTTGTAACCTTAGTTTGTATAGTTGCTGTAATCATAACCATGTTATTTATTAAACCTTCAGAGGATGATTAGAATGGAAATCATTCATGAACATTAGACGTATGAAAAATTTTGTGACCTGTAATTAAATAAACACGGTTGAGCTAACTGTAGTTAGCTCAATTTTTGTGTATAATAAGGTAGCTTCGAAAAACTCAAAATGGGAGTGTTAGTAATTACATTGAATACTGAAACATATAAATTTGTCGATTATTATCATCATACAGTAGAAATTTCTTTCAAGAAAAATCCTTATTCAGACAATCCAAGACACGTTTGGATTATCTGTAAATATCATGATATGTGGTTAATGACTCGTCACTCGGACCGAGGTATTGAATTTCCAGGTGGAAAAGTTGAAGAAGGTGAGACTCCAGAACAAGCAGCGTTTCGTGAGGTTTATGAAGAAACAGGTGGACGTATAAACACCCTTTCATATATTGGTCAATACAAAGTGATGGCTGCAGATGAAGTTGTTGTAAAAAATGTGTATTTTGCTGAGATTAACGAATTAGATACAAAAGATCATTATTTTGAAACTAAAGGTCCAATTTTGATGAAAGAACTGCCAAATGATATTAAAACAAACAGAAACTTTAGTTTTATTATGAAGGATGATGTTCTTTTATATAGCATTGAAAGAATAAAAGCTCAATAATAAAAAAGGCTAAAAACTCAGTGTCTAGTTAGTAGAACACTGAGTTTTTTTTGATGATTGTATAATTTTAGCCCTGTTTTTATGAAATGAGAGCAGAACACTCATAATTTCAATATTGGCTGGAGGTCACTGAAGTTGTCTCATCAATTTTTTCTCGAGAAATTCGACACCTTGGTACATAAGTGTTGCTAATACAGCAATGACTAAAAGACTTAAAATAACAAGATTGAAGTTAAAAACCTGGAAACCATAAATGATCATATAACCTAAGCCTTGTTTAGAAACGAGGAATTCACCAATAATAACTCCAACCCATGACAGTCCTACATTTACCTTTAAGGTTGAAATGATTGTTGGAATAGTTGCAGGTAAAATGACGGTTTTAAAAGATTGTGATTTAGTTGCCCCAAATGTATGGACAACCTTTAAATAATTTTCATCAACATTTATGAATGCGTTATAGACAACGATTGTTGTGATGATTACTGAAATCAACGCACCCATTGCAATGATAGAACCATATCCTGGTCCAAGTCCAACGATTAAAATTGGACCTAAAGCAATTTTTGGCATCGAATTTAAGACAACAAGATAGGGGTCCAGTACTCGAGATAAAAACGGTGACCACCAAAGGATCGCTGCAAAGATAGTTCCAATCACTGTCCCTAATATGAACCCTGCTATCGTTTCAAATAAAGTTACTGAGGCGTGAGTTAAAAGAGTACCATCTTGAATTTTTTCTAAAAATAAATCCCACACCCTTGATGGCCTGGAGAATAGTAGGGGGTCAATCCAACGCATTCGTGATGCTATTTCCCATGTTGCAAATGAAAAAATAAGGATGCTTAATTGGCTAATTCGTATTTGGATTTTTTCGAGTTGTTTTTTTTGCTTATATTGTTCATGAAGCTTAGCTAAGTTTCTCTTCAAGGCTCTCCAACTCCTCCCATATTTGTTGAAAGAGCTCATTATACTCACTTTGATTTCGGGCATGAAACGGAACCGATAAACGTATTGACCTGGGTACTTGAAACTGTTTATGGACTCTACCAGGTCGAGCTGATAATAAAATAATTCTATCCGACATGGCAATTGCTTCACCGATATCATGTGTTACTAAGATAGCAGTTTTCTCTTGCTCTTTAATTGTTAATGAGACAAGATCTTCTAATCTTAGCCTTGTCTGATAATCTAAGGAGGAAAAGGGCTCGTCAAGCAACAGTAATGAGGGTTCAGTTGCTAACATACGAACAAGAGCTACACGTTGGCGCATCCCCCCAGATAATTGATTTGGATAATCATTCCTTTTATCTAAGAGACCCATTTTATCTAGTAAAGATTGAGCATCACTTCTTGTTTGTTCTGTTAACTTTCCCATTGTTTTCAAACCGATAGTAGTGTTTTGTTCAATGGTTAACCATGGGAATAAATAGTCTTGTTGAAGCATATAACCTGTCTTTGGTGATGGACGTAAGATTTGTTGCCCCTCAATGGTAATCTCTCCATTTGTCGGTTGAATAAGGCCAGCTATTAACGAAAGTAATGTTGTTTTACCACAGCCACTGGGGCCAATTAATGAAATGAATTCTCCATTTTCAATAGAGAGAGAAATATCTTTGAGGGCGGTTGTTGCAGTTTCTTGGGAAAAAAATGTTTTATCAACATTTTTGATGTTTATAATAGACACAGCAAAACCACCTTCCAATCATAATTAAGAAATTTACTCGAGTGAATTTCATCATGCCAATAAACTAGCCACATCTACCTACATCTAGTTTAAATTGTTTTAATTAAACTAGATGTAGGTCCCTAGTGGCGCAGAATCTGCATGATGAAATTCTCAATAACTTTTAAAATCTAACGCTACTTTGATACTTTTTCGGCAATTTCAGTATTAACTAATGTGTTGTAATCAACTGACATTGGGAGCTCACCGGCTTGATCCATAATAATATGAAGATTTTCCCAGGCTTCGGCTTGAATTTTTGGCGACGTTGCATAGGAGCCTTGAGATTTGTATCGATCTACGACACTTTCAATCATTTCTATCGGTGTATCGTTAAAGAATGGCTGAATTGAACGTGCAATTTCTGTTGTTGAACTAGACTCTACCCATTGTTGTGCCTTGTATAACGCTTTTGTAAAGCGCTCTAGGACATCGCCATTCTTATCAATATAGCTTTGTTTTGCCATATAGCCCGTGTAAGGTACCAAACCTGATTCAGCGCCAAATGAAGCAACGATATGGCCAATTCCATCTATTTCAAATTGAGTGGCAGTTGGTTCAAATAATTGCACGTAGTCACTAGTACCAGAGGCAAAGGCGCTAGGAATGTTTCCGAAATCAATATTTTGTATTAAGTCTAAGTCTTGATGTGGATCAATTCCATGTTTCTTTAAAACATGCTCACCAACCATTTGTGGCATACCACCTTTGCGTTGCCCAAGGAATTGACTTCCTTTTAACATTTCCCAATTGAAATTTTCAATTTTTTCACGAGAAACAAGGAATGTTCCATCTGTTTGGGTAAGTGCCGCAAAGTTAATTGGCGGATCATTGGCTCCTTGAGCATATACATAAATAGATGTTTCAGCCCCGACTAGAGCAACATCTGCCCCATTAGCAAGCAGTGTCGTCATCGTTGTATCGCCACCCCAAGTTGTTGTTAAATCAATGACAATGTCTTCTTCTTCAAAGAAACCTTCAGAAATAGCAACGTACTGCGGTGCATAAAAAATGGAACGAGTTACTTCTGCTATACGGACAGTATCTCCTTCAGCATTTGACGAACATCCAAAAGTTAAAATAGCTAGCAGTGAAGCAATTAAACTAAAAAAAATAAAGTTGCGTAAGCCTTTCATGTAAATTCCTCCTAAAAATAGTGATTATGATGTGATAGTTTATGTCAAGACGCCCAAAAGTGTGTTTAATTAACCTGTAAATAAAAAAGAGGTTGACTTGGGAGTCAACCTCTTTGGTAAATTATAGTTGTTAATGGATGAATTTCATAATGTAGATTCTGCGCCACTGGATGCAACATCTGGTTGAATTAAAACACTTTCAACTAGATGTTGCTTGATGTGGCTAATTTATTGGTGTTATGAAATTCATTATAATAAAGAATGATTAAAATTTTGGACCAGCGTTTCGAATTTCATCAGAAACTATATCAAATTTCTTGAAATTTTCTTGGAATGATCTTGCTAGGTCGGCCGCTTTAACATCATAGGCAGCTTTGTCAGCCCAAGTTTCCTTTGGTTGCAAAACTTCATCAGGAACTCCAGGACAATGTACCGGAATGTTTAAGCCGAAAAATGGATCTACAATTGTTTCAACAGAGTTTAACTCGCCTTGAAGAGCGGCCTGCACCATTGCACGAGTGTATGCTAAATTCATTCGTTTACCGACACCGTACTCGCCACCAGACCAACCTGTATTTACTAAAAATACTTGTGCATCCTGCTGATTTATTTTTGAACCTAGCATTTCCGCATAACGGTAGGCATGAAGAGGCAAGAATGGAGATCCGAAACAAGTAGAGAATGTAGCTTCTGGACTTGTAATGCCACGCTCAGTTCCTGCAAGTTTACTAGTATAACCTGAAAGGAAATGGTACATTGCTTGTTCCTTTGATAACTTGCTGATTGGTGGTAATACGCCAAAGGCATCAGCAGTTAAGAAAATTATTGTATTTGGGTGACCTGCAACACTTGGAATAACTGAATTTGGAATCAAATCAAGTGGATAAGCAGCTCGTGTATTTTCTGTTAATGAAGTATTATCGTAATCTGGTATACGGTCTTCATTTAAGTATACGTTTTCCAATACAGAACCGAATCGAATCGCATTGTAAATTTGTGGTTCTTTTTCTTTAGATAGGTTGATACATTTTGCATAACAACCGCCTTCAATGTTAAACACACCTGTATTTGACCAGCCGTGCTCATCATCACCAATTAAATGACGTTGAACGTCAGCAGATAATGTTGTCTTACCGGTACCTGATAGTCCAAAAAATAAGGCTACATCACCTTCATCACCAACGTTTGCTGAACAATGCATAGATAAAACATTTTGTTCAGGTAATAAGTAATTCATGATTGTAAAGATAGATTTTTTAATTTCACCAGCATATTCAGTGCCGCCAATGAGAACAATTCGTTTTTCAAATGAAATGATAATAAATGTTTCTGATTTTGTGCCATCAATAGCAGGATCAGCCTTGAAGCCAGGTGCTGATATCACTGTAAACGCGGGTTCATGTGCTGCTAATTCTGCTACAGAAGGTTGAATGAAAAGTTGACGGGCAAATAAGTTATGCCACGCATATTCATTAACTACCTGGATAGGTAATTGATAAGCCTTGTCAGCACCAGCAAAGTTTTTAGAGACATAAACTTCATCTTTTGTTTCTAAATAAATAAGAACCTTTTTATAGAGGCTTTCAAATATTTCTTGACTAATGGGTTGGTTTACAGGACCCCAATTAATTTTTTCTTTTACAGATGATTCATCAACAAAATACTTGTCTTTAGGAGATCTTCCAGTATACTTACCAGTTGTTGCCAAGAGCGCTCCAGTAGAAGTTAAAATGCCTTCTTTTCTATCAAGAGATCTTTCAATTAATATTGACACCGGCAAGTCGTGATAAACATTACTCCCTTTTAAAACGTTGTCTAATTCTGTTTGATAGCTAAGTGTACTCATCTGCACCAAAACCCTTCCATAATTAAATTAATTTATCTTTATAATTATTATTAAATTGCCTAAAATATGTAAACTATTTCTTGTTTGATATTAAATA
This sequence comes from Bacillaceae bacterium IKA-2, assembly GCA_031761875.1. Taxonomy (GTDB): domain Bacteria; phylum Bacillota; class Bacilli; order Bacillales; family Anaerobacillaceae; genus Anaerobacillus. The sequence goes on along the minus strand of CP134492.1, from coordinate 3,544,866 downwards.
GTATAACACATTAAAATGAATAGTCTATACTAATAAAACAATTTTTTTGCAACAAAATGTGACACAAAAAATTTCAAATATTGACATAGTCAGACACATACGTTATGATATGTCCCGAACGGATACTCTTATTCCGAGTCGGTGGAGGGACAGGCCCGAAGAAACCCAGCAACCAACACTTATATGCTAAGCCTTATGTGCTTGCAGTTTATAATGAGTGAAAAGGTGCTAACCTGCAGGACTTAGGTCTTGGTCGATAAGAGGCGAAAGGCAGATAATCAAAACCTTTTCCTCACTTGGGAAAGGTTTTTTTGTATTAGATTAAAAATATGCAGTCAGAAACTGCAATCCAGCCCGGCTGGATAAAGTTCTATCCATCCCGACTGTTTTTTTTATTTGTTCTTTCAAAGAAATTCTTTTTGACTCATGGGTCATAAGGAAGATGAGTACCGTATCAAAAAAAGTGTATATCCTAAGTAGGATTAAGGAGGAACAACAATTGGTAGTAAAGAAAAGACACCGTTTATTTACATCTGAAAGTGTAACAGAAGGTCATCCAGATAAAATTTGTGACCAAATTTCTGATGCAATTCTTGATGCAATTTTAACTAATGATCCTAATGCTCGTGTTGCTTGCGAAACGTCAGTAACAACTGGGCTAGTACTTGTAGCGGGAGAGATAACAACATCTACATATGTTGACATTCCAAAAATTGTTCGTGAAACTATTCGTGATATTGGCTATACACGTGCAAAATACGGTTTCGACTATGAAACTTGTGCAGTATTGACATCTATTGATGAACAATCGGCTGATATTGCTCAAGGTGTTGACCAAGCGCTTGAAGCTCGTGAAGGACGTATGACTGATTCAGAAATTGAAGCAATTGGCGCGGGTGACCAAGGCTTAATGTTTGGATATGCAAACAATGAGACTGCTGAATTAATGCCACTACCAATATCCCTAGCTCACAAGCTGGCCTTCCAGCTGGCAAAAGTTCGTAAGGAGAATGTCATCCCTTATTTGCGCCCTGATGGAAAAACCCAGGTAACTGTTGAATATGATGAAAATGACAAGCCTGTTCGTATTGATACAATTGTTATTTCAACCCAACATCACTCAGAAGTGTCTCTCGAGCAAATTCAACGTGATTTAAAAGAACATGTTATTAAACCAGTTGTTCCAGCTCGTTTAATAGATGAAGAAACAAAATACTTTATTAACCCAACAGGTCGCTTTGTTATTGGCGGACCACAGGGGGATGCTGGTTTAACTGGGCGTAAAATCATTGTTGATACTTACGGTGGATATGCTCGTCATGGTGGCGGCGCTTTTTCAGGTAAAGACGCAACAAAGGTTGACCGTTCGGCTGCTTATGCAGCTCGTTATGTTGCTAAAAATATTGTTGCAGCAGGTCTTGCTGATCGTTGTGAAGTCCAGCTTGCTTATGCAATTGGTGTAGCACAGCCTGTATCAATCGCAATTGATACGTTTGGAACTGGAAAAGTGTCGGAGGAAGTATTAGAAGATGTTGTTCGAGCTAACTTCGATCTTCGTCCAGCCGGGATTATTAAAATGCTTAATCTTCGTCGTCCAATCTACAAGCAAACAGCGGCGTACGGGCACTTTGGTCGTACAGATATTGAACTTCCTTGGGAACTGACAGATAAAGCAGAAATTTTAAAAGCACAAGCGTTAAAATAAAGATTGAGGGAGTATCGTGTTTGCGATGCTCTTTTTTTCTGCTAGTTTATCTTACAATGAAATATGATTTTTCCATTTTCTTAACATTTATTTAGAAGGAATCTGGGTAATTACTGTCGAAATAGTATATATCAAATGTTTTTACTACTTCAATCGATTCTCGAAATACCTAATTCAACAAAAATATAGGGGAGAAAATGATGACTATTGCAAAGCTAAGCGAGCATGACCTTTATTTATTTCATCAAGGAAACTTATTTCATAGTTATAACAGCATGGGGGCACACGTTACAAAAGTAAATGGTGAAAAAGGTGTTCGTTTTACTGTTTGGGCGCCAAATGCTAGACAAGTAAATGTAGTTGGGAATTTTAACAATTGGCATGGTCAACATCACTCCATGAGTAAGGTTACTGATAATGGAATTTGGACAACGTTTATTGCAGGTCTAAACGAAGGGGATTTGTATAAGTATGAAATAGAAAGTCCTTCTGGAACTGTTTTGCAAAAATCAGATCCTTATGCTTTTTACTCCGAAGTTAGGCCAAATAAAGCCTCCAAGGTCATTAACCTTACTAGTTTTGAGTGGAGCGATGCAGATTGGCAAGAAAAAAAAACAACAAAAAATATTATTGAAGAACCACTGCTTATTTATGAAGTTCACCTTGGTTCATGGAAAAAAGATGAAAAAGGGGAATTTTATAATTATCGCCAATTAGCTGTTGAGCTCGTTGATTACGTAATTGATAAGGGCTTTACCCATATTGAGATTCTTCCTATCTTGGAGCATCCATTTGATGGATCGTGGGGCTACCAACTGACGGGCTACTTTTCTGTAACAAGTCGATATGGATCACCAGAAGACTTTAAGTACTTTGTTGATTATTGTCATCAAAAAGGAATTGGCGTCATTCTTGATTGGGTTCCTGGTCATTTTTGTAAAGATGATAATGGCTTGCGGCTTTTCGATGGTGAACCAGTGTTTGAATACAAAGACGAACAAAAAGCAGAAAAAAAACAGTGGGGTACATTAACCTTTGATTTCGGAAGACCTGAAGTTATTTCATTCCTTATTTCAAATGCGATTTTTTGGCTTGATGTCTACCATATTGATGGACTCCGCGTTGATGCTGTTTCTAGCATGATTTATTATAATCATGGTAAAGGCGACGAAGAGCCAATCGTCTATAATCAGTTTGGTGGCGATGAGAATTTAGAAGCAATTGCGTTACTGCGAAAATTAAACGAAACAATTTTTCACTACTTTCCTGATGCATTAATGATTGCTGAAGAAGCAACATCATGGCCAAATGTTAGTCAACCTACTTATCTTGGTGGTTTGGGGTTTAATTTTAAATGGAATATGGGTTGGATGAACGACATGCTTAAATATATGGAATTGGATCCAATTCATCGAAAATTTCAGCACCAACTAATTACATTTTCATTTATGTATGCTTTTTCTGAAAAGTATATTTTGCCTTTATCCCATGATGAAGTTGTTCACGGGAAAAAATCACTATTAAATAAAATGCCAGGTGATTACTGGCAGAAGTTTGCTAATTTACGCGTTTTTTATGGGTTTATGGCTGCGCATCCTGGAAAAAAATTGCTGTTTATGGGTGGAGAGTTTGGACAATTTGATGAATGGAAAGATCTTGAAGATCTTGATTGGGAACTTCTTGATTATGAGATGCATCAGAAGTTATCTGAATACGTAAAGAAACTCAATTATTTTTATCGTAAAGAACCATCATTTTGGCAGTTAGATCATGATCCTGAGGGCTTTCAATGGATTGATCCAAATAATTATGAGCAAAGTATTATTTCTTTTATCCGAAAAGGTAATGACGAACAAGAGAAATTAATCATTATTTGTAATTTTACACCTGTTGTTTATCATAACTATAAAATTGGTGTTCCTTTTCTATGTGAATACGTTGAGGAGTTTAATAGTGATTGTTTGGAGTTTGGTGGGTCTGGACAAAGCAATGCAGGCAATATACTAGCGATCGACGAAAATTGGCATAGTCAACCTTACTCGATTAGCATTACAGTTCCACCACTATCATTTGTAGTGTTTCGCCCAAAAAATATTCCAATCGCAAAAAAAATTAGAGGGGGTAAGCAGGATGAAACGAAAAAAAGAGTGTGTCGCAATGCTCCTAGCGGGGGGAGAAGGAAAAAGACTAGGCCTTCTGACAAAGAACCTAGCTAAGCCAGCAGTTTATTTTGGTGGTAAGTATCGAATTATTGATTTCCCATTAAGTAACTGCACTAATTCAGGTATAGATACTGTTGGTGTCCTAACTCAATACCAACCTTTAGTCCTAAACAGCTATCTAGGTATTGGTTCACCGTGGAGTTTAGACCGGAGAAGTGGCGGTGTTTCTGTATTGCCGCCGTTCCAAGCGCAAGGTGGAGGAGACTGGTTTAAGGGTACGGCTGATGCTATCTATCAAAATATAAATTTTATCGAACAATACACTCCAAACTATGTCCTTATTTTATCTGGAGACCATATTTACAAAATGAATTATGCGAAAATGTTAAAACATCATAAAGAAACTAATGCTGACGTCACTGTTTCGGTTATTGAAGTACCGTGGGAGGAAGCAAGTCGTTTTGGCATTTTAAATACGGATGAAGATTTGCGTATTCATACGTTTGATGAAAAACCTAAAAATCCAAAAAGTAACTTAGCTTCAATGGGGATTTATATTTTTAATTGGGAACTATTAAAAAGCTACTTAAATGAAGATGCAGTGAACAGCACATCAAGTCATGACTTCGGAAAGAATGTGTTGCCAGAAATGCTGAAAGATGAAAAACGTCTTTTTGCCTATCAATTCCAGGACTATTGGAAAGATGTTGGAACGATTGAGAGTCTCTGGGAAGCAAATATGGATTTGTTAGCTGAAGTGCCTCAGTTTAACTTAAATGACTCAGACTGGCGGATCTATTCAGTGAATCCAAACCAACCACCTCAATTTATCTCGAGGGAGGCAACAGTAAGTCAAGCCCTTATAAATGAAGGCTGCGTGGTTGAAGGGAATGTTGATCACTCGATTTTATTTTATGGAGTGCATGTAGGTAAAAACAGTGTAGTAAAGGATTCTGTTATTATGCCAAATGTGAAAATTGGCAAAAATGTCGTTATTGAGAAAGCGATTATTAGTGAAAATACGGTTATTGAAGATGGTGCGATCATTCGCGCCGGTGCAGATCAGGAAAGTAAGATCGTCTTAATTGGTGAAAGTAGCCATATAACAGCAAACGAATCTGTCAGTACTGAAATCTAAAAGGAGGCTATTAAATGGAAGTTATGGGAGTTATTAATTTAGATAACGAGCAAGATTTCTTAAATGAATTAACATATTTTCGCTGTGGTGCCGCTGTTCCGTTCGGTGGAAGATATAGACTTATTGATTTTGTTATCTCTAATATGACTAATGCTGGGTTTATTGATATTGCTGTTTTTACGAGAAAAAAATATCGTTCACTGATGGACCACCTCGGTAAAGGGAAAGCATGGGATTTAGATATGAAATATGGCGGATTATTTATTTTACCACCAGATTGGAATGACCCTACTGACATTTCTAAAGGAGACTTACAGCATTTTCATAACAATTTAGACTATTTTCGTCGTGGCAGTGCAGAGTATGTTCTAATTTCTGGTAGTCAGCACGTTTGTAACATTAATTACCAAGAAGTATATGAACAACATTTAGAGGCGGGTTCAGATATAACCCTTATTTATAAAAAGGTTGACGTTTTAGAACCTGAGCATAAACAATGCCAAAAGCTTGAAGTATCCATTGATGGTAGCGTTCAAGAGGTTACTAATGAGGAATATAATAACAATGTGTACATGAATATGTACCTTATTAGTAAAAGCCTACTTCTGCAACTTATTGAGCATGGTATTGCCCACGGGGCGACCAATTTCTATAATGATATTATTAAAAGTCAAATTGGCAAAATGAACGTCGGTGCTTTTGAGTATAAAGGTGCCCACGCAGTCATTAATTCGATACAAAGCTATTATAAAAATAATTTAAAGCTTCTAGAGCCTAATTTTTATCGGCAATTATTTTTTAGCGAACAGACAATTTTCACAAAAGTAAAAAATGAACCACCCGCTAGATACACCCAAAGATCTAATGTTTCAAATTCATTAGTGGCCAATGGTTGTATTATTGAAGGAACGGTAGAGAATAGTATTTTGTTCCGAGGAGTCGTGGTCCATAAAGGGGCAGTCGTAAAAAACTCGATTATTATGCAACGTTGTGAAATTCACGAAGATGCTATCTTAGAAAATACGATTCTTGATAAAGATGTTACTTTAACCGCTGGCAAACGCTTAATAGGAAATGAACAATTGCCGTTTGTCATTCCAAAGCAGAAAGTTATCTAACACGTTTAAGGAAGGTAAGTATATTAGTTTAGATGCATGGAGATTTATTCAGAGGCCAGTAGGTGTTTGCCTTATTTTCTTTTGAGAACATTTGTAAGAACTTTAAAGTTAGGAGATGTATAAAGATGAAGGTCCTATTCATTGCCACAGAATGTACTCCGTTTATTAAAACTGGAGGTCTTGCCGATGTTATTGGTGCTTTGCCTCAGGAGTTACTTAAACAAGACGTCGATGTTCGAGTGGTTCTACCGAAATATGAAGATATCTCATCGGAATACAAAGATGAGATGACCTTAATCTACAAGGGGTTTGCACAAGTAGGTTGGCGAAGTCAATATGTCGGTGTTGAAAAACTAGTAAAAAATGAGATTACTTTTTACTTTATCGACAATGAGTATTATTTTAAACGAGTAGGGCTTTACGGATATTATGATGATGGGGAGCGTTTCGCTTATTTTAACCGAGCGGTTCTCGAAATGTTGCCACATATTGATTTTCAACCTGATGTGTTGCATTGCCATGATTGGCAAACATCACTGATCCCATTATTTTTGAAAACACATTATCGTGATCATCCATTTTATCAAGATGTGAAAACTATTTTTACAGTCCATAACTTAAAATATCAAGGAATTTTTCCGAAAGAAGTATTGTCTGATCTGCTCTCGTTAGGCGACGAGAATTTTACAACAGATAGTATCGAGTTTTATGGCTGCGTCAACTTTTTGAAAAGTGCTCTTAATCATGCTGACCTTATTACGACTGTCAGTGAAACGTATGCAAAAGAAATTCAAAACCCTTATTACGGAGAACAATTAAATGGACTGCTGCAGAAGCGTACGATTGATCTAATTGGGATTGTCAATGGACTTGACTATCATCAATATGATTCAATGAATGATGAGAATCTAACTTTTCCTTATCGGAGTTCTCAGGTGAAAAAGCATAAAAATAAACTTGAGTTACAAAAGCAACTGGGATTACCAGAAACAAAAGAAACACCGATGATCGCAATTATTACCCGCTTTGTAGAGCAAAAGGGGGTTGATCTTGTTGCTAATATATTAGATGAACTCATGAAAGAAGATGTTCAGCTCGTTGTTTTAGGTACTGGTGATGCCGAGTATGAAAGATTTTTTAGATATGCTCAAGCTCGTTATCCAGATAAGATTTCTACTCATATTACATTTAACGAAGGATTTGCACGAAGAATTTACGCGGCAAGTGACATTTTTCTGATGCCATCTCGTTTTGAGCCGTGTGGAATTGGGCAGCTAATAGCACTTCGTTATGCTAGTGCCCCAATTGTCCGCGAAACAGGGGGGCTTGTAGATACAGTAACACCTTTTGATGAAGAAACATTACAAGGAAATGGCTTTAGCTTTGCCAATTATAACGCTCATGATATGCTGTTTACGATTAAGCGTGCGATATCAACTTATAAGGACCCGCTACTTTGGAAATCTCTACAAAAAAATATGATAAGGTCTGATAATAGTTGGACAAAGTCTGCAAGATCATACACTGATCTTTATGGTGTATTAACAAGAGGGGATGAATAAAAATGTCAGCCGATAAAAGTATGAGAGAAGAAAATGAAACAAAAAAAATTAGTGTTTTTGCTGATAAAGATATCTTTAAAAAAGCATTCATCGAAACTCTTGAACGTAATAGTACGAAAGCAATTGAAGATGCCACGCCAATTGACTTATATCATACATTAGGAGCAATGGTTCGGAAATATGTTAGCAAAAATTGGATGGCTACCAATAAGCAATATATACAAAGCGGTGAGAAACAAGTTTATTATTTTTCGATGGAATTTTTAATGGGACGATTACTTCAATCCAACTTGCTTAATTTAAAAATATTAAATACAGTGAAAGATGGCTTAAGCGAACTTGAAATTGATGTCGATACCATTGCTGAAGAAGAGCATGATGCTGGTCTAGGAAATGGGGGCTTAGGTCGCCTAGCTGCTTGTTTTCTAGATTCTCTAGCTTCGCTAGAGTTACCAGGTCATGGCTGTGGCATTCGATATAAATACGGTCTTTTTGAACAAAAGCTCGTTGATGGTTACCAAGTTGAATTACCAGATTATTGGTTGAAAGAAGATTATGTCTGGGAAGTTCGCCGTTCTGACCGTGCTGTCCATGTTCGCTTTGGTGGTTACGTTGATGTGGAAGAAATTAATGGTGAGTTTACTTTCGAACATAAAAATTATGAGAATGTCTTGGCAGTGCCTTACGATGTACCTGTTGTCGGTTATGAAAATAAAACGGTCAATACGTTAGGTTTATGGAGTGCTGAACCTGTTATGAACGAAAGAGACATTCATACTTCTAATCGGGAAAATTACTATAATTACTTACATTATAAACGATCGATTGAATCAATATCTGAATTTTTATACCCAGATGATTCACATTTTGAAGGAAAAAAACTCCGTTTAAAACAACAGTATTTTCTTGTGTCAGCTGGTTTGCAAAGTATTCTAAGAGGATACAAGGAAAATCAAAAAATTGATTTTCGAGATTTACCTGATTATGCGGTATTCCACATTAATGATACTCATCCTGCTCTTATCGTCCCAGAGTTGATGCGAATTTTGATCGATGAGGAAGGATTTAGTTGGGACGTGGCTTGGGAGATTACGACGAAATCTTGTGCTTATACAAATCACACAACTCTTGTGGAGGCATTAGAAAAATGGCCGGTTAGTTTATTCCAAGAGCTTTTACCAAGAATATTTATGATTGTTGAAGAAATCAATGAGCGGTTTTGCCGCGAACTATGGGAAGAATCTCCAGAAAAGAGCGAACGGATCAGCGACTTAGCAGTAATTGCTGATGATCAAGTTCGTATGGCCCATTTAGCGATTGTAGGCAGCTTTAGTGTCAATGGTGTCGCAAAGCTTCATACAGAAATATTAAAAAAGCGTGAGATGCTGAACTTTTATACGATTTATCCTGAGAAATTTAATAATAAAACAAATGGGATTACGCATCGCCGTTGGCTTATGAATGCGAATCCAAAGTTGACCTCTTATATTACTGAAGCAATTGGAACTAGGTGGATCAAACAGCCCCGCGATTTAATCGGCTTATTAAAAATGTCCACTGACGCTAGCTTTCAAGAAAAAGTTGCCGAAGTGAAACTAGAAAATAAACTAGCTTTGGCAAGCTTTATAAAAGATCAAACAGGTATTATTGTCGACGAACACTCAATTTTTGATGTACAGGTAAAACGTCTTCATGCTTATAAACGTCAATTGTTGAATATTTTTCATGTTATGGAACTGTATAACCAGCTTCGGGAAAACCCTAATCTAGACATGGTATCCCGTACATTTATTTTTGGAGCAAAAGCTGCGCCAAGCTACTTCTTTGCCAAAAAAATTATTAAGCTCATTAATACGGTTGCGAATGTTGTTAACAATGATCCGTATATTCAAGGGAAGTTGAAAGTTGTTTTCCTAGAGAATTACAGTGTTTCAATGGCAGAAAAAATTATTCCAGCAGCAGATGTTAGTGAGCAAATATCTACTGCAAGTAAAGAAGCATCTGGGACAGGAAATATGAAGTTTATGATGAACGGAGCTTTAACAATAGGGACGCTAGATGGAGCGAATGTGGAAATATCTGATATGGTTGGTAGAGAAAACATTTTTATTTTCGGGTTAACTTCCGAGGAAGTGTTAAATTACTATACTCATGGAGGCTACGTTGCAAGGAGTATTTATAATAATGACCACCGCATCCGTGCCGTACTTGATCAATTAATGGATGGGTTTTTCGGCAATGATAAAGTCGAGTTTAAAGATATTTACTACCAAATCCTTTCAAATAATGATGAATACTTCGTTTTAAAGGATTTTGACGGGTACGTAGAAGCACATCAAAAAGTTGATCTTACCTACCGAAATCAAGCTGAATGGACGAAAAAATCGATTATTAATATTGCTCATTCCGGGAAGTTTTCAAGTGACCGAACAATTGGTGAGTATGCTTCGGATATTTGGGGAATTCGACCGTTTAAGGTGAGATGATAGGGTTTATAGAAGAAAAAGCTTAGGGAGTCTCCTAAGCTTTTTCTTCATCTGGAATAATAGAAAGTAGAAAGTTGGAAAGGGAAAACAAAAGTGATTAGTTGATTAGTAAAAGCAAACGTCAAAAAGCAAACCAAAAGCCCTTAAAGCTTTGTGAATTCCTAACCAACAGTACTTAGAAAGCCTTTGAACTACCTTTCCAACTTTCTACTTTTCCAACATTCCAACTTGTTTTACGCTTGCCTTTTTCTTTGTCTAGTTCTAAGACACATCTTTGAGTTACTTCATAGTAGGTTTTGCGACGAGTAACCGCAGGAGCAGCGCCTAGCTTCTCGAATGTTTCAACTTACCATGCAGAGGCAAAGAACGCCTCTTTATGGTAAGTCTCCAACATTTGTCGAAGCTACCGAGGCGCTTGCACTTTTCTTTGTCTAGTTACAGCGCCTAGCTTCTCGAATGTTTCAACTTACCATGCAGAGGCAAAGAACGCCTCTTTATGGTAAGTCTCCAACATTTGTCGAAGCTACCGAGGCGCTTGCACTTTTCTTTGTCTAGTTACAGCGCCTAGCTTCTCGAATGTTTCAACTTACCATGCAGAGGCAAAGAACGCCTCTTTATGGTAAGTCTCCAACATTTGTCGAAGCTACCGAGGCGCTTGCACTTTTCTTTGTCTAGTTACAGCGCCTAGCTTCTCGAATGTTTCAACTTACCATGCAGAGGCAAAGAACGCCTCTTTATGGTAAGTCTCCAACATTTGTCGAAGCTACCGAGGCGCTTGCACTTTTCTTGTAATATTGGCCTTTTTCTACGTATCCGTTGCGGACGCGGGCCATATCTTCAAGGTCTGCTTCATTTAATTGACGAACTACTTTTGCGGGGCGTCCAAAAGCTAAGCTGTTTGCGGGGATTTTTTTACCTTGGGAAACCAGGCTACCGGCACCAATAAAGGCACCTTCGCCAATTTCTGCTCCGTCAAGAATAATTGAGCCCATCCCGATTAGTGCGCCTTTTCGAATCAAACTACTATGTAACAAAACTTGATGACCAATCGTAACATCATCTTCTAAAATGAGCGGATATTGTGGACTTTGATGAAGCGTACAGTTATCTTGTACATTAACACGATCACCGATAATGGTTGGTGAAACATCACCACGAATGACAGTATTAAACCAAATGCTTGAGTATTCGCCAATTTGTACATCACCAGTTATCGTAACGTAATCAGCAATGAATGCTGTATCAGCAATTTTAGGATGCTTTCCCTTATAAGAATAGATCATTTGAATCCTCCCTTTAGTTATGGTATTTTTTTTATAACAGATTCTTGGTAGTCATTAAGTTTAGTTTAACAAAGAATAGCTTAATTAGGTAGCAGATAAGTAAGAGGAGATGTTTATATGTGGGTACATGAAAGTGAAAATGCTAAAGGTGTATTTGTAGTAGTTCATGGAGCGAATGAGCATCATGCTCGATATAAATGGTTAGTTAACAAGCTTGTTAAAGACGGGTTTCATGTTGTGATTGGTGACTTGCCAGGGCAAGGGGAAAATCCGGAATTTAAAGGTCATATTGATTCGTTTCAAGAATATATTGATGCAATAACTGAGTGGTATGAGCGAGCAGTTCAGTTTCAGTTACCTATATTTCTCTTCGGTCATAGTATGGGTGGGCTTGCAGTTATTCAAACAATGTTGAAAAAAAACCTACCTGTTAACGCGCTAATTTTATCTTCGCCGTGTTTAGGATTAGTAAATCCACCTTCAAAACTAAAGCATTTTAGTGCCTTGATCTTAAATAAGGTTTCTCCAAAATTAAGATTGCCAACTAATCTACAACCTGGTGCTGGAACGCGTTGCGAAGAGATGAGAAAATGGGATGAAAATGACCCATATAGTGTAAAAAAAGTATCTGTAAGATGGTATTTTGAATTGGAAACAGCTATGAAAGCTAGTCACGAAAAAGTCAATTTTTTTCCCGATGTTCCTTTGTTACTTTTACAAGCTGGTGATGATTTAATTGTTGATAAGGAAGCAGTCATACCGTGGTTTAATAATCTAAATATAACAGAAAAATATTATAAAGAGTGGCCAGATCTTTACCATGAAGTATTCAATGAGCCTGAAAAGGAAAAAGTGTATAAAGTGGCAAGAATGTTTACGGAGCTACATTTGCACTAATCCGAGTGGGGAGTGAAAATAGATTGGGTACACCAAAAAGACCATGGTCAATGATGGCGATAATTTATAAAAAGGTTTTACCGCGTGTTCACTATTATTTAGAGGAATGGAAGCAAAAGGCGAGAAGCATTCCAAATCCAGAGTTGCAAAAACAAGCCCTGGCAAGTATAGAGGGGAAGACGTTTCACTGTGAGGGCGGTAGTATTTATGGGATACTAGCAGGTGAAGATATTGATAAAGTAATTCGCTTTATTGTTGCTTACCAAACGATTAGCGATTATTTAGACAATCTATGTGACCGTAGCACTTCATTAGATCCTGCAGATTTCCGGACATTGCACGACTCAATGCTGCATGCGTTAACTCCTGAAGCAGCCCTAGAGGATTATTATCGTTATCGAGAAGAAAAGGATGATGGTGGTTATTTACATGAACTTGTTACTACTTGTCAGGAAGTTATCAAGACGTTGCCTGTCTATGAGAGTATTCAGCCGTTTACTATCGAATTAGCTCAATATTATTGTGACTTACAAGTGCATAAGCATGTTCAAGCATCAGAAAGAGTTCCTCGTTTAGAGAAGTGGTTTAATCAGCAAAAAGACCAGTTGCCATCAATGACGTGGTTTGAATTTTCAGCATGTGCCGGTTCGACACTGGGAATTTTTTGTTTAGTTGCTTATGCAACTAATAATAATTTTACTAGTAAAGAAGCGCTGAAAGTTAAAGAAAGTTATTTTCCTTGGGTGCAGGGGTTACATATTATGCTTGACTATTTTATTGATCAGGCAGAAGATCGAGTCGGGGGAGATTTAAACTTCTGTTTTTATTATGACAATCAAGAACATTTAATGGAGCGTCTCGAACACTTTGCAATTGAGGCAGATAAGAGTATTCAACAATTGCCAGATCAACCGTTTCATTATTTTATTAATAAAGGCTTAATCGCTATTTACTTAGCAGATGAAAAAGTAAGGAAGCAGAAAAATGTTGAGAAAATCGCGAAACGGTTGATCCGAATCGGTGGCGGCTCAACTTGGTTTTTCTTTTTTAATAGTTGGATTTATAGGCGATTAAAGAGGTAGCAACTTAGGAAGGGTGAAAGAAATGATGAACAAAGTAGATGTTATCATCGTTGGTGGTGGCCTTGCAGGTATAATGGCGGCAAATACGCTTAAAGAAGCAGGGGTAAATGATGTTTTAATAGTAGAAAAAGGTAAAAGTGTGGGAGGTAGATTAGCTACTCGTCGTGTCGGAGGTGGGAAAGCTGATCACGGTACGCAATTTTTTACAGCTTTTACGGACCTATTTAACAAACAAGCTCTAAATTGGCATGAAAATGGTTGGACAAAAAAATGGTTTGGTGGAACTCATCCAAGGTATTACTGTGTATCAGGAATGAATGGTTTAGCCAGTATGTTAGCGGAAGGTTTAAACACAAAGTTAAACACAAAAGTAATATCTGTTCATGAAGGAGCACAAGGATTCCATCTAAAAACAGACAAAGAAGAGCTTCAAGCAAAAGCACTGATTATGACTGCGCCAATGCCACAAATAATTGAACTACTGAAAACAGGAAACATTGAGCTTAAAACATCGATTAAAGAGGTAACTGAAGCGATTGAATTTTCCCCCTGTTTAGTAGCTATTGTTGAGCTTGATCAACCCAGTAACTTAGATTCCCTTGGTTATGCTGATAGTAAGTTACCAAACGGAATTGATAGAATCGTTGACCATCAAAAAAAGGGAATATCTTCTACGGCAATTTTAAGTATTTATATGACTGGTGAGTGGTCAAAAGAAAATTTTGCTAGAGAAGATGAGCAAGTACTTGCCAATGTTTTAGAACTGATTTCCGATAAGTATTTGAATGAAGCTAAAGTTGTCTCTATTCAATTGAAGAAATGGCGATATTCGGAAGCTGTCAGAGTGGTTAACCAGCCGTTTTTAAATGCTGAGCTTTCTTTTCCACTCATTTTTGCAGGAGATGCTTTTTTAGCTCCAAATGATCCGTCTAAAAGAGCTCGCCTTGAAACAGCAGCGATTTCAGGGATAGCGGCGGGGAAAGAAATGACTAAACTTTTATGAATGAATAATTTGTTGCAAAATTTACGCATGCGAACCTTTAAATGGTTTGCATGCGTTTTTTTAGTGTGAATGGGCATGATAGTAATATTTAATTAGTATAATGATGTTCATAAAGATGGGATAAGTATTGTGATCGAATTTCTTATAAGTTCTGATTATCTTTCTTCTTGAACTCATTAAAAGGGGAATTGAATGATGATTATTCCAGAGCAACGAATAATATTGCATGAATTTAATAATTTGACAAAATCATTAAGTTTTAATATGTATGATATTTGTTTTACGAGGACGAAACAAGAACGACAAGCGTACATAGAATACATTGATGAAGAGTATAGTGCGGAAAGGTTATCAAAAAAATTAAATCATGTAGCTGAAATTATTGGCGCTCATGTCTTAAGTGTAGCAAAACAAGATTATGTCCCGCAAGGCGCAAGTGTAACGATGTTAGTTTCAGAGGGGCCAATTGTCGAAGTGCCATCTGAATCTTATGAAGAAACACCAGGACCACTTCCTAATGCTGTTACGATGCAGTTAGATAAAAGTCATATAACTGTCCATACGTATCCAGAATATCATCCGATTGAAGGTATTAGTTCGTTTAGAGCCGATATTGATGTAGCCACATGCGGTGAAATATCTCCTCTAAAAGCATTAAATTATTTAATTTACTCGTTTGAAACTGATGTAATGACGATCGATTACCGCGTCCGAGGTTTTACTAGAGATATTAGTGGTAATAAGCTGTTTATTGACCATGAAATCAATTCAATTCAAAATTACATTCCAGAGGATGTAAAAAAATTATATGAGATGATTGATGTCAATGTCTATCAAGAAAACATCTTTCATACAAAATGTAAGCTAAAAGGTTTTGAATTGAACAACTATCTTTTTAGATATAAAAAAGAACAATTAACTACTGAGGAGGAGCGGGAGATCGAGAGCAGGTTAAAATTGGAAATGGATGAAATATTTTATGGGAAAAACATTATCAATTGACATAGAATTGCTGGTTAACAAGGGGATATTCGGATAGCGTTTGGCATATTTATTCTAGAATTCAACAATAAAAAATGATCTAGGATCTCCGCGTTTAACCTAACTCATAAATATCACTTCAAGCATAGGTTAGTAATACGTAATGCGAAAGGTGGTGTTATGATGTTTGGAAATTTTGGTTCAGTAGATCATGGTGCGGCAGCTTACGCTCAAGCTCAAGCAAATGGTATGGCTGAGGCTTATGCTAAAGCAAACGGTGAAGCATATGCTCAAGCTTATAGTTCAGGTTACGGTCACGGAGCTGCTCCGGCTCCCCGCGCGGCGGGACGTGGCTTTGCGTTAATTATTGTGTTATTTATTTTACTAGTAATAATTGGTGCTTCATGGACTGCAGTTTAAGCGGCTGAGGAGAAAGGCAAAGTTTGTTTCACATGTGAGAAAAAGGGTTACCCAAAAGTAAACTTAGGGTAACCCTTTTTAATGTTTAGATTTTTCCATTTTCATAGCCATTAGTTATAACATCTAACTTCCCAGTTCCGGGGTCAATAACAAGGCCGTGAACAGGAATATCTGCTGGGAATAAGGGGTGGTGCCTAACCATTTCGACACTGTGTTGAACACTATCTTCTACATTTGCAAATCCCTTTAGCCATGAATTAATGTTAATACCTGAGAAATGAAGGTTTTTAATCACTTCTGGATTAATTCCTCTTGCCTCAGATTTATCTAATACAGATTTCGCCTCAAGTCCTGCCATGCCACAACCGTGGTGACCAATGATCCAAACTTCTTCAGCACCTAACGCGTAAACTGCTACGATGATACTACGCATAATACTCCCAAATGGATGAGAGATAACGGCACCAGCATTTTTAATAATTTTTGCATCTCCGTTTTTTAAATTTAAAGCTTGTGGCAGCATGTGGGTAAGTCTTGTATCCATACATGAAAGAATCACTAATTTTTTATCTGGGAATTTACTTGTTATAAATGGTTCATACTTTTTCTCGACGACAAAAGCTTCGTTATGTAAAATAGTTTCATCTAATAAATTCATAAAAAATCCCCCTTTGATATCCTCTGATTTAAGTTTTATATAAAGTGTGGAGATCTGTCAATACAATTTTAGTAGAAAATAATAATATATTTTCAAAAAATTACAAAAATATTTATCTTTTCTCAATCGCGATAATAAATGGAGGATTGTTTTTTTGATTAATAAAATGATAGGTTAGGACGTGTGCTTTTGTTTGGTCGATTGTAGTGACAAACTTAAGCAAATGGTCTTTTTCTTTTTTTCCCTCATCATGGCCTTGATAGATGACAAGAACGATAATTGCCTCTTTTTTTAAGAGAGGCAATATATCAGAAATCGCATTTAAGGTCGTTTCAGCTTTTGTAACAATCTCCTTATCTCCACCGGGTAAGTAGCCGAGATTAAAAATACAGCCGGAAATATTGCCATGATCCGCGGCTGATAGGAGCGATTTTACATTTTCATGACCGATTTGGAAAAGAGTGGCTTGAGTAAGACAGTTGTGTTCACATAAACGAGCCTTTGTATTAGCGATCGCAGTTTCTTGGATATCAAAACTATAGACACGACCAGACGCGCCAACAAGTTGAGCCAAAAATAATGTGTCATGACCGTTTCCGGCGGTTGCGTCGATGACAGTATCTCCATTAGAAACTGCATCTTTTAAAAGCTTACGGGCAAAAGGGAGAATTCCTAACACTTTGATATTGATTACCCCCTAGAATAGTATTTGCCTTGGTGACTGTTGCGCCGCTTTAGTTCAGCATCTATCCCGTTTAGGACTTCCCATTTATTTAAGCTCCACATTGGTCCAATCAGTAAATCAGGGGGGCCGTCACCCGTTAAGCGATGAATAACCATTTCAGGCGGAATGATCTCCAGTTGGTCGCAAACAAGCTTAATATACTCTTCTGAACTCATAAACTCTAGCATGCCTTTTTCATACTGCTTGACCATTGCTGTTTTGCGTAAAAGGTGAAGAAGATGAATTTTAATACCCTGAACGTCTAACTTTGCTACTTCTTTTGCCGTTTCCATCATCATCTCAGGTGTTTCAAGAGGTAATCCGTTAATAATGTGGGCACAGATTTGAATGTTATGCTTGCGTAATTTTTTAACACCATCAACATATGTTTGATAATCATGGGCACGGTTGATTAAGTTAGCAGTTCGCTCATGCACGGTCTGTAAACCTAATTCAACCCAGAGGTACGTTTTTTTATTGAGCTCACCTAAATATTCGACGACATCATCTGGTAAACAATCTGGTCGGGTCGCAATCGAGAGACCGATGACCCCCTCTTGTTCTAAAATCACTTCAAACATTTCGCGAAGTTCCTCCACGGGTGCGTATGTGTTTGTATAAGCTTGAAAATAACCAATGTATTTGCCGTTGGGCCATTTTTCATGCATTTTTGCTTTAATTGTATTGAACTGAGTAATAAGATCATCTTTACGGTCACCGGCAAAATCGCCTGAACCACGTTCACTACAAAAAGTACAGCCGCCACTAGCGACAGTGCCATCTCGGTTTGGGCAATCAAAACCAGCATCTAAAGGGATTTTAAATATTTTTTCACCAAACTCTTGGCGTAGATGAAAGTTCCATGAATGATAGCGTTTGTCGCCGAACATGATCGGTATTAGTTGATCGTTTAATGTCATAATCAGGATCCTTTCTTAGATGTAGAATTGAATTTAAATAACGACTTTATAGATAAAAGTTTCGCTATTGATTACTTGAAACTTCATAAATTCATAATTAAATCTATTGATTGTTCAATCTTTTCTCGACTTACATCGTAATGGGTTGTAAATCTAACAGTTGATGGGCCAAATGGGACAGCAAGAACACCTGAATTTTTCAGATCTTCAATAAATTGTGAAGAGTCTTTTCCGGTCTTGCTTATATCAATTAAAACAATGTTCGTATCGACGTTGTTTATGACTGTTAAAGATGAATGCTTGCTCAAACCATCTGCAAGTATTTTAGCATTATCATGATCGATTGCCAAACGATCGACCATTTCTGTTAAGGCGATGATACCGGCAGCACCTAGAATGCCGGCCTGCCTTAGACCACCACCTAAACGTTTTCGCCATTTTCGTGCTTTTTCAATAAATGGCTTTGGACCAGCCAAAATCGAGCCGACAGGAGCACCTAAGCCTTTTGACAGGCAAATTTGGACAGTTGTTGTGTACTGCGTGAACATTGTGAGAGGCTCTCCAAAAGCAACTGCGGCATTCATCAAACGAGCTCCATCTAGATGAACAGGAATATTTTTTTGGTTGGCAACCTCGAAAAGTTTGGACATATGACTAGCGGAAATTGCAACCCCCCCTGCCCGGTTATGGGTGTTTTCTAAACAGATAAGACTAGTATCAGGAAAATGAATATCATTTGTGCGGATTGCACTCTCGAGTTTCTCTGGGTCGATTAGACCTTGGTGAGATTTAATTGTCCGCGGCTGAACTCCAGCAAAAGCTGCAATAGCACCAGCCTCATAAAAAACGATATGGGAATCTTCATCTAAAATTATTTCGTCTCCTAGGCGACAGTGGGTTAGTACCGCAATTTGATTGCCTTGAGTCCCACTTGTCACAAATAATGCCGCTTCTTTACCTAACATTTGGGCGGCAAGGTTTTCTAGTTTATTAATAGTTGGATCCTCTCCATAAACGTCGTCACCAACTTCAGCATTAAACATCGCCTCGCGCATTTTATTTGTAGGTTTTGTAATTGTATCACTACGTAAATCAATCATTATAGTACCTCATTCCTAGCATTTTCTGAATTAAAACATAGAATGATTTTACCATAGTGACGAGCGGGTGTCAGACAAAATAATTCTTTTACTCGGTGTCAGACACCATGTGAACTTATGCACAATTAAATGCTGCTCTTGCCTGCCGGACGCGGATAGTAGTTAAGCGAAATTGAACGACTTGAATGTTTTTTATGCATTGGGTGTCAGACACCATGTGAATTTTTCACAAAGGTGAGGTGTAAACGAGTGATATGGTCGTAAGTATTCTATTAAAATTCGATTGCTAATTTAAAGGATATCGCATACAATTTCTTTAGAGAGACGAAATAAGAGAGAGGTAGAGGTCTATGCCAAAGGCGTTATGGTTGCTTGTCATCGGTATGGTGATCAACGTAACTGGCGCTTCTTTTTTGTGGCCACTTAATACAATTTATATTCATCAAGAACTGGGGAAATCATTGAGTGTGGCTGGTCTTGTATTGATGGTTAATGCAGGAGCAGGAGTACTTGGTAATTTATTTGGGGGCAGACTTTTTGATCGAATTGGCGGCTATAAAACCATCATATTGGGAATTTCAATTACGATGGCAAGCGCATTTACGTTAGCATTTTTTCATAGTTGGATTTATTATGTTGTTTTATTAGTTGGATTAGGTTTTGGTTCTGGGATCACGTTTCCAGCTATGTATGCAATGGCTGGTTTTGTTTGGCCTGAAGGTGGCAGAAAGGCGTTTAATGCGATTTATGTAGCTCAAAATCTTGGAATAGCAATTGGGGCATCACTTGGTGGACTTGTTGCTTCAATTCGATTTGATTATGTATTTTTTGCAAATGGCTTTATGTATGTGATTTTCTTTATAGTTGCTTTTTTCGGATATAAAGGGTTGGAGGGCGCGGGAGCTGATAAAGTGCAAGCGACGAGCGTTTTTGATCAAAGGGTGACAATTGAAAATAAGTCTAGGTTTAAGGCGTTATTAATTCTTTGTGTCGGGTTTATTATTTGTTGGGTTGCCTATTCACAGTGGCCAACAACGATAGCAGTGCACACTCAGTCACTAGGGATTAGCTTGAGGCAGTATAGCTTTATTTGGACAGTAAATGGTGCTTTGATCGTTCTTGGACAGCCTATAATCGCACTATTGATAAAAAAATGGTTCCACACTTTTAAAGGACAGATTTACTTTGGTCTCGGAATTTTTATGGTTTCATTTTTTATTTTGGCCCAAGCAGAAGTTTTTCTTATGTTTTTGGTGGCTATGATTATTTTAACGATTGGAGAGATGTTTGTTTGGCCAGTCGTGCCAACAATTGCTCATCAGTTGGCGCCAAAAGGGAAAGAGGGTTTTTACCAAGGAATTGTTAATAGTGTTGCTCAAGGTGGGAGAATGCTAGGCCCATTTCTTGGAGGTGTTGCTGTTGATTCGTTTGGAATGCAGGCATTATTTTACGGTATAATGTTGATGTTTATAATTAGTTTTGTAACAACCTACATGTACGATCGCCACCTTGTTGTTGAACGTATTGAGGAAAATATAACTTCAGGTATAGGTTGATTCGTTTTATGGATCAGCCTATTTTTTAATTGTTTTACTAATTGAGCGGGATTTATTTCATAAAACCTTCTTGAGTGTTGGTAAATTTATTTAATGATATTGAAATCAATAGTTAAGAGTCTGAAAAGTATGATAAAATAAGCAAGTTGGAAATGGATTTATTTCCTGAATGTTCCTAAAAGAGGGGAGAATAAAATCTGATGATTAGTGACTTTATTGTGAATGTTTCAATTCTGACGTCATTCACTTTTATTTGGCACCAACTTTTTCAAAAATATCGTTTGAGTCCCAATTCTCCCCTAAAAGTTAAACTAATTGAGGGACTTGCTGGCGGTTTTTTAGGAATTATTTTAATGCATTATAGCATCGAAGTGAATGGAATATCGATGTTAGATTTAAGACATATTCCACTGGCACTACTGGCTTACTTTGGTGGTTTTATCCCGACAATTATAGCAGCAACTATTATCTCGCTCGCTCGCTTTTTTCTTGATGTGAATTTCTCCTCCGTTGTTGCCTTAATTATGGTCTTTACGATGACAATCGGTGGAGGTTTAATTTCCAGGTACGTGAAAGCGAGTCCTTGGAAAAAATGGACAGTATTGCTATTTTATAGCCAATTTATCTTCACATTGGGTTTGTTCATTGTTGTTGAGCAATTTTCAGTTGTATTACTTACTGCTATTTATCATATTATATTCTCATTAATCGGTGGTTATTTGACCTTTTACTTTGCTTTATATATTCATAGATACTCTCGTTTATATAATAGTTACAAAGAAAGATCATATCAGGATTTTTTAACAGGATTATATAATGTCCGAGCTTTCGATCACTATTATAATTTAATGTTGGAAAAAACAAAAATAGAATCTGGAAACTGTGCGATCTGTATAGTTGATATAGATTATTTTAAAAATATTAATGATTTATACGGACATTCGGCTGGTGATGAAGTATTGAGGCAGCTTGCCAAGCTTTTGAAAAATTTAATGCGGAAAGAAGATGATGTCCTTTCTAGAAATGGCGGTGAAGAATTTTCAATTCTTTTAGAAAACTGTACCCTTAAAGAAGCTGAGGTTATTGCCTCTAGAACTTGTAAAGCAGTTCGTGAGCAACATTTTCTTTTACCAAATAAAATGAAAATAAGCTTAACAGTTTCGATTGGTGTAGCAGCATATCATGGTAAAGAAGCCGACACAGCTAGACTATACCAAGACGCCGATGAAGCTCTTTACAAAGCTAAACAAGAAGGGCGTGATCGTGTCTTTACAAATCAGGGCATAAAGATGTCAATATGAATAAAGTAGTAAAGTAGAATTTAAAAGCTGATTGAATCAATCTTTGTCTATGTCATATGAAATCTGTTTAAGCTAAATCCTCTAAAGCAGTGTATGTAGATGATAAATAGAAAGACAAAAACTACACTTCTGGTATAAAAGCTAAGAATATGACGATAATGTTAAATAAGCTCTTGACTTTTATTCGACATATTCATACAATACAAACTAATGAGGTAAATTAATTGAATTTTTGTAAAAACTATGATGAGGAGTAGTAATGGAACCTCTTGATTTAGAGAATTGACGGTGGGAGTAAGTCAATCATAGAGATCCATGAACTCGCCTTAAAGTTGCAAGGGTGAATCCAGCCCAGTAGTCCTTGCCGTATATCCGCGTTAAGGTGTCATTAAGTGAGTGTATCCAACACTAAATTGGGTGGTACCGCGGGAATAAACATGCAAATAACCTCTCGTCCCTAACGAATACGTTAGTGGTGGGAGGTTTTTTATATAAGGGAGGCAATTAATAATGGCTTTTTCTCATCAAAACATAGAACAAAAGTGGCAACGTTATTGGGAAGAAAATAAAACGTTTAAAACAGAAGATGATGACTCAAAAGAAAAATTTTATGCTCTTGATATGTTTCCGTATCCGTCGGGTTCAGGGCTTCACGTTGGACATCCAGAAGGATATACAGCAACTGATATTTTATCAAGAATGAAGCGAATGCAAGGCTATAACGTTCTTCATCCAATGGGATGGGACGCATTTGGTTTACCCGCTGAACAGTTTGCATTAGATACAGGTAAACACCCAAATGAGTTTACCCAAATAAATATTGATAATTTCCGACGCCAAATCAAGGCGTTAGGCTTCTCGTACGACTGGGATCGCGAAATTAGTACAACTGATCCTGGCTATTACAAATGGACACAATGGATTTTTATACAACTATATAATAAAGGTCTTGCGTACGTTGACGAAGTCCCAGTTAATTGGTGTCAAGCTTTAGGAACAGTTCTTGCTAATGAAGAAGTAATTGATGGAAAAAGTGAGCGTGGCGGACACCCCGTGGAAAGACGGCCAATGCGTCAATGGATGCTGAGAATTACTTTATATGCCGATCGTTTACTTGAGGATTTAGAAGAATTGGATTGGCCAGAAAGTATTAAAGATATGCAACGAAATTGGATTGGACGTTCTGAGGGAGCAGAAATTAGCTTTGCTATCGACGGTACAGACAAACAATTTGAAGTTTTTACAACAAGACCAGATACACTTTTTGGAGCTACATATGCTGTATTTGCCCCAGAACATAAATTAGTAGATCAATTGACCACGGGGATGCAAAAACAAGCAGTAGATACTTACAAAAGACAAGTTTCTACGAAAAGTGACCTAGAACGTACAGAGCTTTCAAAAGAAAAAACAGGTGTATTCACAGGTGCTTATGCAATAAATCCGGTAAATGGTGCAAAGATTCCGATTTGGATTGCTGATTATGTATTAGCTACATATGGTTCTGGAGCAATTATGGCGGTCCCAGCTCATGACGAGCGTGACTATGAATTTGCTCGTACGTTTGATTTACCTATTATCGAAGTTGTTGAAGGAGGTAATATTGATCAAGAAGCGTACACTGGAGACGGAATCCTTGTAAATTCTGACTTCCTTAATGGTATAAATAAGCAAGAAGCGATCCCAAAAATGATTGACTGGCTTGAAAAGAGAGGAAACGGCACGAAAAAAGTTACCTATCGTCTTCGTGACTGGTTATTTAGTCGTCAACGTTATTGGGGTGAGCCAATTCCAATCGTCCACTTTGACGATGGTACGATGAAACCGATTCCTGAGAGTGAATTGCCGTTACTCTTACCAAAAATGGAAGAAATCAGACCGTCAGGAACAGGAGAGTCACCGCTTGCAAATGCAAGTGACTGGCTAAATGTTGTTGATTCAGAGACAGGTCAAAAAGGGCGTCGAGAAACGAACACAATGCCACAGTGGGCAGGAAGTTGCTGGTATTACTTGAGATTTATCGATCCAGACAATACTGAAGCTATAGCAGATCCAGAAAAATTAAAAAAATGGTTACCAGTTGATATTTACATTGGTGGTGCTGAGCATGCCGTTCTGCATCTTTTATATGCTCGTTTTTGGCACAAAGTTCTTTATGATTTAGGGATTGTTCCGACGAAAGAACCATTCCAAAAATTATACAATCAAGGAATGATTCTTGGTGAAAATAATGAAAAAATGAGTAAGTCTAAAGGTAATGTTGTAAACCCTGATGAAATTGTTTTAAGTCATGGTGCAGATACACTTCGCCTTTACGAAATGTTTATGGGCCCGTTGGATGCATCAATTGCTTGGAGTGAAAACGGTTTAGATGGAGCCCGACGTTTCTTAGATCGCATTTGGCGTCTTTTTGTTACCGATGAAGGAAAGCTAAACCCAATTATTACTGATGGAGCAGGAACAGAAGAGCTGACGTTTCTTTATCACAAAACAGTAAAGAAAGTAACTGACAATTTTGCAGGACTACGCTTTAATGTTGGGATATCACAATTAATGGTGTATATAAATGAAGGCTATAAGCAAAAGCAGCTACCGAAAGAGCAGGTTGAAGGCTTTGTGAAGCTACTCGCACCAATTGTGCCACACCTTGCAGAAGAACTATGGGAGAAACTAGGGTTTACCGGAACGATAGCTTATCAAATGTGGCCGACTTTCGATGAGACGAAGTTAGTAGAAGCAGAGGTACTTGTCGTTGTCCAGGTAAATGGTAAACTAAGAGCGAAGATTGTGATTCCAAAAGATTCTAGTCGTGAAGAAATGGAACAATTTGCAAAAGAAACTGATAAAATTATAGCGGATTTAACCGGTAAAACAATACGTAAGGTGATTGTTGTACCAAATAAACTTGTCAATTTTGTTGCTAATTGAGTAATTTCATAATATCAATAAATTAGTTATAAAAAAGCTACATCAAGTCGACAATGATTTAACTCAACTTGATGTAGCTTCTTCATGGAGCGGAAGCAATATTTCAAATTAATTATTTGATAACCAACGCAAAAGTTTTCAGTATGAAGAAGTCATTCTTTTTGGGTCTACCCATTCAGAATGACTCTTTTTTTGTCTGTGTATAAAAATGTGGAGAAAGAAGTTGGATGTTAATAGTTTTGTGCATAAGTTAGCTATTTACACACAAACGCCCTAAATGCTTGTTAACAAAATGTTTATATGTGTATAAATAACTGGCCGATGTGGATAAGTTAAGTGCTGTCAGTGTATATCTAACTATTCTGTCAACATTTTTTTTTCGGCAGCTCCTTTTCCAGCTGTGTAACCTGTGGAAAAAGCGACGGTAATGTTATAGCCACCGGTATAGCCGTGAATGTCTAACACTTCGCCACAAAAGAATAAGCCTTTCATCATTTTTGATTCCATCGTCTTTGGATGAATTTCTTTTATAGAAATTCCACCTCCGGTTACAAAAGCTTTTTCTAGAGGTAATGTTCCATTTACATTGAAAGTAAAGTCTTTAATTAATCTTGATAATTGGCGGATTGCATCATGTGGTACATTAGCAAATGTTCCATTAAGTTCAATAGCAGCTTTTTCTAAATAAAAATGAAGTAAACGTTCGGTAATATAGCCTTTTAAACAATTTTTTACTGATTTTTTTTCGCCTTGCTTTGCTAACTTAACTAACTCTTGAAAAACTTCCTCAGAACTTTTCAGAGGAAAAAGATCAATACTGACTTCCATTTTATCAACAGAAAACTTTTTTAACGCTTTGACAACATACTGACTACAACGAAGTGCAATTGGTCCTGAAATACCAAAATGAGTGAAAATCATATCACCTTGATGACGTTTGATCACCTTTCCTTTTGGATTAATCACAGATAAATCAACATTTTGCAAAGAGATCCCTTGCAATAACTTCTTTTTTATAAAAGACTCATTTGAGGTAATCGGTACTTCGGTTGGAAATAGTTCAGTTATCGTGTGACCAGCTTTACGTGCCCATGGATAGCCATCACCAGTGCTACCGGTGTGAGGCACACTTTTGCCGCCAACAGCAATAATCACAGCTTTACTGTAGATAACTTTACCGTTTGTTAGTTTTATCCCCAAGACCATTTCTTGATCGTAAAGCACCTCTTCTACAGGATTATTTGTCCACATCGTTACCTTTAAGTCGCGGAGTTTCTTCAGTAGAGTTTCGACAACGCTCTTCGCTTTATCACTTATAGGAAACATCCGGCCACGGTCTTCCTCTTTTAATTTAATACCCAGTTTTTCAAAAAAATCTATAATATCCTCATTATTAAATACTGAGAATGGACTATGCATAAAACGGCCGTTTCCAGGTATATGCTTTATCAATTCATCAGTTGCCATCCGGTTTGTAACATTACAACGACCGCCACCAGATATGGCTAGTTTTCGACCTAATTGATCTCCCTTATCAACAAGCAGTACACTAGCTCCATGTTCGCTTGCTGAAATGGCTGCCATTAGTCCAGAGGGTCCACCACCAATTACGATTACATCATACATTTATAAACACCACCATAATTAATAAAATCAATTCATGTATTATAGCATAGTGTTCCTATCTTTTAGTAATTAAGAATGGCGGTACTAACAATTTTCAGTTAAAATTTTAATAAAACCGATCCTTAATGAATTTCATAATACCGATTTCTCGCCACTAAGAAACTATATCTAGTTGAATTGAACCGCCTTCAACTAGATATAGTGTGATGTGGCTAACTTATTGTAATTATGAAATTCACTCACTTATTAAAGTAAAATAATTTTGCGTGAATTTTCTAAATTTTTTGCTAAAAGCAATTTTTAAACTGTTTTAATTTAATATATTGTGATAATATATGCGTTATGCAGTTGATTATACAGTTCGTTCGCAGATGAAGACTTGGCACAATAATTGCATTATTAATGTGATAGAACAAAAAGGAGTTGGTAGAGTATGAAAAAAGTAAAGGAAGTATCCGTTATAGGGGTTCCAATGGATTTAGGTCAAGTACGTCGAGGGGTAGACATGGGCCCAAGTGCTATGAGGTATGCAGGACTAATAGAACAAATGGAGGGTATGGGCATTAGTGTTAACGATTATGGAGATATAAATATTGATCGTTCAAGTGTGAAAGGCGAAACTAGCCATGAAACCATGAAAAATTTTAGGGAAGTTATTAGAGTAAGTGAAGAGCTGCAAAAAGAAGTGAATCGTGTACATAGTGAAGGAAGTTTTCCACTTGTTTTAGGAGGTGATCATAGTATTAGTATCGGTTCTATTGCAGGACTTGCTAAATCGTATAAAAATCTAGGAGTGATTTGGTACGATGCTCATGCTGATTTAAATACTGCTGAAACATCACCGTCAGGAAATATTCATGGCATGCCATTATCTGTAAATCTCGGTATTGGTCATAATGATCTGATAAACATTGGTGGCTACTGTCCTAAAATTAAGCCTGAAAATATCGTGATTATTGGTGCCAGATCAATAGATGATGGAGAAAAAGATTTAATAAAGGAGAAAGGAATAAAGGTCTATACAATGCATGAAATTGATCGTATAGGTATGACAAAAGTCATCGAAGAAACGATCGAGTATTTAGCTAATCGAACTGATGGTGTTCACTTAAGTCTTGATTTAGACGCTATTGATCCGTTAGATGCTCCAGGAGTAGGAACGCCTGTGATGGGTGGAGTTTCTTATCGAGAAAGCCATTTAGCTCTAGAAATGTTATTTGAAGCAAAAATAATCACATCAGCTGAATTTGTTGAAATAAACCCTATTCTAGATGATAAAAATCGGACAGCAGATGTGGCCGTTGCTTTAGTTACTTCTTTATTAGGGAAAAGGTTACTTTAGTTCTTATTTTTCTGCAACGAAAATTAATAACTCTTCTAGCAGTCGTATTAATGACTCCTATTATTTTTTAAAAATAAATACGAAAAAATCCTCCGTAGCCTCGGGGGGGAGGGTTACTAAGTATTAACTAATTGTAAAAGGAGAAATGTTATGAAAATTATTGCTGTCGGCATTTACAAGATCCACCTTCCATTAAAAGATCCATTTATCATTAGTTATGATACGTATACATCTATGCCATCTATTATAGTCAGAATGGAAACAGATCAGGGAATTGTTGGTTATGGTGAAGGTGTTGCAGATGAACATGTAACGGGAGAAACGCAGGCAAGTACTTATCAAGTTCTAAAAGGAATACTTATCCCAGCAATTTTGGGACAGAATCCATTCAATATTGAAAAGATCCATGATGTAATGAATCGGAAAATATATGGGTCAACAACTGCTAAAGCAGCCATTGACATTGCCTGTTTTGATATTATTGGTAAAGTAGTCAATCAACCTGTTTATAATTTATTAGGGGGTAAGTATCATGAGAAGTTTCCGCTTGCTCATGTTTTAAGTATTCTTGAGCCAGAAGAAATGGCTATTGAAGCTGCTCGAGCAGTTGAAGAGGGATACCGTTTGTTAAAAATGAAAGTAGGGACTGATAAATGGAAAGATATCGAACGAATAAAAGCGGTACGAGAAAAAGTAGGCAAAGATATAATTATTCGTGTTGATGCGAATCAAGGTTGGGTAAACAGTGCTGACACAATATTTGTATTAAATAGAATTCAAGAGTGTGAAATTGATTGGATTGAACAACCTGTACTAGCTGATGATATTGATTCTTTATTAGAAGTAAAACAAAAAACCAATATACCTGTCATGGTTGATGAGGGGTTAAAAGGAAATAGAGAGATGCGAGAAATTATTATAAAACGAGCCGCTGATAAAATTAATATCAAATTAATGAAGTGTGGTGGAATCTATCCAGCAACAAAACTTGTACATCAAGCAGAAATGGCAGGAATAGGTTGTCAAATTGGCTCCATGGTCGAATCTTCAATCGGTTCAGCAGCGGGATTTCATGTAGCTTTTTCAAAGAAAAATATTACTAGTGTAGAGCTAACAGGGCCTTTAAAGTTTGGCAAAGATGTAGGTAACTTAGCTTATGAAGTACCTTATATCCGATTAAATAATCGCCCAGGTTTGGGGATTGATGTTGATGAAAATGTATTAAAAGAATTAACAGAAAAGCATGAGGTATTCAAAGGAGAATAAGAAAATGGATAAAATCTATGAAGGAACTCTAGTGTGCCAAACAAACGGCATAAGCAAAAAATTTCAAGTTAAAAAGCTTAATCAAAGGCATATATCTGAAATTCTTCAGGTTCAAAGTATTGTTTTGGAGAATGAGCAAGTAAAAGAATCATTAGAGCCTTTAACGGAAGAAGAAATAAGGCACATTTTTAACGACATGGGTCATATCATTGGTGTCTTCGTTAAAAATTGTTTAATAGCGTTTCGAGCACTTCTTTATCCAGGGGATAATATGGAAAATTTAGGTAGTGATTTAGATTTAACAAAAGATGAACAAATGAAGGTTATTCACCTAGAAATAACCTGTGTTATACCAAAGTATAGAGGGAATGGTTTACAAAAAATACTTGGAAACATACTTATGAAAGAATTTATTCAATCAAGTATTAACCATCGTTATCTATGTTGTACCGTAAGTCCCAACAATTTTCCTAGTCTAAAAGATAAACTTATTCAGGGAATGCATATTGTTAAATTAAAGAAAAAATATAGTGGTGGAATTAGATATATTCTTTTAAAAGATTTACATACTCAAATGAAAATCAGAGAAGATACAATAATTTCTGTATCAAGTAATGATTTTGAACAACAACATCAATTATTAGAAAACGGATTTGCTGGCTTTAATTTGATAGAAAATAAACTGGAGAAGAAGATTGTCTTCGGAAAATCAAAAGATGAAACCTTGGAATAAATTTAGAACCAAGGTTTCATCTTTTTTATTACGCTTGAACGAGAGGCAATATACATAACTAAAGATTTTCGTTATTTAGGCGTTTTATTCGATATTGCAGACTTTGTCTACTAAGGCCCAACTCTTTTGCGGTATTTGTTTGATGGTATTTATTTCTTTCTAAGGCCTTGTTAATATAATATTCTTCAGCTTCTAGTAAATAATCCTTAAGATGACGAAGTGGTAAATGCTTGTCTTTAACAGCTACATGGTGAACACCCACAACTGATTGTTCATTTGGTATGGAACTTTGGGGTTTATTTCTAAGGTTAAACGGTAAATGAAAGACTTCAATAGTATCTTCATCAATCATTAAATTGAGAGCACCTTCAATGACGTGTTCTAACTCTCTAATATTTCCTGGCCAGTCATAGTTGTTAAATTGAAGAAGAACCCCGTCTGAAACACCGTTTATATTCATATTAAACATATAACTATATTTCATAATGAAGTGATCTATCAATGGTAAAATGTCTTCTTTACGCTCACGCAATGGCGGAATAAATAGTGAAACGACACTAAGACGGTAAAATAAATCCTTTCTTAATCGTTGATTGGCAATAGCTTCAATAGGATCCTCATTAATTGTCGAAATTATTCGTACATCAATTTTTCTATCAATAGTATCGCCTATTCGCCTAATTGATTTTTCCTGAATTGCCCTTAATAGTTTTGCTTGTAACATTGGGCTTAACGAATTTATTTCATCAAGTAGAAGTGTTCCACCTTCTGCTTGTTCAAATAAGCCTGGATGATCGATAGCCCCTGTAAATGCCCCTTTTTTAGTGCCAAATAATAGACTTTCTATGAGACTATCAGGCATTGCGGCACAATTTTGAGATATAAAAGGAGCGGATGATCGTTCGCTTCCATTATGGATACTTTGGACAAATAATTCTTTACCGGTTCCGGTTTCCCCAATAATGAGAACTGATGAGGATGTACGAGTAGCCCTTTTTGTGTTTTCAATCACTTCTTTTATTGCAGGACTTACTCCAATGATGCTATCGAAGGAATAACGTGTATTTCCTTTATGTTCCATATTTTTTCTAATTAATCGTTCAATAACCGTAACATCTTTTGCAATTTCAATGGCTCCAATGACTTTATCTAGATGGTAAATTGGAAATGTATTGTTAATTGTTGTGATTTCTTTGCTTTTATTATTAAAGTAAGTTTGTCTTTTATTTTTCACTTCTTTATGTTGATGTAAGGCATTAAGTAAAGTGCTTTCTTGGCCTTCTTCAAACATAAACACATCTAAAAAATCCTTGTTAAGAAAATCTTCTTTGGTCATCGATTCAATTTCCATCATTTTATTATTATACAGAATTGTTTTTCCTTGTTGATCAATAATATGAACTCCAACATCGATTTCATTAATTAAAGTTTCATAGATTTTGATGATTTGTAGTAGTGACTGAAGTGATTGTTTTCGGATCATCGTTTTAACTCACCCTTATTCCTTAACTAATAGTTTGGTTGATACCTATAAAAGTTTTCAGTAGCTCTGAGATACAAAATATAGTGTTGTTTTCTTTTGTAAAAATACTATATTTTATGATTTTTAACAACTGATTTTTCAAAAATGGTCTTTTTCGGATCTAACCATAGTCTTAGGTGATATCTTTGATAATGCAAACAATTCCTTTCCTAATTTTACTATTTCTCTATCAATATTTATTTCAAATTAAATATTCTTAGTTTTTGATCAGATATTAAATTGAGTGGCCTATAGTCAAACATTTGTCGTTTTTGCAGCTTGAATAAACTTTTGATATAGTTTAGCAAATGATGGATCATCAATCATTTGTTCTTCAGGGTGAAATTGCAATCCTAAGATAAAAGAGTTTTCAATTCCCTCTACGGCCTCTATTATTCCGTCTTTACTTTTCGCGGTTACTTTTAATCTATGACCAGCTTCTTTGACTGCTTGATTATGGAAACTATTTACCTTAATCTTACTTTTATTAAAGCATGAAAACATAATACTATTCTCTTCAAGGGTAACCGTATGACTTGGTACATCGCCAAGTGTTTCTTGTCTATGGTCTTCATTCGTCACTTCATTTAAGTTTTCGTGTAAAGTCCCACCTAAACACTCATTTATCACTTGAAGTCCACGACAAACACCCATGACCGGCAAGTTTTTATCTAAGGCTAAATTAGCAAGAAGTTTATCAAATTGGTGACGTATAGGGTTTTGTTCATACAATGATGGCAAGCGACTCCTTTTTTTTATATGGGGAAGAAGCCCACCTCCCCCTGTTAATAACAAGCCTGAAATTTGATTAAAAACTTGTAAAAGATCTTCTTTTTCCATAATAGGAATTAATAAAGGAATTCCACCAGATTTTTTTATAGCTTCAATATATGCATCATTTACATGATATTTTCTTTCAAACAGTGACTCGACACCATAATAGGCTAAACTTATACCAATAATAGGTTTTTGATCATCCATAAACTTATACTCTCCTTGTCTAGTTAGAAGTCGTTGAATAACTACAATTTAATAGAACTCTTTCTCTTCGTTGACTTTTGTCCTAGGGAGGACTGCTGTTAATAATACAACGTTAGTAATTTATTGTTATAACACATTATACTCACGAGTGCTCTATTTTACAACGAATTTTTTGAATAGTGTAAATGTATTGACAATATAAATTCTATTTATTTTTTCGGGGAAATTAAATTAGTAAATTTAAATTGTATTAGGGCCAACTTTAATGTCATCAAAGTGTAACTATCATCCAACTAGCTCTATCCGTTGTGTGTAGTGGATGAACGATGTACTTGTATTATTTTTGTGAACTATGAAACTATTAATTCAGTAGAAAAAAAGGCAAAATAATTTTGCTTAAGCAAAAAAAATGGGCAAATGTAATGATATTATGGCGTTTAATTTGATAGGGAAGTTGTGAACAGTAGTGACTAAGCTTGGCATAGAAATTGCATAAAATAGGGTGTAAGTATGTAAGAGGTTATAATAGGCGTACGATGAACCTACCGAGTTTAATTATCGATCTTGATATATATGCAGTGTTAGGATGGAATTTTGTTAAGAGACAATAAATTTGAATTGGATTGGAACTTTAAATGATAGGTTATATGATTATAGGGTATATAATAGCGGATATGTAAAGGAGGTACAAACTATGAAGGTAATAGATACACACTGTGATGTTCTGCTCAAACTATGGAGGAGTCCTGAAAAAAGTAGGTTCAGTGACTCAATTAACCTTAAATCAAATTTTAGGCGCCTACAAGCGGGAGGTGTTTTTATACAGTGCTTTGCTATATTTGTTCCACCACAGGTCAAGACAGAACATAAATTTCAAGTGGCTCTAGAGCAGATTGATATTTTTAACAATGAAATCTTAGCAAAGCATCCCGAAATGAAACAGATTATATCTTGGGATGAAATCGAACAACTTAGACCAAATGAAATTGGTGCTATGATAACGTTAGAAGGCGCAGATGTATTTCATAATGATCTAACAAAATTAAGATTGTTATACAAATTAGGAATTAAGGCTATGGGATTAACTTGGAATAACGCTAATCTCTGTGCAGATGGCGTCGGAGAACGAAGAGGGGCCGGATTAACGGAGTTTGGTAAGGAAGTTGTTCATTTAAATAATGATCATCAAGTGTGGACCGATGTATCTCATCTAAGTGAAAATGCCTTTTGGGATGTGATGGAGATAGCGGAATACCCAATTGCCAGTCATTCTAACTCTAGATCAATATGTGACCATCCCCGTAATTTAACGGATCAACAAGCTGAAATACTTTTTAAAAACGGTGGCTTTGTGAGTCACTTATTTTACCCACCATTTGTGAAAGAAAATGGGGTAGCTACCATAAAGGATTTGATCAAACACATTGACCACTTTTGCTCAATAGGCGGATTGAATCACATTTGTTTTGGTTCTGATTTTGATGGAACTGAAACGTCCTTGAAAAAATTAAAGGATGCATCAATGTACCCGAATTTAATTAATGAATTATTAAAGCATTTTAAAGATGACGAAGTAAGAGGATTTGCCTATCAAAATTTCCTTAATCATAGACCGACAAAACGAAATTCGATAACTTTATCTGAGGCTAAGTAGCTAATCAAATAGGTGAGTACAATTCATAACCCTTGATTATTTCTCGCAAGAGGTATAGTTTTAAGTTATAAAAACTGAAAATTCTAAAGTTTTAAAATCGAATAAAAATTAAGAAATTTTAGTAATTAATAAAGTTCTATTAAGATTAAATGACTTAAATTGAATTATGAAATCAGGAAATTTTCAGTTAAACATTCTTTACTTTGTCAATCGATAATAAATTTTGTTAACTAGCTTATTTTCAGTCTAGATACATTTGATAAGTGGGGGTATTACGATGAAGGACTATTTACTAGAAGTAAAGGAATTAACAACATGCTTTTATAGCGGAGATATAGAAATACCTGCAGTGAAAAGTGTTAGTTTCAACGTGTCAAAAGGTGAAACGCTTTGCATAGTCGGAGAATCTGGATCAGGCAAAAGTGTAACCTCGTTGTCGATTATGAGATTGATACCTGAACCACCTGGAAAAATAGTAGACGGTCAAATTATTTTTAAAGGTAAAGATCTGCTCAAGATTAGTAATGAAGAAATGAGAAAAATACGGGGTAACAGGATCGCGATGATCTTTCAAGAGCCAATGACCTCTCTTAATCCTGTATTTACAATAGGGAAACAGCTATCTGAATCGATCATTCTTCATAAAAAACTATCCAAGAAAGTGGCAATGGAAGTAGCTTTCGAAATGCTAAAACAGGTAAAAATCCCGCTACCAGAAAAAAGACTGAAGCAGTACCCTCATCAACTTAGCGGGGGTATGCGTCAAAGGGTTATGATTGCGATGGCGCTATCCTGTAGTCCAGATCTACTAATTGCTGACGAACCTACTACAGCATTGGACGTCACCATCCAAGCACAAATATTGCAGTTAATTAAAGAATTAAAAGAAAACATAGGTACGGCGATGTTATTGATCACACATAATATGGGAGTTGTAGCAGAAGTAGCGGATAATGTACTCGTTATGTATGGTGGGCGAGTGCAGGAATATACAGATGTAAAAACATTATTTAAAGATCCCAAGCACCCGTATACTGCCGGACTATTAAAATCGATACCAAAGACGGAAGGGCCAAGAACAAAACTTTTCACTATCGAAGGATCAGTTCCAATGCCAGGCCAAATAAAAGTGGGTTGTCAATTTTATACTCGTTGCCACCTGGCAACGAGTAGGTGTCAAGCGGAAGAACCTCCTCTTATTAAAGTGGGTAAGAGTTTAGTCCGATGCTGGGAATATGAATAATTGGAGGACAATAAAATGGCGAGAAACATATTAGAAGTAAAAGATCTGAAAGTACATTTTCCAATTATTGGTGACTTCATCCCGAGAACTGTAGGTTATGTAAAGGCAGTCGATGGGATTAGTTTCGACATAAAACAAGGTGAGACTCTTGGTTTAGTTGGAGAAAGTGGATGCGGCAAATCTACAACAGGCAGAGCGATTATGAGATTAGTTAAATCTAGAGAAGGTCAAGTATTATTCCAAGGGAACGATGTCCTTTCGATGAATAAAAAGCAGTTGAAAAATACAAGAAAGGATCTGCAGTTTATATTCCAGGATCCTTATGCTTCCCTTAACCCAAGAATGAAAATTGGGGATGCTCTAGATGAGGTATTATACGTATTTAAATATGGTGGAAAAGAAGAAAGAAAGAAAAGGGTAGAAGAACTTATTGAAATGGTTGGATTAAATAAAAAACAATTATCAAGGTTTCCTCATGAATTTAGCGGTGGACAAAGGCAAAGAGTTGTTATTGCTAGGGCACTAGCTGTAAACCCTAAATTTATTATTTGTGATGAATCTGTGTCGGCGTTGGATGTTTCTATTCAGTCACAAATAATAAATTTGTTAGTGGAGTTTCAAAAAGAACTTAATTTGACCTATCTCTTTATTGCCCATGATTTAGGTGTAGTTAGACATATTAGTAATCGAATTGCTGTGATGTATCTTGGGAAGATTGTCGAAATAGCTGAAAGTGATGAACTATTTAAAAACCCAAAGCACCCATATACAAAAGCACTTTTATCAGCCGTCCCTGTCAGTGATCCTGAATTAAGACGAGAAAAAATACTGTTGGTTGGAGATATGCCTAGTCCAATTGATCCCCCTTCGGGTTGTCGATTTCATACTAGATGCATTTATGCAGAGGAAATTTGTTTAAAAGAGGAGCCTGAATATAGAGATGAAGGAGGTGGTCACAATGTAGCCTGTCACTTTGATCTATAGCATATTATTTTAATCAGAATAAAAATAATAGGGGGGTACAAGTTAATGGATAGAAAATTATTGAGAAGATTAGTCATGTTACTTATCGTTAGTCTACTGGCTCTTGGTTTGGCTGCCTGCTCTACAAAAGAAGTTGACCAAGAAGTTGATAATGATGGAAAAGAAGCTAATCAGCCAGGAACTGAGGTTGATGAGGAAGCAGAATTTAAGAGTTTGGTCATCGGTTATGAAATGGACTATGAGTCACTAGATCATATAAGAACAGCTAATTATTCTGATGCACTAATATTGATGTTGGATAGGTTGGTGAGCAGAGACTATGATTTTACCTATCAACCTGGTTTGGCAAAGGAATGGAAAATATCCGACGATTCACTTACATGGACTTTTTATTTGAAGGAGGGAGTAACTTTCCATGACGGAAAGCCTTTCACTGCAGATGATGTTAAATGGACGTTCGATCAAATACTTGATCCAGATGTAGGATCACCAGCAGCCGGTGATTTTAGTCCAATAAAAGAAGTCAATGTTATTGACGAATATACGGTAGATCTCGTATTGGAACATGCTTTTCCAAATCTTTTGTTTGTCATTTCTGCTACAGTAGCGGGAATTGGAAGCCAAGAAGCCTATGAAGAATATGGTGATGAATATGGCAGCAATTATGTAATCGGTACAGGACCATATAAGTTTAAGGAATGGGTAAGGGGAGATAAAATAGTTCTTGAAATAAATCCAGATTATGAATGGGGACCAGACTGGGCAGTTGACGCAAGCATTGACGAAATTGTCATGAGGACAATCCCAGAAGAAACGTCAAGAATTATGGAGATTGAAGCAGGTAATGTTCATATACTAAGAGATACATCAGCAACAATTATCGAGAGACTACGAGATAGTGACACAGTTGATATCCATGACGGTGACGCTCCTAGATTAGGTTATCTTGCCTACGCAACGGATAAAGAACCTTTTACTGATGTAAGGGTACGTCGTGCGATCAATCATGCGATAAACAAAGAAGAAATTGTTGAATATATATTTAGAGATAATGCGACTGTCGCTCATGGATATTTACCTCCAATGCTAACAGATGAATACTATCAAGGTAGTGAGGCAGCCGGATATGAGTACAGTAAAGAAAAAGCCATCCAATTACTTGAGGAAGCGGGTTATGGAGATGGCTTAACATTGAAATTATCAGCAGAAAATAATAGCGAGATGACGCAATTTGCTCAAGTAATTCAAAATCAACTTGGTGAAGTAGGAATCGAAGTGGAGATTCAGTTATATGATAGTTCAAGTTATGTGGCGATGCTTCGAGAGGGAGAACAAGAGCTTTTCCTTAGAGTATATAACTGGCTAAATGCAGATATCCTTGATTGGTTCTTGGAATCTAGCCAGTTCCCTTTTCCTAATCATTCAAGATGGATTGATGATAAGACTGATGAATTAATCGCTACAGCAAGAAGTGCATCATCATGGGAAGAAAGAGCAGTTGGCTATCATGAAGTGCAGAAGCACCTTATTGAGCAAGCTGTTTGGACACCTGTTTACCATCCAACTAGAAGTGTCGCTGTACGTAAGGATGTTATGAACTTCAAATTTCATCCTTGGCAAACTCAATTTCAAGAACTAGATTTAGAGTAAAACAAAAGAATAATAGTTTGGTTATTGTCCGCTGATTGAATAAATCTGCGGACAATATACTAATAAATTGAGGTGAAAAAATGCTGAAATATATTATAAAGAAATTGATATTGATGATCCCAGTATTAATTGGAATGACGATTGTCATATTTTTGATCCTTCACCTAGCACCGGGAGACCCTGTGCACTTACTAGTAGGACCAAATGTTACTCCAGAAGCTTATGAAAAAGTTAGTATAAGCCTAGGATTGGATAAATCAAGCACATCTCAATATTTTACATTTATGGGTAATATATTAAGAGGGGACCTTGGGATATCAATTTTACAGAAAAGACCTGTTAGTGAAATTATTATGGAACGTTTACCGATTACATTGGAGTTAGGAATTTATGCATTGATTCTATCATTTGTAATTTCTATTCCGTTAGGTATTGCTGCAGCTGTTAAAAGAAATACAGCTATAGATTATGGGGCGATGACGGCGGCGTTAATAGGTATGTCTTTGCCTAATTTTTGGTTTGGACTGTTACTAGTCTACTTTTTTTCCTATCGTCTAGGATGGTTCCCTATCTCTGGTTATGGAACTTGGATGCATTTGGTCTTACCCGTAATTGCTATGGGATTAACCGATGCGGCGATAACAGCTAGGATGGCACGGTCGAGTATGCTCGAGGTTATTAGGCAGGATTATATAAGAACGGCAAGGGCCAAAGGATTAAAGGAGCGGGTCGTTATCAATGAGCATGCATTAAGAAATGCCTTAATACCGCTTATTACTATATTAGGTCTAAGAATCGGAATGATATTTTCAGGTTCTGTTATTATTGAGACTGTGTTTAGTATCCCAGGAATTGGTAGGACTATGGTAGATGCTATATTTGCAAGGGATTTTCCGGTTATTCAAGGTTCACTTTTAGTCCTTGGAGCATGCGTGTTGATCGCAAACCTTTTAGCGGATGTTCTCTATGCAGTAGTTGATCCAAGGATTAAGTACTAGTCAGGAAGGAGGTAATTAATATGGGCAACAATGATTTACAATATAAACAAACTACAGAGATAATGGCTCCAGAAATAATCGGAGATACTAATAGGGGACCGAATGTATGGAAAAAAATTCTTTCCAACAAAGGAGCGGTTTTTGGAATTTCAATCATAATCATTACACTTATTATCGCCATTTTTGCACCTTTTTTCGCTACTCACGGATATGCTGTAATGGAATTACCTCAAATGTTGAAAGCTCCTAGCTTGCAAAACTTTTTTGGAACAGATGAGTTTGGTAGAGATATTTTCAGTAGGGTTGTTTATGGAGCTCAGGTTTCATTATTAGTTGGTTTTGGTGCAGTAGGTATTACAATGATCATTGGGATTACGTTAGGAGCTTTAGCGGGATATTATGGCGGCATCATTGACCATATAATTACAGGTTTGACAGATATCGCCTGGTCTT
The DNA here is from genome assembly GCA_031761875.1 of Bacillaceae bacterium IKA-2. Lineage (GTDB taxonomy): Bacteria > Bacillota > Bacilli > Bacillales > Anaerobacillaceae > Anaerobacillus. Next base: position 3,505,390 of record CP134492.1, on the reverse strand, counting down.
TTCCTGCAGTTATTTTGGCTATTGCTTTTGTTGCTGTATTAGGTCCAAGTCTTCCAACGGTAATTATTGTTGTTGCACTGGTAAGTTGGGGTGGATTTACAAGAATCGTTAGAGCGCAATTCCTTACTCTGAGAGAGCAGGAATTTATCGATGCTACTAGAGTATTAGGAATGAGTGACATGAGAATCATCTTTAAGCACCTATTACCAAACTCGCTCGCTCCAATCATCGTATTGACGACAATGGAAGTTCCAAAGGCAATCATTATTGAAGCATCATTAAGTTTTCTTGGTTTAGGTGTGCAACCGCCAACACCTAGTTGGGGTTCTATAATGAGTGCAGGAAGATCATATATTGTAGAAGCTCCATGGATAATTTTATTTCCGGGCTTGGCTTTAGCGTTATTTGTATTAGGCTTCAACCTTTTCGGGGATGCTTTACGAGATATACTAGATCCACGGTTAAAAAAGGAATAGCGTAAAAAGTCTGGAATAAGGCAAATATTAAAAATGCAAAACGGATAGAGATTAGTATCGACAGCTCTTAGTTCTGCTATCTTAACAAATGTTGCTGCAGCGGAACATTAACTTGAATTTTTATTCCTTGTGATACGTGTGTTTTTCAAAATTTTTGCTACATTAGCTGTACATTCGTTTCAATATGTTCCAGAGAGAGGGTAGGAAGTGTGTTTCAAGCTTTCTGTTCCCTTAATTTAATAGTATGGAAATTAAATAGCTGGACAGTAGTTTCAGCTATGTCCTTAATTACGATTACTAGAAACTTTACAATGCAATAAAAGTGATATTAGGAGGTTTTTGTTATTAGAAAACGTTTGTTTGTATTGAGTGCATTTCAAAAAAATGTCAGATTTTACTAGATGAGTTACCCTCGAGTTATTTGGAGTGAAAATAAGTTACTACATAATGCAGCGGTTCTTCAAGGATTATGTAAGCAACAAGGAGTCACATGGGTTCCGGTTACGAAACTGATCTGTGCTGAGCAGGAAATAGTGACCAGTTTATATAAAAAAGGATATACCTCCTTTGCCGATTCAAGAGTAAAGAATATTAAATCGATAAAACGTTTGTTTCCTCAATCATTTGCTACGTTATTACGTTTACCGGCGATACGTGAGGTGAAAGAAGTGGTTCTCTATACTGATTGCAGTCTAGTATCTGAATGGGAAACGATACAAGCGTTAGATGAAGAAGCCAAGAAACAAAAAAAGATTTATCAAATTATATTAATGGTTGATTTAGGGGATTTACGAGAAGGGATCCTTCCTAATGAGTTAATTTCTTTTGGTCAAAAAATACTAAAACTTGCTCATATTCAATGGGAAGGAATAGGAACAAATTTAACTTGTTATGGTGGCGTTATTCCTACCCCTAATAACTTATCTCAACTTGTTAATCTCAAGGAACTTGTAAAAGATAAGCTGAAGTATGAGTTGAAAATAGTTTCGGGTGGAAACTCTAGCAGTCTGTACCTGCTACCAAAGTGTAGACTTCCTCAAGGGATCAATCAATTACGTTTAGGGGAATCTCTTTTTCTAGGTAAAGAAACGGCCTATGGAAATAAAATTCTTGATTGCTATGAGGATGTTTTTCATTTGGAGGCAGAGATAATTGAGTTAAAGGAAAAGGGATCCGTTCCTAAAGGAATTATTGGAAAGAATGCATTTGGTAAAACGCCAACCTTTCAAGATTTAGGTATCCGCAAGAGGGCTATATTAGCAATAGGTCAGCAGGATGTATATATTGAAGGTTTAACTCCGGTTTCCCCTGATATTATTATTTTAGGAGCGAGCAGTGATCATCTGATAGTGGATGTTACAATGTATCAAGAGGAGATAAAGGTAGGAAGTATAATTTCTTTCTCACTGAATTACAAGTCTTTATTAATATTGATGACTTCTCCTTATGTAATGATAGAAAAAAATTATTGAAAAAGTTTTGTCCCCTTCGTCATTAACAATGATTTTATCAAAAAAATAAACTCTAATAATCTCAAAAACTCAAAATCGGACCAGGGAATAAGTTCAGTTGAGAGCGAAGTATGGCTCTGGAATGTGACTCATTTTATTTTATTTATGCGAAAATTCTATTTCTAGAGACGATATTAATCATTGCAACGGTATTTTTTCGGAGAGCACCCACATCCCCCCCCCCGGCGGTTTTTCTTAGTTTTGAAAAAAAGCAAAAAAAATTTGCTTTTTTAGTTTATTTTTAGAAAAAAAGCAAAATATTATTGCGAAACCTCTAAAATTTTTTTGCTTTTATTCTGATTATAAGTGTAATGAAAGATAGTTTACTAAGTGGTGGCAAGATTACTAGACAGTTTCTGCACAAAAAAACTTTAAATGCCAACTAAGAAAATAGTTGGCATTTAAATTGCATATATAAAATGTAGGGAAACATAATTATTTTAATAAGGGAGTAGATGAAAATGATTTCATATAAACACGAGCCGTTTACGGACTTCTCAGTAGAGAATAATCGTCAAGAATTTGAGGCAGCTTTAAAATTAGTAGAAGCAGAGCTAGGGAAAGAATATCCATTAGTTATAGGTGGAGAAAGAATTACCACTGAGAATAAAATCATTTCTGAAAATCCATCTAATAAAGAACAACATGTTGGGATTGTCTCTAAAGCAACTCGTGAGTTAGCTGAAAAAGCAATGCAAGTTGCGGACAAGACATTTAATACGTGGAAAAAATGGGATCCAGCCGTACGTGCTGATATTTTATTTAAAGCAGCGGCGATTATTCGCCGTCGCAAGCATGAATTTTCGGCGTATCTTGTCTATGAAGCTGGCAAACCGTGGAACGAAGCAGACGCTGATACTGCTGAAGCAATCGATTTCCTAGAATACTACGGTCGCCAAATGGTTGAAATGAAAAAAGGTTATCCAATTGAAAGTCGTAAAATTGAAGATACTCGCTTATCGTACATTCCATTAGGTGTAGGTGTCGTTATTTCTCCTTGGAACTTTGCGTTTGCGATTATGGCAGGGATGACTTCGGCATCACTCGTTGCAGGAAATACAGTTTTATTAAAGCCGGCAAGTTCAACACCGGTAATCGCCTATAAGTTTTTAGAAGTGCTAGAAGAGGCAGGACTGCCAGCGGGTGTTGTTAACTTTATCCCAGGAAGTGGAGCAGAAGTTGGTGATTATTTAGTTGATCATCCAAGAACGCGCTTCATTAGTTTTACAGGTTCTAAAGAGGTTGGTATTCGTATTTATGAGCGCGCAGCGAAAGTTCAACCGGGCCAAATTTGGTTAAAGCGTGTGGTCGCTGAAATGGGTGGAAAAGACACAATTGTTGTTGATAACAACATCGATACGGACTTTGCAGCAGAAGCGATCGTTCAATCTTCATTTGGATTTTCAGGACAAAAATGTTCGGCATGTTCGAGAGCCGTCATTCATGAGGATGTCTATGATGAAGTATTAGCTAAGGCAATTGCGCTAACGAAAAAATTAACAGTCGGTGCACCAGTGAATGATACTCGCATGGGACCTGTTAATGATCAAGCTGCTTTCGATAAAGTCATGAGTTATGTTGAGATTGGTAAAGAAGAAGGACGTTTAGTCACAGGTGGTGAAGGCGATAACTCAAAAGGTTACTTCATTCAACCAACAATTATTGCCGATGTCGATGAGAATGCAAGACTAATGAAAGAAGAAATCTTTGGACCCGTCGTTGCATTTTGTAAAGTGAAAGATTTTGATCATGCATTAGATGTTGCTAATAACACAGAATTTGGCTTAACGGGTGCTGTAATTACAAACAACCGTACGCATCTCGAAAAAGCACGTGAAGACTTCCATGTCGGAAATCTTTACTTTAACCGTGGTTGTACAGGAGCGATCGTTGGATACCATCCATTTGGTGGCTTTAATATGTCAGGTACGGATTCAAAAGCTGGTGGACCAGATTATCTACTACAATTCACACAAGGCAAACTAACTTGTGAGCAATATTAATAAAGGGGGAAACAATATGAACGCAACAAATTCAATTATAGAAACAACCGATAAATATGGAGCTAATAACTATAAACCGCTACCAATTGTCATCTCAAAAGCAAAAGGAGTCTGGGTAGAAGATCCAGAGGGTAATAAATATATTGATATGTTAAGTGCTTATTCGGCATTAAATCAAGGGCACTGCCATCCGAAAATTATTCAAGCACTTAAAGACCAAGCAGATCGAATTACCTTAACATCAAGGGCCTTTCATAATGATCAGCTCGCGCACTTTTATGAGAGAGTCTCTAAATTAACTGGAAAAAATATGTTGCTGCCGATGAATACCGGTGCTGAAGCGGTTGAAACAGCAGTAAAAGCTGTTCGCCGTTGGGCTTATGATGTAAAAGGTGTGCCAACAGACCAAGCGGAGATTATTGTCAGTGAAGATAACTTTCATGGTCGAACAATGACGGCCGTTTCTCTTTCTTCAAATGAAGAATACAAACGAGGATTTGGTCCGATGCTTCCGGGTATCAAGATCATCCCTTATGGCGATTTAGAAGCATTAGCTGCGGCAATCACTCCAAATACAGCTGCATTTATAACCGAACCAATTCAAGGTGAAGCAGGGATTATCATTCCGCCAACCGGTTTCCTGAAAGCCGCCTTGGAGCTTTGTAAAAAAGAGAACGTCTTATTTGTAGCAGATGAAATCCAATCAGGTCTAGCAAGAACTGGGAAGATGTTTGCCTGCGATTGGGAAGCCGTTGTACCAGACATGTACATTCTTGGAAAAGCGCTTGGTGGCGGGGTGATGCCTATTTCGGTCGTGGCTGCCAATAGCGATATCCTTGGGGTGTTTGAACCGGGTTCACATGGATCTACTTTTGGAGGAAATCCTTTGGCCTGTGCGGTTGCATCAGCGGCACTAGATGTAATCGTCGAGGAGAAGCTTGCTGACCGTTCTCTTGAATTAGGAACTTATTTTCAAGAAAAACTCAAAGAAATAGATAACCCAATTATCAAAGAAGTACGTGGTAGAGGGTTGTTTATCGGTGTTGAGCTAAGTGTTCCGGCAAGAAGTTACTGCGAAAAATTAAAGCAAGTCGGTTTGTTATGTAAGGAAACCCATGAAAATGTAATCCGCTTTGCCCCACCATTAGTTATCTCTAAAGAAGACTTAGATTGGGCAATTAAGCGAATTAAAGACGTATTATCTAAATAAATCGTCGTCGAATCTATACAAAAAGCTAGCGCCAAAGCAGAATGCTTACTTTGGCGCTAGTTTTTACTTATATAAGGTCTTTTGTAGATTGTGTTGACTTTTCTTTTTTTTCATTTTGCTCCTCTAAGGCTAAGCTATTAGGACTTACTATAGAGGTAACAAATAGAGTTGGTAAAATAGATAAATCAAATTCTTCTATACTTAATGTAATAGCCTCTTCTTTTTGGAAGTCACCATCAAAAACGCCTACAATAGGACGAGTAGGCAAAGCTGGATTTTGTCTCACTACTATCCCTGATTTATCGTTACTTAATTCGACGGAGTGTCCATTTGGAAAAATAGAAAAAGAGCGGATAAAAGCATTCACTACTTCAAAGTCAAAAATCTTCTCTGTCATGACCATTATAAATTCTATAGCTTCGTAAGGTGATAGTATTGGTGCATCTGAAAACTGAGAAGAGAGATTATCGATGCAATCAGCAAGAGCCAAAATTTCAGCGTATCTTTGGACCTCTTTATTGGCATGACTTTTGTAAGGAGGTAAAGGAATATCATGAATGAGGAAAAAATCAATTTTTTGTTTCATTTCATTAAACAAAGTATAAACTGCCCCACTCATCTTATTTAGTTCACGTAAATGCTGTTTACTTTGATCATTTTTAATCATTTCATGAAGAAGTGCTGTTGTTGTAATTATATTTAAACCATCTTTACTAATCTTTAATTTTGTCGCAATAGTTGTAGCGACAATACATACTTGCAATGTATGAATAAAAATTTGATTTTCCTTAGAACGAATATCGGTGAATTGTACTAAAATATCTTTATGTTCATCTATTTCTTGAATTAACTTATTAACATTTTCTTTGATAGGTTTTAGGTCAATTTTATTATTACTATTAATTGAATCAACGACATAATAAAGACATGCTAATGTTTCGATTTTTGTTTCTTGAGAAACATTTTCTTCAATTTTTATGTAGGGGAAATTTTTATTCTTAATAAAAATGCCGCTAATTCCAAGCTTTTTCAACTTTGAAATCATCCCAACAGTTAAAGTAATGTCTTCTTTCACTAATGTACGTTTACTAGCCCCGTATATATTTCTTCCGTTAATATCTCCGGAGGCAACTTGATCTATTCGACGATAAAGCATGCCTGACCTCTCTCTCTATTGAAAAACAAAAAAATCTAACGCATTAAGCCAGAAGGCTATCACTTCAAACGCTCACATAAGTGGGGGAGCATTCATTATGATTAAAAATAATTATATAGTAATACTTTCCAATTTAAAATAGTTTTTCACTATTTTAAAAAATTGTAAATTATAATTCTCTTAAGTTCGATTGTAGGTTTTAGTACAACCTGCTAAAATAAGGGGCAGCAGATAAATGCTAGAAGTTACAAAAAGCCTATTTTTGAAGCGTTACAGTCAATTATTGAACATCAAGAACTCGTATTTATAAATACAAAAGAGGTGTAATATGGCCGATTCTAAGTTACTAAGAGGTACAATGATATTAACGGCCTCGATTTTTATTTCAAAAATATTAGGGCTTATCTACATATTCCCTTTTAAGGCGATTGTCGGGTTAGAGGGGTTAGCGTTATATACATATGGATATGTTCCTTATACAGTATTATTAAGCCTAGCGACACTAGGGATTCCTCTAGCTGTTTCGAAATTCGTTTCAAAGTATAACGCATTAGGAGATTATCAAACGGGGCAAAGGTTATTTAAGTCTGGTCTGATCGTCATGTCGATTACAGGTATTATTTCGTTTATTATTTTATATTTTCTAGCAGGGCCAATTGCTAACCAAGTTGTCGATGGAAAAGACTTAAAAGGAAATTCAATTGAGGATGTTATTTTAACAATCCGGATGGTTAGTGTTGCCTTACTAATTGTTCCAATTATGTCGTTAATCAGAGGTTATTTCCAAGGACATCAATCGATGGGGCCGACAGCTGTTTCTCAAGTCATTGAGCAAATCGTTAGAATTATTTTTATTCTTTCATTAACATTCATCATTGTTAATCTGTTGAACGGTTCTGTCGCTTTGGCAGTAGCTTTTGCAACGTTTGGCGCTTTTGTTGGAGCATTAGGGGGCTTAACGGTACTGCTCATTTATTGGTATAAACGGAAGGGCTATTTACAAAAACAAATTGAGAAAAGTAAAGTTAATCATCAAATGCCACTAAGTTCGATGTATAAAGAGCTTGTTTCATATGCTTTGCCATTATCATTTGTAGGACTAGCTATCCCCTTGTTTCAAACGATCGACTTAATGACGTTTAATAAGGCGTTAATGGCAGTGGGCTATGATCAACAAGGAGCAGAGGAAGCTTTTGGTGCGTTTGCTCAAGCGGCTCATAAACTAATATTAATTCCAGTGTCTATTGCAACGGCGATGTCATTAACACTTTTACCGACAATTACAAAATCATTTATTAACGATGATCGGCAACTATTACAAAAACAAGTTACGCAAACATATCAAATTATCTTATTTTTAACAGTACCAGCCGCTGTGGGATTATCGCTCCTCGCATACCCGGCCTATGGGACGTTGTTTGGAGTAGGTGAAGATTTACAAGTTGGTGCTTTCATATTAAGATATTATGCACCAGTTGCTGTGTTATTTTCGTTGTTTGCTGTAACATCAGCCATTTTACAAGGAATTAATCAGCAACGGTTTGCCGTCGCGGCACTTATCGGTGGATTACTAGTAAAGCTTAGTTTAAACACGTTTTTCATCAGCCAATTCGGAGCACAAGGTGCAATTTATGCAACCGGTTTAGGCTACTTGACAGCGCTAATTGTTAATATCTGGGCAATCGGTAAGTATGCAAATTATAATTATCGCTTTGTTATTAGGCGCTCGTTATTAATTACTATTTTAACGATAGTAATGGCAATTGTAGTGGTAGTTGTAAAAGAACTGCTATTTCTAGTATTTCCTTTAGAAAATCGCATTTATGCACTTATTGTTTTACTAGTTTCAGTAGCGGCAGGTGGAATTGTATATTTATATTTAGGGATAAAAACAAATTTAGCAGCACAAATATTAGGTTCACGCTTTAAATTTCTGAAGAACAAAAAAAAATAAAAGTTTAGAGTTTTTTTAGCTTAAAAACTCAGCTTAATCAACTCTAAACTCTTATAAAAAAACATAAAGTTAACTTAGTATTGAGGTCCGCCATAGCCATGGCCTATTGGACGTTCTAAACGACGAAGGCGGCGATTTAATTGCTCGATTTCTCTGCCTTGGCGCTGAACAATTCTTTCAAGCTGAGATACGCGACGTTCTAAATCACGAGGGCCTGGTGTTGGTCCAGGAGTTGGTGGAAATGGAAAACCAGGGAAAAATTGAGTTTCTGGAAATTGGCGATAGTTATCATACATAAGATCGATCTCTCCTTTAAAAGTAGGTAGCTGCTAAAAGTGCGTGTTCAAAAAGATTTAGCTGAGGTGATTACCGAACTTTTTGAACTTCCTCTTATACAGCAGTTTATGCCTATAAAGTGAAGATGCCCTAGTCAAACGTCTATTTATTAAACTTGGGCAGACGGCGGAAGAAGAACCAAAATATCTTTGTATCGAAAAAATAGTTTGCTATAATTAATGCGTGTGTTGTTTAGTTAAAATTTGAAGTCTAGGAGGCCAGTATGCAAAATTCATTTAATAAAGAAAATGATTGGCTTTTAATAACTGCAGTTGTATTACTAGCCTCATTTGGGCTAATTATGATTTATAGTTCAAGTTATGTAATCGGATTTGATTGGCAAGGTGATCCCTTATACTTTTTTAAAAAGCAATTAAAATGGATTAGTATTTCTACTGTTCTCTTTTTAATTTTTATGATATTCCCGTATCGAGCGTATCAAAAATTAGTACTTCCACTAGTCGTGATATCGATCGTTTCTTTAGCATTAGTGCTATCACCATTAGGGGTTGAGATCAAAGGTTCAACCCGTTGGCTTAATTTAGGGTTTATGACGGTCCAGCCCTCGGAATTTGTTAAGCTAGCAGTTATTATTTATTTGGCCCACGTGTATTCTCGAAAGCAAATGTACATTAATCAATTTCTTAAAGGGGTATTGCCACCTCTTGCAATTGTTATTATCATTTTCTCGTTAATCATGCGTCAACCAGATTTAGGTACGGCGACGTTAATTTTAGCAGTTGCTGGATTGATTGTCTTTTGTTCAGGGGCGAAAATTATTCACCTTCTACTATTAGGTGGGGTTTCAGGTCTAGTTGTTTGGACATATGCTACCTCTGAAGTTTATCGAATGAATCGCATTACTGGATTTATGGACCCTTTTGCCGATGAGTTGGGGACCGGTTATCAATTAATCCAATCATATATTGCTTTCGCTCATGGAGGGGTGACAGGGGCAGGTTTTGGTCAAAGCGTACAAAAACTTTTTTACTTACCAGAAGCTCACACTGACTTTATTTTGGCAATTGTTGCCGAAGAATTGGGTTTACTCGGCGTTTTATTCGTATTCAGTTGTTTAGCAATAATCGTTTTCCGAGGGATCTTAATCGGTTTGCGTTGCCAAAATCCTTTTGGAAGTTTGCTAGCTTTCGGTATTTCTTTTCAAATTGCGCTGCAAGTTTTTTTAAATGTAGGGGCAGTCTCGGGTGTGCTCCCAATTACGGGCATACCGCTTCCGTTCATGAGCTATGGTGGTTCATCTCTCATGATTACCGCTATTAGTATCGGTATTTTAACAAATATTGCTAGAAATAATCATAAAGTAGAAAATAGCATAGAGTTAAATAAGGTTAGTTAGTGAAATGGAGCTGATAGCAAATATGCTAGGCGCCATTTTGAATTAAAGAAATTTGCTTGGTTAACTACAGACCGCGGCTTGTCGAAGCTACCAAGATGCTTTCGCTTTTCTTTATATCTTTGTTTAAATAAAAAGGCTATGATAGCATAAGAATAAACTTTTCTGAAATGGAACTCGATAGGGAATTTTTCAATTTAATTTAGAGGATTAAGGTCAATTATTTGTGGAGGTAATTAGTGTTATGCACGAACGTAAAACTTCTTTTCAGCAGTTAGATTATACGCTATTATTTTTACTGTTTTTATTAATGTGCATATCTTTTCTTGCTATTTATAGTGCCGCTTTGGCTGGACAATATAACGTAGACCCTTCACATTTTGTGAAACGACAGGTTTTGTGGTTTATGATTGGCACTGTGTTAATGATTGCCGCAATGGTCATTGATTATGATATGTTCAAAAACTTTACGATACCGCTTTACGTCATTGGTATCGTGTTACTATTGGCGGTTCATTTTTATGGAGTTGAAAATAATGGTTCTCAGCGTTGGCTTGGAGTTGGTAACAATATGTTTCAACCTTCTGAGTTCGTAAAAATATTTCTCGTACTTGCGCTTGCGCATTTATTGTTTTTGATAACGAAAGAATATCGTAAGCGTACACTAAAAGAGGATGGTATTGTTGTCCTAAAAGTATTAGCTATAGGCGTACCACCTTTTTTCTTAATCTTAATTCAACCAGATTTAGGAACCGCGCTAGTAATCGCAAGTATTATGGGGACGATGCTTCTTATGGCAGGAATATCGTGGAAAATTTTCACCTTGCTCGGAACAACGATTTTCTCGTTGCTAGCAGTGCTTGTTTGGCTCCATAACAATTACTTTGAACTATTTAGTAAGTTTATAAAGTCACATCAATTAGATCGAATTTATGGTTGGATAAGTCCGCATGATGACCCAGGTGGAATAGGTTACCAACTTATTGGGGCGATTCAAGGTATCGGCTCCGGACAGCTATATGGGAAAGGTTTTACAGAAGGGATTTTATCAAAAAGTGGACGTGTTCCTGAAATTCATACAGACTTTATTTTTACGGTTATTGGTGAAGAGTTCGGATTTATAGGAGCGACAATCCTAATAGTTATTTACTTTTTACTTTTTTACCGGATGATCATTATTGCGTTTAGCTGCAACAATATGTACGGTAGTTATTTAGTAGCTGGTGTAATCGGACTATTAGTATTTCAGATTTTCCAAAATATAGGCATGACAATCGGCTTAATGCCGATTACCGGGTTAGCATTACCATTTATTAGTTATGGAGGGAGTGCTTTACTGACGAATATGATTGCGATAGGTATCGTTTTGAACGTTAACATTCGGACAAAGCATTACATGTTTGGTGCCGAAGAATAGAGGTAAAGTTCAGGAGGGAAATAAGTGAGACTAGATAAATTTTTAGCAAATATGGGCTACGGAAGTCGAAAAGAAGTAAAAAAATTACTAAAAACAGGCGCAGTCTCTATTAATGATGATGTTATGAAAGATGCAAAAATCCATCTCGATGAAAAAAAAGATATAGTAATTGTAAATGGTCAAGAAGTTGTTTTTAAGCCGTTTATTTATTTAATGATGAACAAGCCGCAAGGAATCATTTCAGCAACAGAGGATGCCCAGGATGAAACGGTAGTTGATATATTGGAACTTGGACACGCACGGTATGAACCATTTCCAGTCGGGAGACTTGATAAGGATACAGAAGGCTTTGTGTTACTAACAAATAACGGTAAGCTTTCTCATGAGCTACTTTCACCAAAGAAACATGTACCGAAAACGTATTTTGCTCGGATTGAAGGGTGCGTTACAAATGAGGATATTATTAAATTTAAGCAAGGTGTAATTCTCGATGATAGTTATCAAACTAAGCCGGCGGAACTTGTTATTTTAGAATCTGGAGAAATCTCAGAAATTGAATTAACAATTACTGAAGGGAAATTTCATCAAGTAAAGCGTATGTTTATCGCTGTTGGAAAAAAAGTTATCTATCTAAAACGCTTATCAATCGGACCCCTTAAGTTAGATTCAGAGCTACAATTAGGAGAGTATCGAGAACTTACTGAGGAAGAAATAGAGATGTTGGTGAATCGCTGAGTAAAAATCAGGAATTATTGTAAGAAAGTAGAGAGGTCTTATTTCGATTATTTCAGATGAATTAGTCCAAATAAATAAAAGTCCCCAACTATTATTTATCTAGTTGGGGGAGTGTCTTACAATATAATTTCAGTTAAAGTTTTTCGCGTTATTACACGTAAATCAAGAAACTTTTGTTTTCCTACTAGTTGTCGTCCACTTTCCGCGACTAGGACTCTTCACGAGGCTATTGTATTCAAGTACATTTAAATCTCGTTGAATTGTCCTAGGGGTAATTCCAAATTCTTCAACTAATTCATTTGTCGTAACAGTACCCATTTTTTTTATATAGAGGTAGATAGACTTGATTCGATTAAGCATCCTGTCAGTTGAAGTTTCCAAAAAACCACTCCTTCATTTTCATTTCTCCATTCATATAGAAACCAATCAGCTTTGTTTACCAAAGAAATTGTATTTCTAACACAAGTGATTTCTCATTTGTGAAAATGAATCTTACTTCATTTTTATGGCGAAGCCACGAGCATTATTACGCGTTTTTTTGTTTTTATACCTCAATTATACAATAATTACAATAATTTAGCAAAGAGAGCTGTATAATTGGTTGCAAGGAGATTAATGACTTAAAAAAGCTATTAGTAAGGATGACTAAAATGGAACATGAAAAGTCTGTTACGATAAATGTGAAAAAAGTTTATTTTTTGATTTTCTTTAGTTTTGGAGGATTATTTCCGCTTTTAAGTGTCTATCTTCGGAATGAAGTGGGGTTATCTGGAACAGAGATTGGAACAATTATGTCAATTGGACCAATTATGATGATATTTGCCCAACCTATTTGGGGTATTGTTAGCGATTATACACAGAAACCGAGAGAGCTTTTAACCGGGGCAATGGTTGTAACAGGGACTGTCGGTCTGCTTTATCTCGTGTTTACTGACTATGTTGCGTTTATTATTATTGCGGCGCTTGTTGCGTTATTTCAAGGAGCAATCGTACCAATTTCTGATAGTATTACTTTTAATTATGTGCAAGCAAAAGGTGGAGATTATGGTAGCATACGGCTTTGGGGAGCAGCAGGCTTCGCTATAGCGGTCCTTTTAATGGGTAGTTTCTCGGATCTATTTGGTTTATCAATTATTTTTTATTGCTTTACATTGTCGCTTTGGCTGTGTGCTTATTTCTCACGAAAAATGCCAAAAGAGGGTCGCTTACCAAAGGTAGATTTAAAACAAGGAGTAAAAAAACTTTTAGCTAGTAAACAATTTATTTTGTTTATGCTGGCGACTTTTTTTGTGTTTGGTCCAATTTTTGCGAATAATTTTTATTTTGGTATGTTGATTCAAGATGTAGGTGGAACGCTTACAGGTGTTGGTTTTGCTTTTCTATTAGCCGCTGGTAGTGAAGTTCCATTTATGCGTTGGGCTGGTAGGTGGATTGAACGGGTAGGATTACTGGAAATTTTACTTATTGCCGCTTTTGTATCAAGTTTACGCTGGTTTTTCTATTATTTTGAACCAACACCGATTGTAATCTATGTAACGACAGTGGCTCAAGGTTTTTCGATTGGTTTATTTATTCCAGCGGCGTTACAGTATGTCAGGCAGATTGCCCCTCAAGATGTTCGTGTAACAGCAGTATCGTTTTACTCTGCAGTAGGACAAGGAATCGGGGCTTCTTTTTGCACGCTAATGGCGGGTTTTTTGTTGGACTCTTATGATATATTTACTGTCTATTTACTTTTTGGTATATTGACAATGCTGGGAGTCTTGACGCTACTAGTGTTGTTGCTAATAAAAGCGAAAAGCGAAAAGTTGGAAAGTAAAAGTTAAAAGGTGGAAGGGTGGAAAGTAAAAGTCAAAAGATAAACGAACAGTTTTTAAATTTGATTTTCAAAACCAACTATTCATCTGCTAGAACAGTGGTTTAGCAAATGCAATCTCAACTCAACCTAATTAGAAGTGCCCACCTTCGCTTAGAGGTAGGGCACTTCACTCTTAATACCTTAATGAAAAAGGGGATTGTTGAAGCCTTAGATCTCCCTTTCCAACTTCCTTTACACTTTCCTTACTACAATTCAAATAAATCTGTTGATAAATAGCGTTCGCCTGTGTCACAGGCAATTGCGACAACAACATCACCAGGTGAAAGTCGTTTAGCAACTTCTAGGGCTGCAAAACAAGCAGCACCGGAGGATGGACCAACGAGAATACCTTCCTCGCGTGCAAGTCGTCTTGTTATTTGATAGGCATCGTCATCTTCTATTTTAAAAATCTCTTCGTAAATTTCTTCATTTAAAATTTGGGGGATAAAACCAGGGCTTGTACCGACAAGCTTGTGTGGTCCAGGTTTTCCACCAGACAAAACAGGTGATCCTGCTGGTTCAACAACGTGAATTGAAACATCAGGATAGAGCTCTTTTAATTTTTCGCCAGTTCCTGTGATGGTACCGCCAGTACCGGAGGCGGCAACAAACGAACTTAATGACTTACCAATACTGTCTAAAGCACTTTTAATTTCAAGTGCGGTAGTTAAGCGATGTGCTTCAGGGTTTGAACCGTTTTCAAATTGCATTGGCATGAAGCTGTTTGGTGTCTCGGTAACAAGTTCATGTGCTCTTTTGATAGCACCTGGCATTTTTTCATCACCAGGTGTAAGAACAACTTTTGCCCCATATGCTTTTAAAATATTAATTCGTTCTTTTGACATCGTGTCAGGCATTGTTAAAATTGCTTTATAACCACGGGCAGCGGCGGTCATCGCAAGACCAATGCCAGTATTACCACTTGTAGGCTCAATAATTGTTGATGCATTATTTAAGAGCCCATCTTTTTCTGCTTGAAGGATCATTTGTAAAGCAGCACGGTCTTTAACACTTCCGCTTGGGTTCATGAACTCTAGTTTTAAATACACGTCAGCGCCTGACTCACTTGGAAGGTGATTCAATTTGAGTAAAGGTGTATTGCCAATTAAATCGGCAATATTATTTACAACATTCATCCTGTAACACTTCCTTCTTATATTAGATTTCTTTTCTTTCCAACTAGAATGAATTTCATAATACCATTAAACTAGCCAGATCATGAAATTCATTCATTATTTTATACAGATTATTTTAACATATTTAAGTTGATCAATCCTATTAGAATGAATTTCATTCAGTGAATTTCATAATACCAATAAACTAGCCACATATAGTTCAACTTGATGTAACTTCCTAATGGCGCAGATCTGGATGATGAAATTCATTCATTTAAATTGGTATTAATGATAAGAAGAGATCCTAGCTAGATAGGGAACGTGTTTTACTTGAAAGTAAGCTGATGGTGAAGTTAAATTTTTAGCATAAAAGCATTAAAATAATATTGTATTATAACAGTAAATAATGTATTATAACAGTAAGAAGTAAGAAGGGTGAAAAAAGTGACAAAACAATCACATTATTTTATAGCGGTACCAATTGATGAAAGACTAAAAGAGAAGCTTGCGAATTGGAATAAAAATCAAAACCCTCCTTTCAAACAGTTTATCGATGAAGCAGATTATCACATTACTTTGGTATTTCTTGGTGGAGTAGAGCCTTCTTTGTTTAAGGGTCTCAAAAATTCACTTGCAGAAATCTCTATAGATCATGCTCGCTTTTCATTAATACTTAATGGTATTGGGTTTTTCGGTCAAGAAAAAGACCCACGTATTTTTTGGGCAGGAGTGAAAAAGGAAGAAAAATTATTTAGGTTACAAAAAGCTATTTTTGAAACTTGTACTAAACTTGGTTTTCATCTTGATGTGCGACCTTACACTCCTCATCTAACAATGGCACGGAAGTACAGTGGGGATATTCCGTATCTTAATGAAAAACTTAAGTTGTCTTTTCAAAAAGCATTGAAAGAGCATTCGTGGAATGTTTCTAGGTTTGTTATTTATCAAACTCATCTAAATCAAACACCTAAATATGAAGAAATTGCTTCGTTTTCATTAGGAAAAAAATGAATGCAGGTGTCAACATGAAATTCATCCAAATTTTTGTCCAAATAGCTTTGCTTTATGGTTTGTTTTTAACAGGAAAGTGGCTTCAAGACACTTTTCAGTTATTTATTCCAGGCAGTATTATCGGAATGATGATATTTTTTGTTTTGTTACTGACAGGGTTATTTCAAACAAAATGGTTTGAAAAAGGTTCTGAACTTTTATTAAGCCATATGCCCTTACTATTTTTACCTGTTACAGCAGGGTTACTTAACTATTACTCGTTTTTTCAAGGGAAGGGTGCCTTACTAATTGTAGTGGTTTTAATTAGTACAATGATCGTTTTAGTAAGTTCTGC
Organism: Bacillaceae bacterium IKA-2; assembly: GCA_031761875.1. GTDB lineage: Bacteria > Bacillota > Bacilli > Bacillales > Anaerobacillaceae > Anaerobacillus. The sequence goes on along the minus strand of CP134492.1, from coordinate 3,488,920 downwards.
TTATGTAGGGCAAATCATGGTACAAAGAAAGGAGCGACAACAGTGAGTAATCTTGGAATTGCTTTTTTTGCGATTACAGTTACGGTTACCATTTACTTTATATCGAAAAAATTTTATCAGTGGTTTCCAACTCCTTTCACTGTACCGTTATTAATTGGAACAGCGATCCTTATTGCTCTTTTAACTATTAGCGGAGTTACATATGATACTTATATGATTGGTGGAAAGTGGATTGAACAACTTTTAGGACCAACGGTAGTAGCTCTGGCATTTCCTCTTTATAAGCATAGATCGGTATTATACAACTACTTTTTTCCAATATTAGTTGGAGTATCAGTTGGAGCTTTTTTAGGCGTTGCTAGTGGAGTACAGCTTTCAAAGTGGCTTGGTTTAGGGGATATAATGATATATTCTGTTATGCCAAAATCAGTAACTACTCCAGTAGCTATGGAAGTAGCTGCAAGTTTAGGAGGTATTCCTGCATTAGCTGCTGTTTTTGTCGTAATAGCTGGTATTTTTGGAGTAGTAGTTGGACCATTTTTGTTAAAGCTCTTTAAGATTGATCATTTTATTGGAAAAGGAATTGGCTTAGGTAGTGCAGCGCATGCAATTGGGACAGCTAGGGCACTTGAATACGGAGAATTAGAAGGAGCGATTAGTTCAGTTTCGATGACAATAAGCGCTATCGTTGTTTCAGTTTTGGGACCTCTGCTATTTTATTTATTTCTTTAGTTTGGTTAATTTTATAATTACAATTAAATAACTACAACATACTATATCTAGTTGGTAGAGATTTCGTTAAACTAGATGTAGTTTTTTAGTGTGCAGAAACGCATAATGAAATGCATTAAATACTATATATGTACCTCAACCATCTAAAACCATCAGGAAATAGGTTGGTGTTCTCCTACTATTATCACTGCAAAGAAAGAAAAGATTGTGATACTATTTAATTGTCTAGCTTCAGGCGCCTATCGCTTTTCTTATTACGTTTTTTTTGGGAGGAATATTCGTGGCTCATTTAATAAAGCTAGAGGACTATGTATCGCGATATCAATATGATATGTATCGATACCCTAGTCAATTTTCGCGACTCAAGCGTGAGCGCTGGAAAAGACTAAAACAAGAATGGGAAACATCCTATTTAGAAGACACTCCAAGTGTTGAAAAGTTTGTTGAACAACAACAGCAGACCGTAAAAGGTGCATTTAAAAAATTAAAAAATTGGTATAAAAAAGACAAATCAGAAGTTTATTATGATAATTTTGAGGAGAGTACTTATCAATTTAAATATAAAACTTTACCAGAATTAAAAGTTAATTTTATCAAAGAATTATATGAATTCCAATTAAACTGGGCTAGTTCGACAATTCTAGAAAAATCGCAAATGAAAAACATGTACTTTTACGATATAGCACTAAAATGGTTATTACAATCGCTTCCTGATAACTACTTTCTTATGTATTACCCAACTATTACATACCCGAAAGCGAAAACACAGTTTGATATACTGTTAATTGGGCCTACTGATATTTGGTGCATAGTTAATCTTAGAGGTAAGCATAATACAATCTTTCAAACTTCTACTGAAAGATATTGGCTTGAAGTAAATGGAGATGAAGAAACAAAGATCATTAATCCACTCTTATCATTAAATCGAATGAGTACGATTATTAAACGGATTTTAGCTGATATTGGGCTAGATATTCCTGTAGAAAAAGCAGTTCTTTCTCAAGAGGGATATATTGATGTTGAAGCACCTTGGAGTAGTACACAGTTTCTTGATCAACGAGGTTGTAGAACATGGAGTGAAAAATTAAAGAAAAATTCCTCTCCCATTAAATCAAATCAACTTAAGTTCGCACAAGCATTGTTAAATGTTTGTCAGACAACTTCTGTGACAAGATCTGATTATGAGGATTCAGATCGAATTTCACTTGATTACGACGATTAATAGGCTATAATATAGTGAGAGTAAAAGGTTACCTTCCAACCAATTTTTGGAGGGTTTCTTTGTGAAAGGAGAAATTGATGAGTATGCAAATAGTGGAAGAATACCCTTTTCGTCTTTGTCCTAATTCGTATACTTGGGTTGTTCGTAAACAACTGGATTACTTAGGCAGCGATGAATATATGATAGAAATTAGAGAATTAACAGGCTGCGTTAGCTATGGAGATACTTTTGCTGAAGCAAAAAAAGGCTTGCGAGAGTCAATTAAAATTTGGTTAAAGCATCAAAGATTTTATGTCCCAATAGTCCCTAGTTCAAAAATAAAGCTGATTTATATGGAGCCTCCAATGACCAGAACAGAATTTAAGCAGGTTAATTATCGACTTTTGCACTTATTATTTAATTAACAGGATCACTTAAAGTGCTAGACTTTAAGGATCCTTTTGTATTCCCTAGTAAATATAAAAAGCCAGCATTGAACGAAATGATAATTTTTTCATATAAATAATATAAACAAATGACTATATTTAAGTACTAAAGGAGAGAGGAAATAGTGACTAAAAATGCTTATATCGACGAACTTACTTTAATCACGATACCTTTTTCTGAAGTAGATGAGGAACTCTCCGATTTTACTATGATAAATTTGGTAACAGGTGAACAATTAATAATTAAAGAATGGTTTAAAAAAAATGGGCGGGGGCGATATGAGCTTTATTTAGCGAATCCAATTCCGTTACGTTGTGAATATAGAGTAATTGCCAATAATCAACTTATCTACCATGTCAAAATCGGTCAAGTTGTTCGTACCCGTTTTTTTGATGATTTATATTATTATCAAGAAAATGACCTTGGAGTTACGTATACGGATTCTGCTACAACTTTTAAATTGTGGGCACCAACAGCAACAGACGTTCAAATCATTTTTTTCAATGGTGATAAAGAACAATATACCCGGTTAGCAAAAGCTGACAAGGGTGTTTGGGAGATTTCTATAAATGGTGATCTGGAAGGTTCAATTTTCATGTACAACGTCTACGTCGACGGAGTCTGGAGAAAAGCAGTAGATCCCTATGCCAGGGCAGTTACAGTAAATGGTCAAAAAGGTGTCGTTACAGACTTATCCAAAACAAATCCACATCTTTGGAAAGACAGGGTAAAACCATCTTTTCGTCAAAGTACTGACGCAATTATTTATGAGCTTCACATTAGAGATTTTTCGATTGATGAACATAGTGGCATGAAGCATAAAGGTAAATTTAAGGCATTGCTAGAATCAGACACAAAAGGACCGTGGGAAACAATTACAGGATTAGATTATCTTGTTGATTTAGGGATTACCCATGTACAATTATTACCTATTCAAGATTTTGGGAGCGTCGATGAGACGACGCTATTGGATCACTATAATTGGGGTTATGATACAACACATTTCAATGCCATTGAGGGAAGCTATTCTTTAAATCCTATCGATCCAACGTTGAGAATTAAAGAGCTTAAAGAAGTAATTCAGTCATTTCATAACCATGGGATCAGAGTAATTTTTGATGTCGTCTATAACCATGTTTACGTTCATTCGAAATCTGATTTCGAAAAGATTGTCCCTGGATATTACTTTCGCTATCATTTCGACGGTAGCTTAGCTGATGGGACAGGGGTAGGCAATGACATTGCCTCGGAACGAAGAATGGTTCAAAAATTTATTGTTGATTCAGCTGTATACTTTGCTGAAGAATATAATATTGATGGATTCCGGTTTGATTTAATGGGAATTTTGGATCTCGAAACGATGCAACAAATTCGTGAGCGTTTAAATGAGTTAGACCCTTCTATCCTAGTAATCGGTGAAGGATGGGATTTAGATACACCGTTAGCAAAGGAAAAAAAATCAACCATTTCAAATAGTGAACAACTCCCAGGTATTAGTTTTTTTAATGATCAATTTCGTAATAAACTTAAAGGGAATATTTTCCAGATGTTGGAACAGGGTTTTTGTAATGGCAATGGCGATTTAAAGGACGATTTAAAAATGCTTGTAAGTGGTAGTACGAAAGGTTTTTATCCTATTGAAGGAATGTTTAAAAATCCTAACCAATCTGTGAACTATGTTGAATGCCATGATAACCATACTCTTTGGGATAGACTAATTCTTGCGAATGGCAACGAGTCGGAACAAGAACGAGCTGCTATGCACCGATTAGCTACTTCGATGACAATTTTAAGTCAGGGAATTCCGTTTATTCACGCGGGGCAAGAGTTTTTCAGAACAAAAAACGGTGTTGAAAATAGTTATAATTCACCTGATGAAATTAATAAATTTGATTGGAAAAGAAAAGCATTGCACCTAAACTATGTAGAATATCTCAAAGGATTAATTTCTTTAAGGAAAAAACATTGCGTATTTCGATTAATGTCAAGTGATGAAATTAAAAAGAAAATGCACATTCTTGATACACCATCAAGCATTTTAGCATATTTACTAAAAAGTGAATTCGGCATGTTTGTCGTCATCCACAATGGAGGTAAAGATAATAAAGAAGTTATCTTGCCCGCAAACGGTTTTTGGGACGTCCTTGTAGAGGGCGAAGAAGCTGGTATTACTTCGCTTAGAACAATTGAGGGAGCAAAAACAGCTATTCATGCTCTTAGTACTACTGTTGTTTTTCATCAAACTCATCCTTATTGAGACTTCGACATTTTCAAAGCTATCGGGGCATCTGTGTTTTTTTGATCAAAGGTAATTTTTGGTCACTGCGCTATTTTTCCATATTTACTTTACAAAAACTACGTTATACTATTATTATTATTAGTAAAGTTAATTTTTTCTTACACTTTAATAAAAGCTAGACTTTTAAAGAGTAAAATGTTATTTAAAATATTTTTTGGACAATAAGAATATTGTTTATAAATTGAGGGTGAATTGGTTGGAACATTTATTAGGAGAAGGATGGCAGGTTACTCCTGCTGGAGGTGCAACAGGAGAAGCATATTATGCCTGCCGTGATGAAAATAAGCTTTTTATAAAGCGGAATTCGTCTCCTTTTCTCGCGGTGTTATCAGCAGAAGGTATTGTTCCAAAACTACTTTGGACAAGGCGCTTAGAAAATGGCGATGTCATTTCAGCTCAGCGTTGGATTAGTGGTAGAGAGCTTAAATCTTCTGAGATGAAAGGACAGCGAGTAACTCAGCTCTTACAGAAAATTCATCGTTCCAAAGAACTCTTAGAAATGTTTAAACGGATTGGAAATAAACCACTTACTCCCCAATTAATTGTAGATGAAATTACAAAGCGAGTGAGCGAATTTGAATATGAGGCGGAAACTATTCATAAAGCTCTTTTTTATTTGAAAGAGCAAATAGATCAAGTGAATCATCATGAATTTGTTGTCTGTCATTGTGATATTAATCATAATAATTGGGTTTTAAGTGGGGAAGATGAATTATTTTTAATTGATTGGGATGGGGCGATGGTTGCTGACCCAGCTCTAGATTTGGGGTTACTTTTATATTGGTATATTCCAATAAATGACTGGCGCGATTGGCTTGGCAAGTATGGAGTTAAACTTGATGATGATTTAGGTAAAAGAATGCATTGGTATGTAGTTTCACAAACGATATATGCAATTTTTTGGCATCAAGGACGTCACGAAATTAGCCAATTAAACTATTGGAAATCATATTTAGCAGAGCTTTTAAAGGGAGAAGTAGTTGAATGAATTTCATTCGATTGCTAAAATATAACAGAATATCAGGGAATTAAGCATAAAACCACTAGACTTTTAGGCTAGTGGTTTTACTCTACCCTTCTACATTTATTGACATATTTCCAGGGTAATAACTATTAGGAATTATTCATGAGGATATGGGAGTGTAAGCTCCTCAATTGATTGGAGCCAATGATCAAAGGGAGGCTCATTTCTAGTATCGTCTTTATGCCTACAATAATCTGTAATATTACACAACATTTGCTGCATGTTTTCATCAAGTAGTCCATTACTTTGAAGAGTTTCTGCCAAGCGGTAGATTTGACTGAACTCATCTTCAGTGCCGAATTTATGCGCTTGTTGGTTTTTTAAAATATCTGAAAGTAGCGTTAATTGATCTTGATAATTCATCTTGACACATCCTTCTAGGTAAGCTTATTTTCTCAGCAAGTAAGTCTGAAGCGACTTAGCTTAGAAAGCTTTCATTATGTGTTAAGTTATGCTTAATTTCTAACTATTATCCAAGCGAGTCAATTTTTAATGAGAATGCTCTAATATCATTAATATCGATCTTTTTTAAATATTTTTCGTATTTTAAAGTTTTAAAAATCTTCATTAATGCCCGTTCTCGTCCCTTAGTAGTTGATAAATTCAATTTCATAATCATTTTTAACAGCAGTTGAACCTCATTAAGAAGCGCTGGATAATGAGGCTTAAGTTTTTTTTTGTATTGTTGAAATAGGCCATCGTCTACATAAGCTAAATAAATCATTTTAGTTAAGATGTATAAAGCATGTTCATTTTCATAGGGTGAAACACCTCGTATCGCATCAAAGTGAAATGCGCTAGCTAATAATTCCTTTGCAAGCAATGCCTCTCGTTCATAAATCCGGTAGTTTTCTTTTTTTAACCGTTTTGCAATATGGATTTCTGTTAATGTTTGCTGAATATCATCAATAAATATTTGAATAGTGTCAGGTGTTGCATCGCTATATAAAAAATGGAAGAATTCGTCTTTATTTAATAAAAGAACTTTTTCTAATTCTTGAGCAATGGCGATGTCCAAAAGTTCATTTGTGTATTCTTTCAGATCCAATGTTCCAATTACGACAATAGCTTTTTTCTGGTCAAATAAAGTTGTTGTGACATCACCATAATCACTCGATAAGGGATGAAGTAATCCATGAATGAAGACCGTATTTTCTTTTTTCATTGTCATTAAATATTTTTCGTATGTTTTCTCAGAAACAAAAATTTCATCTGTATCACCGTTTGGGGTTGTGTAGTAAGGAATAGTAAAGCTATAAACTGGTTCAGGTTGGTTGATCATTCTATTCACCCTTTTATGTAAAAAATTTATTTTTAGAAGTTAACAAAGTATAAAGTTTTGTCGTCTGTCGAGCCTAAGGCGCCATCGGCTCGAACACTTTTGTCCTGCACTTTGCGGTCGAAGAGTTGACAGCTTCTGAAAGCCCTCCTGTGTTTTTCGCCTATAGGTGAGCGCCTTGCGTTTTTCTTAAAATGTTTTGTATAGTTAAAGTGTAGATAGTTTTATGGTAAACTACCAAGGGAAGAAAAGAAAGAGGAAGGGATAAAAAAAATGAGATTAAGAAATAAACCGGGAGCAAGTGAAGAGTTATTAAACCACCCAACCATTGTTATTCAAGAGGCCGACCTGCATAAAGGGAAATGGCATGAACTTTTTGGTAATAACAACCCAATTCATATTGAAGTTGGTACTGGTAAAGGACAATTCCTTACACGTATGGCACAGCTAAATCCTACTATTAATTATATTGGGGTTGAAAGATACGATAGCGTCATCATATCAGCATTAGAACGAATTCAAGAGGCTGGAATTTTAAATTTTAAATTACTAAATGAAGATGTTGTAAAGTTAACAGATTTTTTTGCGGAGGGTGAATTGGATAGAGTGTTTATTAACTTTACTGATCCTTGGCCAAAAAATCGTCAAGAAAAGCATCGTTTAACGCATGAACGTTTTTTGAAAATGTACGAGCAAGTTCGAACAAAGAATGCTGAAATTCATTTAAAAACGGATAATCAAGCTCTGTTTGAATATTCGCTTCACAGCTTTTCGAAATACGGTATGATCCTTAATAATGTTAGTTTAGATCTTCATAACAGTGGATTTGAGGGGAATGTAATGACAGAGTATGAAGAAAAGTTTTCGGAAAAAGGGATGAGAATTTACCGATGTGAGGCCCAATTTCGATAACGATAAATGGGCCAAGCAGTAAAACTAGCCTAGAATTTGCATAAAGAAGATTTTTAAATACTTAAAAAGGGGGTAACTAATTGTGGAGCAACTAAAAATAGGCGAGTTAACATTGACGTGGTTAAATGGTGGAGTTACTCATATGGACGGGGGCGCGATGTTTGGAGTCGTACCGAAGCCATTATGGGAACGAAAATATCCTCTTAATGAAATCAATCAAATTGAATTACGCACTGATCCTATCTTAATTCAAGTTGATGGGAAAAATCTGCTCATTGAAACAGGGATTGGTAACAATAAATTTACAGAAAAACAATTACGAAACTATGGGATAACAGAGGAATCAAAGCTTGAAACGAACTTAAATGAATTAGGACTATCGACAAAGGATATCGATTTTATCTTAATGACTCATATGCATTTTGACCATGCTTGTGGTATTTCAAAGTGGCAAGGAGAGAAGCTTGTAGCCACTTTTGAAAATGCAACTGTTTATGTTAGTGAAACCGAGTGGAATGAGCTGCAAAATCCAAATATTCGATCGCGTAATACATATTGGGAAGAAAATTGGCTGCCGATCAAGCACCAAGTTCAAACTTTTACAAAGATGATTGAAGTGTTGCCTGGAATTGAAATGCATCACACAGGTGGTCATAGCAACGGTCATTGCATAATCAAAATAGAGCGAGAAGGAGAATTAATCATCCATATGGCAGACATAATGCCAACTCATGCACATCAAAATCCGCTTTGGGTTCTTGCTTATGATGACTTTCCAATTGATACGATTTCTGCCAAGGAAAAATGGCTGAAAGAAGGATTAAGTCGAGACGCGTGGTATATTTTTTATCATGATTACAAGTATTGTGCACTAAAATGGGATAAAACAGGTAAGCAGATCTCCAGTCAAATATTGAGAAATCGCTAAAGAGAATTGTCAAAAATTCCGACAAATAAAAAAGATGCAAGTAAATTTATACGAAGTTAAATATCTACTTTTAAATACGAGGATCAGTAAAAGCTTCGCTTGCGCGGCGTAAAGAGCTGTGCGAGCGAAGCTTTTACTAATTTTTTTTAGTGTATTAGTCTTGCGAATATAAATCTAAAATAGCACCAGAATGCCCATCAACAATAAAGTCAAATTGATTAAATTCGCTACCAATCGTGCAGGAAATTCCACCGTGGTAAACTTTGTATTTTAGAAGGTTTTTTTGATAATTTTCAGGAATCATGTGAATCCATGATCCTTCAACCGCGCCTTGTTCTTTAAGTTTTTGCTTAACAATACGTAATGCTTTTTCTGGGGATATAAGTTCTTTCGTTAGTTTTTCTTTAAAGAATGCCCCAACTAAAAAGCCAATACCAGCCCCAAATAAAAATCGTTTCAAGCCCATCAATAGCACCTCTTTCTTATTGAATGAAAATAAATTCTGTTAATTAATAAATTCCCTTACTCAATTATATTATATCTAAAAAACTCTTTAATACCAAATGGATATTGAACCTCTACTTTTGGAAAAATTAAAACTTATAGGTGGAAAGCATTTAGCAGTTCCGTTAAAATGGAAGAGTACATAAATATTACGGAATCCGAAGGGAGTTAATTATGAAACAAGATACATTAGAAATGTTCAAAATATTAACCGAGCTACAAGGTGCATCTGGATTCGAACATCAGGTTCGAAAATTTGTTCGTAGTGAATTAGAGAAATATTCGGATGAAATTATCCAAGACCGTTTAGGTAGTATTTTTGGTGTAAAGCGCGGTGACGAAAATGGACCTAGAATAATGGTAGCCGGTCACATGGATGAAGTTGGTCTCATGGTAACTTCTATTACTGAAAAAGGACTAATCCGCTTTCAAACGCTTGGTGGTTGGTGGAGCCAGGTTTTATTAGCTCAGCGTTTTGAAATAATCACAGACAATGGTCCTGTTATCGGAGTTGTCGGCTCAGTTCCTCCACATTTACTTGACGAGGAAAAGCGCAATAAACCTATGGATATTAAAAACATGTTTATTGACATTGGTGCTGACGACAAGGCAGATGCCGAGAAAATCGGGATAAAGCCAGGGCAACAAATTGTTCCAATCTGCCCATTTACACCAATGGCCAACAAGAAGAAAATTTTGGCGAAAGCTTGGGATAACCGTTATGGGTGTGGTTTGGCAATTGAATTATTAAAAGAGTTAAAAGATGAAAAAACGCCGAATATTGTTTTTTCAGGGGCGACTGTTCAAGAAGAAGTTGGTTTAAGAGGTGCACAAACAGCTGCTAATATGATTAATCCTGATATTTTTTATGCATTAGATGCTTCTCCGGCAAATGATGCCACAGGGGATAAGGATGCTTTTGGACATTTAGGTAAAGGAGCGCTTTTACGAATTTATGATCGTACAATGATTACACATCGCGGTATTCGTGACTTTATCCTAGACACTGCCGAAACAAATAAGATTCCATATCAATACTTTATCTCTCAAGGTGGAACAGATGCTGGTAAAGTCCATATTTCAGGAAACGGTGTTCCTTCAGCAGTAATTGGATTGTGCTCTCGCTATATTCACACTTCTGCATCAATCATCCATGTTGATGATTATGCAGCTGCCAAAGAACTATTAATAAAGCTAGTGAAAACAACAGATAAAACAGTTGTTGAAACAATTAGAAATAACAGCTAAATACTGTCTCAGCTAGGGGCACCATCGACTCGGTGCCTGATTTTAAAGTAAAGGTAAAGGCAACCTCTATACATTAGAGGTTGCCTTTTAAAGGTAAACAAGATCATAAGTAGCATCTGTGAAGTTCTCTGGCTTATCATCAAAAATTATCTTTCCATCTCTTAGTGCAATAATTCTTGTCGCAAACCGTTTTGCTAATATGACATCATGAACGTTAATAATCGTCAATAGTTCATATTGATTATGAATTGATTGTAGCAGTGAAAAAATCCGCATAGCAGTTCCTGGATCTAAACTAGCTACAGGCTCATCACCTAAAAATACTTTTGGGTTTTGTAGTAATGCTCTAGCAATTGCAACACGCTGTTTTTGCCCACCACTTAGTTCTTCAACACGTTTGTTTTTATAAGCTGATAAATCGACTTGATCGATCATTTGAAAAGCTAAACCCTGCTCTTCCTTTGAAAAAATTCCTAATAAATTTTTGTGAGGTGAGCGCTTTCCAAACATACCAGTGACGACATTTTGAAAGACACTTAACCGTGGAATTAAATTAAAATGTTGAAATATCATTCCCATTTCAACTCGCACTTTGCGCAGATCTTCTTCCTTTAACGCGGAAATGTTTTTATTTTTCCAAATAACCGAGCCGCTCGTTGGCCGTTGTAATCCATTTAAACAGCGAATAAATGTCGATTTTCCAGCTCCGCTTTTACCAAGAATGCAAATAAATTCACCTTTACGAAACGACAAGTTAAGGTTAGTAAGGGCATTTTCTTTTGTTTTTGGATATTTTACAGTTAATTCATTAATTTGTAGCATCCTGTTCACCTTAAATTACCCTTCCTCTAATTTTTCCACCAATGAAATCTACGATAATAACTAGGAACATAATGACGATAATGTCCATCGCAACAGACTGGTATTGAAACGTTTGAAAATGATTAAATAGCTGTTGTCCAATTCCCCCTGCGCCAATAAAACCGAGGATAAGGGATGTTCGAATCGCGACTTCAAAGCGGTAAAAAAAGTGACTTAATACGTTTGGCCATATTTGCGGCATTATTGAAAATAAAACCATCACCCACCGCGTTGCTCCAACTGACTTCATCGCTTCTTGAGGGCCGGGATCAGCGGACTCAATTAATTCGGCAATTAATTTTCCTAGAACTCCGATATTATGTAACATGATCGCCAAAACAGCTGTAAAAGGTCCTAAGCCAAGAGATACAACGAAAATTAATCCGAAAACAATTTCAGGGACAGATCTAAGACTGCTTAGCATTGTCCGATTGACCCAACCAAAAAGCGGATTGCGGTTCGTATTTCTAGCAGCCATAAAACTTAACGGGATCGCAATAATAATTGCAAAGAATGTACCCAAAAAAGCCATAGCTAGAGTTACAAATGAGGCATTAATTAATCTAGGCAGGATTGACCAATTAGGAGGATAAAATTGGTCATAAATAAAATGAAACATATTTGGAACATTTTTAAATTTATCAAGTTGAAATTCTGTGGCGTTCATACTCAGCCAAACAAATAAAGCTAAAATGAGTGCAATAAAGATATATCTAGGTTTTAGCCAAATCATAAATTTGTTCTCCCTGTTTTTAATATGATAGAAAGAGGAGCACATGACTGGCT